>NZ_LT607555.1:0-53947 GCF_900095275.1 Pseudomonas sp. UMAB-40
CACCCACACGAATTGCTTGATTCAGTTGTTAAAGAGCGGTTGGTTAAGATTTTTCGTCTCAACCGAGGCGCGCATTCTACAGCACACCCTTTTCAATTTGCAACCTAAAAAGTTTCTGATTTCACTAGTAAAATCAATTACTTACGCCAGAACAAACATCTACATGCTCGTTAGCGGGAGGCGAATAGTACAGCATCTAAATACGTGGTCAACCCCCTAATCCAAAAAGTCTGCTTTTCTTCATCAGGCGAGCGGCAATCGAAATCTCAGAGACCCACTTGACCTGCCATGCGTCAACAGACGCACCATTGCAGTGCAATTCACTGGCGCAAAGCCATTTCCTCGACTAGGGTTTCTACCGAATCGTATGGCCCTGTTACCCAGCGGGCGCGTGATCAAGGAGGATAAATGACGTCTATTCACAAAGCCGAGAAAACCTATCGCACCTGGTCCAGCCCCATTCTCCTTGAACTCAAGGAAAGAGAGCACCAGCTGGACGCTGACGCCCGCCAGGCACTTCACAACATCCTGGCAGAGCGAAGGCTGATAAACACCGGCAACCCTTCTGGCGTCGATCGCCGCCGCTCTAGCTCCTGATGACTTCCCGGCCAGCAACTGTTTAGCAGACCGGCCTTTTCATCGGATACTTCAAATGCTCCCTTGCGGTAGTGGCCAGTAGCCGCTATCCATTAAGGTGAATTCAGAAGGAGTACGCGAGGATGATTCCAAGATTCGTTGTGGTTCCCGCCATTCCCACGGAAACGGGGTCAACGCGCAACGGAACGCGCTTCTACTGCAAAACCGCCCCCATAGGGTTCAACCTCTATGACAATGAAGAAAAGCGCAGGCTGCCCACAACCTACCCGACACGGAAAGAAGCCGAGGAAGAATGTTTGCAGCTTAATAACGAATGCCTTCAATGCATGCTGGCTGAGCGCCCCCGCGTCAATATGCCCTGAGCGCGTGCAAGACTGAATGAAGGCAAAACATCGCTTATTTATTGAAGCAGACAAAAGTCCGAAAACAGAAGGAACTGGCACTACGCCATCAATGTCGTAGTGACAGCACCTGGAGATTCGGATGACCCGCCCTCGATATTTTCAAATCACGTATGGCTTCAACAAGACTCGGCATATTTTTATTCAACCCGACTCCCACATGTCTGAGGCAGACGCGTGGTACTACGCCTGCCTGCATTCAGGGATTGGGCTTTCATATGGGGACAATCACGATCAACAAGACTTTGATGCGCTGCGAAGCCACGCACAGGAAAATGGCTTGATCCAGGTTAGTTGGGAGGAGTTGCCTTAAATGCCAGTGTGCGGCCCAGCTAAGTGCCGCCGCCCACGCCCTCTATCGCTTTTGCAAATGAAGTACCCGCCGCCTTCACCAACTTGCGCCATTCCGAGCTGTTGATCAGCCCGGTACGTTCCATCTCGTCGGCGGCCTTGAGCAACTCGTCGTACTGTTCTTCAGCATCCATGCGAATTTCGGGCTCGTTCAGGAGCTTGTGCCAGGCCGCCAGGGCTTGCTTCTTTTGATCATCATTCATCGCCAAACTCCCAGGGACAGTTTTCACTTGGAAGTTTCCAGTGAATGACCGTTCCTCGGTTCCGACATACGGCGCTTATACAAAACTCACGGAGTGAGCTTTACAAGCAGCTGCGAACCGCTTTACGCATCGCGTCCGACTTGGCCCACGGCGGCCCCTGATACAGAGAGACTCGACTGCCGTCCTTGTATTTCACGACGTCCAGAATTTCGTCAGCCGTGATAATGCTCGGCGCATTGATCCGGTAGCCATTGGAAATACCGGTCTGAGTCGTCTTGGGGACTTCCTGCTGCCAAAGCGGCAAAAGACAAGCGGCGTATTCTTTGGGCGCCTTGTTACTGTACTTGCTGACGTTAGGCTCACCTGGAACCAGGGATGCCGGCAGCGAACAACCCGCCAGCATCGCCATCGCTACTCCCCCAATCAACATCCGCATGACGCTTCCTTATCCTGAAAAACGGCGAATGTAGCGCGTAGCGATCCAGACATCCATCTATAGAATCAGCCCTCAGGGGTTACGTTGTGATCACCGGGGTCGGGATAAGACCGTTCGTTCAAATACGTCATCCATCGTTCATACGCTTCATGCTGCCATTGAGTGACCCTCTCCCACTCCGGCCCACTCAACTGATGAGCCGAAATAAGCTTCATCATCTCCGTAGTTGCTGCGTCCAGATCAACAATCAGCTCATGCGCATGGAATCTGAAATCATCGGTGCTGGTCATTTGAAGTTGCCTCGCCCTAGCGAACATTCGCCACTTCAGTACGACATCACACCGGTTCGTTCGCGCTCATTCTCCCGACAAGCGGCGTACCTTCCATCCATTGAGCAGCAGGCGAGCAAACGCCCCGCCCGTTAATTGGGGCTACTCTTTTGTATCGGGGTATTAGCAGGAGGTCATCATGTGGCTCAACGAAGATGAAAACGAACTTCGGCGTGATCTGCAAGGACTTGCGTCGGACCTGAGGTGGTCGGCAGTGGAACTCTTACGCATCGCAGAGCAGCTACGCCTGGCCGGCAATGATGTGGATGCGCAAGCGGCCATGAAGTTGTGCAATCTATTTCAAGGCGATGAAGAGCGACTGGCGGGTTACGCAGAAGAAGTGAAAGCCAAAATCATCAGTCGGACGAAAGCTCCGAAAGCTCACTAACGGGAGCGTTGGCATGAACACGCCTCTATTGGCGCTGGTCGTCGTGCTGGCGGCGACGGGTGGCTGCAGCACAGATTCACACGTTTATCGGGACCAGCCGCTGGTCGCCAAAGTCGAGACCGGCATGAACAAGGATCAGGTTCAGCAGATTGGGGGTAAGCCTTTAACGATAACGGAGCGCACAGTGGTGCCTGGCACGTGCTTTGACTACAAGTTGACCCAGGCAGGCCAACAGAAGCCCTACAACATCAGCTTCGATGACCGGGGCAAGGTCGACCACAAAAGCTTCATGACCTGCGCGGAATGGAGTCACGCACAGCAGAAAGCCAGGGAACCCTCTCGCAGTACGGGTGGCGGAGGTTACTAGCCAGCAATGGATGGCGAGCTAGCTGGAAGCGGGTTTGTTACAGGTGTCCCGCCATTTATCCGCGAACCTGTTAATGGCTTGGCTTTTCAGTTCTGGAGAATCGAGGACCGGCTGGTTGTACGCTTCGTTGATCAACATGGCGCCTAACTTGTCGTGATCAGGATTACCCGATTTCACGGCCAGCAGACTTTCTTTCGATTCGCCTTTTTGCCGAGACTGCATGATCGATCCGGCCAATGTACGGAAAACGTCGCAGACCTTTTGATTGGTGTGGATTTCGCCTTGCGTCTGGGCCAGAACCTGACCGACACCGGCAAGGTAAAGAGCAGACAACATTGCCAGTGCAGTCCAGCGACCTTTCAACATGCTTTCTTCCTTGAATTGAAAGCGGCCACCCTATCATCCAAATGTCACGTTTAAAATCCTCCAACGCCTGGTTTCAAGACAAAAAAAGCCCCGGCATCCCAGGGCTTCAACGTTCATTCTGATTTCTGGCCTGGAGTCGTTCGAACCGTTCTTGCTTTATAGGCAGGAAGCGCTGCTGCAAACGCCAGTGCCTCCTCTTTGCTGCCAAAAGCCCCGAGACGGTCGCCTTTGGTGCACACCCGCCAGGGGCCGTTGTTTACGCTGAGTACGTCATAACCGTTCATGTGCATTTTATTCAGCATCGGAACGCTCATAGTCACCTCCTTTTCGGCAGTGATAAGCCACGATTGACTTGGCTACCTTACACCCGCCCCCTGCCCAAGTGCCTACCAAACGTCGTGTCAGGTTTTCGACATTCCTTTGCACTTTCTACCGCCTCCCTCACTCCATCCCTTTGAAACAGAGGCTTGGGCCTGAATATTGCATTTTCATGACTGTTTTATGACAAGCGGCGGTTTAGTAACACATGAAAGTACGGGCAACAGTCATTTGCGAGCAGGATCGGCATGTTCTCCTGGTGCGCAAACCCAGGTGTCGCTGGACCTTGCCAGGAGGAAAAGTCGAGCGCGGCGAAACCACTGCGGGCGCCGCCATGCGCGAACTCCAGGAGGAAACAGGACTGGGAGTCGACAGCTTGTTGTACCTGATGGAACTGGAAACGGGCAGCACCCGGCACCATGTGTTCGAGGCGTCGGTCCTCAACTCGGACGAAGCCCGGCCACAAAATGAAATTTTCGATTGCATGTGGTATCCGCTGGACGCAGTCCAGAACCTGAACACAAGCGACGCCACGCTCAAGATCGTCAAAGCCTTCCAGCGTCGCTTGTAAGTTTGCGCAGCCGCCTCAGCCCTGGTCGCCGCCGCCCACCGGCATGATCATGCCGGTGATATACGACGCCTCGTCACTGGCCAGAAACAGAATAGCGCCTGCCTGCTCATCCAGCGTGCCGTAGCGTTTCATCAAGCTGCTGTCGAGCGTCTGGCCGACAATTTGCTGATACCAGACTTTTTCTTCGGCGCTCTGCTCTGCGCTGTTTCGCGGAATGGCCCGCGGCGGTGCTTCGGTGCCACCGGGTGCGGTGGCATTGACCCGAACTCCACGACCGGCGGTTTCAAATGCCAGGCAAGCAGTCAGCGCATTGACACCGCCCTTCGCCGCGCCATACGGCACGCGATTGATGCTGCGGGTAGCGATGGACGAAACATTGACGATCGCGCCGCTGCCCTGTTCAAGCATGAACGGCAGCGCGGCGTGGCAGCACCATAATGTCGGAAACAAAGAACGACGGACTTCGGCTTCGATCTGCTGCTCTTCGTAGTGTTCGAAAGGCTTCGCCCAGATCGTGCCGCCCACGTTGTTGACCAGCACATCCAGACGCCCAAAGCGCTCGACGGCGGTACGCATCACGCGGCTGCATTCGCTGTATTGCTCAAGGTCAGCGGTCAAGGCAAGCACCTGGCTGCCCTGCCCCAATTGTTGCTGCACCTCGAACACCAGGTCCGAGCGATCAACCAGAATCAGCCGCGCCCCCTCAGCGGCCATGCGCTCCGCCACCCGCCGACCAATGCCTTGCGCCGCGCCGGTGATCAGCGCAACTTTTTCGTGAAATCTGTTCATGTGGACCTCGTAACGAAGGATGCCATTCAGTGAAAACGTCCCAGACAAAACACTGACCTGTGGGAGCATGTGATCACGCAGCGGATGGACTCAAGCCGCGCTGGCGGCGAATTTCTCGTAATAGAAGTTCGCAGGCGCGACGCCTTGTTCGCGAATGAACTGACTGACCGCTTCGACCATCGGCGGCGGGCCGCACAGGTAGACGTCGACGTCGCCTTCGTTCAAATGCCGTGGCTCGATGTGCTGGGTCACGTAGCCCTTGAGCGGATGCTGGCTGTCGGGGTTGGCGACACAGGCACTAAAGCTGAAATTCGGGATGCGCGCGGCAAACGCTTCGAGCCGATCCAGTTCCACCAAATCAAAATCGTTGGTCACGCCATAGATCAGATGCAGCGGATGCTCGCTGCCCTGCTCGGCGATTTTTTCCAGCATCGCGGTGAACGGCGCCAGACCGGTTCCACCCGCCAGCAGCAATAACGGCCGGCGAATGTCGCGTAGATAAAAGCTACCCAATGGACCGGCCAGACGCATGCTATCGCCCGCCTTGGCTATACCGGTGAGGAAGCTGCTCATCAAGCCGCCGGGCACGTTGCGAATCAGGAAACTCACTTCGCCGTCACGCTGCAACGAGCTGAAGGAGTACGCGCGGGTCTGCTCGCTGCCGGGAATTCCAAGGTTCACATACTGGCCCGGCAGAAACGCCAGTTTGCTCAGCGCCTCGCCCTTGATCGACAGCGCGATGGTGCTGTCGGACAACTGCCGCACGGCGCTGATGGTGGCGTCGTAACTGGCCTGCTGGGTACGGCAAACCTGCGATGAAGTCGGCACGCGCACCACGCAATCGCTCTGGGCGCGCATTTGGCACGTCAGGACAAAACCCTGCTGCGCTTCATCAGCGCTGAGCGCGTCTTCGATGTATTCCTCGCCCAAGTCATAACGACCGGCCTCGGCGAAACACTTGCAGGTACCGCACGCGCCGTCGCGGCAATCCAGTGGAATATTGATGCCCTGGCGGTACGCGGCATCGGCCACGGTTTCGCCCACATTGGCGTCGATGAACCGGGTGACGCCGTCTTCAAAATTGAATGCAATGGAATGAGTCATGACGGCCGCCTCAGAGGTGGTAGACATCGATGACCTGGCGAACGTAATCGTTCTTCAGGATCACTTTCTTGGCCTTGATCAGCGGGTTTTCACCGCGCACATCAAGGGTGTAGAAACTGCTGCCGAAATAGCTGTCGACGGTCTTGTAGCGAAAGCTCAGGGTGTGCCAGTTGAAGCGCACTTTGCACAGGCCGTCAGCCTGTTCGAGCAGCTCGATGTTGCTGATGTTGTGTGAAGTGCGGGTGTCCGGAACGCTGGCGCTGGAGCGTTCGGTCTTGATGCGGAAGATGCGGTCTTCCAGGCCGGTGCGGTTGCCGTACCAGATCAGCGATATTTCCCGCTGCGGGTCTTCAGTCAACTCGTCATTGTCGTCCCAGGACGGCATCCAGAACGAAGCATCGGCGGCGTACATCTCCAGCCAGTCGTCCCATTGCTTGTCATCGAGGTAGCGCGCTTCGCGGTAGAGAAACTCGCGCACGGCGTCATAAGTGAGGGTCATTGCACGGCCTCCACAGCGATCAATTCGGGCTGTTCGGCAGCCAGGGCCTTGAGCATGGTTTGCTGCCAATACTTGTGTTGCAGCACGAACAGGCCTTCGTCTTCGGTGCGCACGCCGCTGAGCAAGGGATGCAGGTCGATTTCCCTGGCCGCCTCATCGGCGCCTTCGACCCAGTGTTCGGCACCGCGAGACATGTCATTCCACGTCGTGACGCTGCCCTGATAGCTGGTCTGGCACGAGCGAAACTCTTCCAGATCGTCCGGGGTGGCCATGCCGCTGACGTTGAAGAAATCCTCGTACTGACGAATCCGGCTCGTACGGGCGTGGTCGCTTTCACCTTTGGGGGCAATGCAATAAATGGTGATTTCCGTGCGGTCGACCGAGATTGGCCGGGCGATGCGGATCTGCGAGCTGAACTGGTCCATCAGGTAGACGTTCGGGTACAGGCACAGGTTGCGCGAATTCTCGATCATCCAGTCGGCGCGGGCCTGGCCGAAGTCCCGGGACAGTTCGTCGCGGCGCTCGTAGAGCGGGCGATCCTCGGGGTTGGACCAGCGGGTCCAGAGCAGCATATGGCCCTTGTCGAACGAGTAGAAACCCCCGCCCTGCTTAGCCCAGGTCCCAGCGCTCATGGTCGGATTGCTGTCACCGGCTTCGCGCTGTTTGCGCTGGTTCTGGGTGGCAGCGTAGTTCCAGTGCACGGAGCTGACGTGGTAACCGTCGGCGCCATTTTCGGCAGTGAGTTTCCAGTTGCCTTCGTAGATGTAGCTTGAGGAACCGCGCAGCACTTCAAGGCCATCGGCGGACTGGTCAACGATCATGTCGATGATCTTGGCCGACTCGCCCAGGTGCTCAACCAGCGGCACCACATCGGCCTTCAGGCTGCCGAACAGGAAGCCGCGATAGGACTCGAAACGCGCGACTTTGGTCAGGTCGTGGGAGCCTTCGCAGTTGAAGCTCGCCGGGTAGCCCGCAGCCGCCGGGTCTTTAACCTTGAGCAGTTTGCCGGAGTTGTTGAAGGTCCAGCCGTGGAATGGGCAGGTGTAGGAGCTCTTATTGCCGGTCTTGTGCCGGCACAGCGTCGCACCGCGATGGCTGCAAGCGTTGATGAAGGCGTTAAGCACTCCCTCCTTGTTGCGCGCGATGAAGATCGACTGACGCCCCATGGTGGTGGTGTAGAAATCATTGATGTTGGGGATCTGGCTTTCGTGCGCCAGGTACAGCCAGTTGCCTTCGAAGATGTGTTTCATCTCCAGGTCGAACAGCCGTGGATCAGTGAACATCTCGCGCTTGCAGCGGTAGATGCCTTGTTCTTTATCATCTTCAAGCAGGGAGTGAAGGTATTCGGGTCGCAGGGACATGGCCGCCGCCTCCATTGTTTTTATTCAGGCAGGGCCATGCTAGGACGGGGGGATGGGGCGGACTATCCGATGGGTGCAGACGTGTATCCGTTTACTGCAACGTGCGGTGAATGGCTGATGCTTATCAATCAGGCCTGACACGGACCTGTGGCGAGGGGGCTTGCCACAGGTGTTCGTCGTCTGCAGTCAGTGCCGGCGTTTGAGGGTGTCCGAAGGCAATTCGCCGAACTGTTTGCGGTAGTTGTCGGAGAACCGCCCCAGGTGCAGGAAGCCGTAATCCATGGCCACTTCCGTGACATTGCGCACGTTGCAGGTCGGGTCGCTCAGGCACCGGTTGATGCGTTCGAGTTTCTGCTGCCGGATGTAGTTTTGCGGCGAGGTGCCGGCGTTGCGCTCGAACAAGCCGTACAGCGAGCGCAAGCTCATCCGCGCCTGGCGCGCCAGCTCTTCACTGTCGATGTCCTGCTTGAGGTTACGCGCGATGTAATCGGCAATTCCCTCGAACGTCGCCGACGGCGAGCCGAGGCTGCTGCGGATGACGTTGGTTTTCATCAGGCTGAGCATCTTGCTGACGATGATCTGCGCGTAGTGCTCCTGCACTCGAGGGATCTGCTCGGTGGCCTCGGCTTCCTGGCAAATCATCGCCAGCAGGCCGACGAAACCTTCCAGCTCATCGAGCTGATAACGGTTCTCCAGAAACCGCACGCCCTGCCCCGGATAGCGCCAGCGTTGCTCCTCGCACACCGACTCAAAAAGCCGGGTGGGTACTTTGAGGATGAATTTTTCACAATCGTCGGAGTACGTCAGGTCCACCGGGTCATCGGGGTTGATCAGCAGCAATTCACCCGGCTCAAAGTAATGTTCCTGACCGTGACCGCGCCACAGGCAGTTGCCGCGCAGCAACACTTGCAGGTGATAGATCGTTTCCAGCGCGCCCGAGGTCACCCGCACGCTGGCGCCGTAGCTGATGCGGCACAGGTCGAGGCTGGCGAATTTGCGATGATCGAGACTGGCCAGCGGGCGGCCGACCCTGGGCATGAGGATGCAATGATTGCCGACATGCTGATTGACGTAACCCGACACCGCGTAAGGGTCGGCGTGGTCGAATATTCTGCTGCGCTGACTCAACAGTTGCGCGTGCATCATCGGGTTACTCTCGTTGTTGTTATCGGTGTTGTCGGGCCATTCTAAGCAGTACCTGCAACGGTGTGTCAGTGGGCTGACCTGTGGAAGGTTCTGGCCCTATCGCGAGCAGGCTCGCGATAGGGCCATCAGTCTCAACATCAATGTTGACTGACACTCTACTTTCGTCGGAACGCCGCCCGGAGCAGGCGCGCTCCCGCAAGGCCTGCGATCAGTCCTCGAGTGCGCGAACCCGTTCGTGGCGTTGCTGCTCGTCAGGTTGCGCGGAGGTCTGCAAGGTGAAATCGAAGTCGATCTCGGCAAACCGGCCGCTGACGCCATGGGCCGCCGCGCGCTGCGGGTCGTCTCTGAAAGCGATGTGGGCGATCAGCTCGTCGCGGGTGGCGTAGGCGAAATCGTCATGCAGGTACTGATCGCCATCGAGGTTGATCTGGGTGGTCAGGTGACGATGATCCGGCGCGGAGATAAAGAAGTGGATGTGCGCCGGACGCTGGCCATGACGGCCCAGTTGATCGAGCAATTGTTGGGTCGGTCCGTCCGGCGGGCAACCGTAGCCCGACGGCACGATGCTACGGAAGCGATAGCGACCCTCGGCATCGGTGACAATGCGACGGCGCAGGTTGAACTCCGACTGCGTGGTATCGAAGTAGGAATAAGTGCCGCCCGTGTTGGCGTGCCAAACATCCACCACCGCGCCGACCAATGGTTCGCCAGCCGTGTTGCGCACCTGGCCCTGCATGAACAGGACCACGCCCGGATCGACGCCATCGTCCAGTCGAGCCTCACCCTCGGACAACGGCGCGCCCGCCACATACAACGGGCCTTCGATGGTCCGCGGCGTCCCGCCCGCCTTTCCCGCCTGCTCGTCTTCGGCGTCCATCAGCAAGTCCAGGTAGTGTTCCAGGCCGAGGCCGGCCACCAGCAAACCGGCTTCCTGGCGCGCGCCCAGCACGTTGAGGTAATTGACCGCTTTCCAGAACTCTTCCGGGGTCACGGCGAGGTCTTCGATGATGTTTACCGAATCACGCAAAATACGGTAAACCAAGGCTTTGACCCGCGGGTCGCCAGCGTCGTTGAGCAAGCCGCTGGCGTCTTCGAGAAACTTCTGGGCACTGGCAGTGTGGGCAATCTTGACGTTCATTTTTTGGGGTTCCTCATCTTGTAATTATGGGCGTAGCGAACTGAACAGGCTGGGTTCAGCGGTCATCCTCGCGAATGGAAGAAGGATGCCGGCACATCGCATCGATCTCGATCGCCATGTACGGAAACAGCGGCAATTGCATCAGCAGGTCATGCAGTTCCTGAACGCTGTCGACGTCGAAAACGCTGTAATTGGCATAGTGCCCGGCGATACGCCACAGGTGACGCCATTTGCCTTGCTCTTGCAGGCGCTGGGCCAGGGCTTTTTCATCGGATTTGAGCTGGGTGGCGAGATCCGGATTGATGTCGACCGGCAGATTCACGGTCATTTTTACGTGAAACAGCATGATGCTCTCCTCAGGCTTGATGAACGGAAGTGGATGTTTTGTCGCGCCGGAAAAACGCCAGGCGTTCCTCATCCAGGCTCAGGCCAAGGCCCGGTGTTTGCGGCACGTGCAGCGCAAAATCGCGATAGACCAGCGGCTCGCTGAGCACGTCTTCCGTCAGCAGTAACGGGCCGAACAGCTCGGTGTCCCAGGCCAGTTTATTCAGGGTGATGAAGGCATGGGCCGAGGCCAACGTGCCGATCCCTCCCTCCAGCATAGTGCCGCCGTACAGACCGATACCGGCGGCTTCGGCGATGGCGGCGGTCCTGAGCACGGCCCGTGGCCCGCCGTTCTTGGCGATTTTCAGGGCAAACACGGAAGCCGCCCCTTCGCGCGCCAGATTGAAAGCGTCTTCCACGCACTCGATGGATTCATCGGCCATGATCGGCGCCGGGCTCATGGCGTTCAGACGCACCATGCCGGCGCGGTTGTTGCGCGAGATCGGCTGCTCGATCAGGTCGATGCCGTTGCTGCCCAGTATCCGGCAGGCGCGCAGTGCGACCGCTTCGTCCCAGGCCTGATTGACATCGACCCTCACGCTGGCTCGATCGCCCAGGGCTTTCTTGATGGCGATGACGTGGGCCAGGTCGCGATTGACTTCGCCGGCACCGATTTTCAGCTTGAAGATCCGGTGGCGCCGCAGGTCGAGCATTTTTTCTGCTTCGGCGATGTCCTTCTCAGTGTCGCCGCTGGCCAGGGTCCAGGCCACCGGCAACGCATCACGAACGCGCCCGCCCAGTAACTCACTGACCGGCAGCCCAAGGCGCTTGCCGTGGGCGTCGAGCAAGGCGGTTTCGATACCGGACTTGGCAAAGGTGTTGCCACGGATACTGCGCTCCAGGCGCAACATCGCGGCGTTCACATTGTCGCTATCCTCACCGATTAGAAGCGGCGCGAAGTGTTTGTCGATGTTGGTCTTGATGCTGTCCGGGCTTTCATTGCCATAGGCCAGGCCACCGATGGTGGTGGATTCACCAATGCCTTCGATGCCATCGGCGCAGCGCACGCGGATGATCACCAGGGTCTGGTTCTGCAGGGTGTGCATGGCCAGTTTGTGCGGGCGAATGGTCGGCAGATCGACGATGATCGTCTCGATCGATTCAATGGCAGTTGCACGCATGTCGATACCCGTCAGGTTCTTGAAGTTCTGAAATGGATTCTCATACGGCTTTTTGCCCACGGCCAATATAGAATTGGTCTGGCTCGATACCTTAAAGGTATTCAACTGCTCAATGCCTGGAGGCACCATGGAATTGCGTCACCTGCGGTATTTTCAGGTGTTGGCTCAAACCCTCAATTTCACCCGCGCCGCCGAACTGTTGCACATTGCCCAGCCCCCCTTGAGCCGACAGATCCAGCAACTGGAAGATGAACTCGGGGTGTTATTGCTTGAGCGCGGCCGTCCGCTGAAGTTGACCGACGCCGGGCGTTTCTTCCATGAACACTCCACCGCCCTGCTCGAACAGCTGGCCAAGGTGTGTGACAACACCAGGCGCATCGGCCTGGGAGAAAAGACCTGGCTGGGTATCGGTTTTGCGCCATCGACGCTGTATGGCGTGCTGCCGGAACTCATTCGGCGCTTGCGCAGCGGCGAACCCCTGGAGCTTGAGCTCGGGCTTTCGGAAATGACCACGTTGCAACAGGTGCAGGCGCTCAAGGCAGGGCGCATCGACATCGGTTTTGGGCGGATTCGCATCGACGACCCGGCGATCATTCAGACGGTGTTGACCGAAGACCGGCTGGTCGCCGCCCTTCCCGCCGGCCACCCGCTGCTGGCCGGGCCGATCAGCCTTCGCCAACTGGCCAAGGAACCCTTTGTGCTGTACCCCGGCAACCCTCGCCCCAGCTACGCCGACCATGTGATTGCACTGTTTGAGTCCTACGGCGTGAGCATTCACGTGGCGCAATGGACCAACGAACTGCAAACAGCAATCGGTCTGGTGGGGGCCGGGATCGGGGTGACGCTGGTGCCCGCGTCGGTGCAGTTGCTGCACCGCGACGACATTGGATTCACACCGTTGCTGGAAGACAACGCGACCTCGCCGATCATTCTCAGTCGACGTGTGGGCGATGTGACGCAGGGGTTGAATCACTGCTTGAAGATGATTGATGAGTTGCTGCCCCGGAACCAGCCATAACGCGATTTTGTAGCAGCCGGCGAGCGCGGATGCTCGGGAGAAACCGCTTTCGCCATCGCTACGACTGCGCCCCCACTCCATGGGTTGGCTACTTCTCGTTTTTGCTCAGGTTCTAATGAGAATCCCCATCCCACAGCCAATTCCAGATCCCCGGCAACTTCACTGCCTCTGAACCACTACTGACGGTGCGCGCCAAAGCTGCCCGTTGCAGCGCCGCCCTGTCGTCGTAAAACGGCTTTTGCGCCACCGTCACCCCCGTGGCGCGGGCGCTGTCGAGGAGGATTTGCAGGTATTCGCGGGCATGCCGGGCGGTATACCGATTCAGGTCGTGGAAGGTCACCACCACCGGAACCACACCGTCCACCGTCGGCAATTCGCCCAGTGCAATCCGTTCACGCACTTCGGACAGTTGCCGCAGCATGTTGGCCCGTCGACGCGGACTCGCGTTGAAGCCCCATATCTTGCCGTCGTTGGCGCTCAGGTCGGTCAGCAGCAGGTGCAGGCCGTGTCGCTGGTAGGCAGCGAACACACGTTTGTCGTAGTTCCAGAACGGCGGGCGCACCAGGGTGGGCGGTGCTCCGGTGATCGCGGCGATGTCGGCACTGCCTTTGCTCAGCGATTGCTCCAGCTCTTCCGGGCTCAGCGAGCGGTGGTTGGTGTGCGAGTGGGTCGCGGTGTGGAAACCCAGCACATGCCCTTCAGCCTGCTCCCGGTGCATGACCCCGCGTCCGATGTCACTGTCACCGGCCCGTGGTGCGCCGGTCTGCACGAAGAACACCGCTTTGATCCCCGGTTGCACCGGGTTCTGCGCAAGGCTGTCGAGCACCGTCATGCTCGGGTTCCAGAAACTTGATGCGCTGGGACCGTCGTCGAAGGTCAGCAGAAAGCGGATCGGTGGCTGCGCGCGCAGACGCTGTTCGGTCTGCGGGGTCAGTTCGATCGGTGAAGCGATGCAGCCCACCAGCCCGACAGCGATGGCGAACGCAGAGAGAACCTTGAACAACTGTTTCATGGTTTGCCTTGGGCCAGACCGTAATGGTCATCACGTTAAAACGGCAAAAACCCTTCGCCCATTGATCCTTTGTCGGCCCGCAGGTGGCTGCAGGCCCAAGTTGGATCAGGGTACACAGTGTTTGGTTCCAGCGCTCACCCTCGTGGCTTACTGCGCCAACGACTGCTGGAACGAGCTGTCGATAAGCGGCGCGGTCGCCAATGCCGTCGGCAGCGCCTTGACCTTGAACAGGAAGTCCGCGGTGCTCTGCAGATCCTTGGCCGCCTGCGCGTCTACCGGGCCGACGGTCATGTGCGCCTGACGCAGCCAATGGCGCGACACGTTCTGGTCGAGGTTGGCTTTTTTCGCCCAGAGATCGGCGTACTCGTCGGTGTGGCTGTCGACCCAGGCCCGGGCTTTTTTCAGGCGCACCAGAAAGTCGGCGATGGCTTCGCGCTTGCTGTCGATCGACGGCGTCGAAGCGGCGATGGCGCTCAGGCCGGGCATGAGGTTTTTCGCCGTGAGAATCGGACGGGCGCCGGAGAACAGAATCTGCTGGGAAATGTAGGGTTCCCACACCGAGAAGGCGTCAATGCTGCCTTGCGGTAACGCCGCAGCGGCATCGATTGGCATCAGTTTGATGAAGTCGACGTAGTCTTCCGGCAGATCAGCTTTTTCCAATGCACGCAGGGTCAGTTGCTGGCTCCAGGCACCGGGCCAGTAAGCGACTTTCTTGCCCTTGAGATCGGCAATGGTTTTGACCGGCGAATCCTTGGGCACCAGCAAGGCGATGGTGTCGGGGTTCTGCCGCGACACGCCGATCAACTTCACCGGCGCCTGCTTGGCTGCCAGGAACAGGAAGCCGGAATCGCCGAGAAAGCCCAGATCCAGGGCGCCGGTGTTCAACGCTTCGGCCAGCGGAGCGGCAGCCTGGAAGTGCTTCCAGTCGACGGTATAAGGCGCCCCTTCCAGCACACCCGACGCTTCCACCGAAGCGCGAACGTTGTAGTAGTTCTGATCCCCGACGTGCAACACGACGGGTTCTGCGGCGTAGCTCAGTGGCGCGGCAAACAAGGCGCTGGTCAACAGACCGCGCACGAATCGGGACAGGTTCATCGAGGGCTCCAGGAACGTTATTTGTATAGACCCTAACGCTCTTACGACGGCAAAAATAAATTCGATTTGTGCATAAGCTCATCACCGACAAACACTGCTGTTGGCCCAGCAACAGCCACTCAACAGACTGTTTTCACCTGGACAGCCAACCCCTGATTTCTTTCTGCCAAAGCCCCGAAAACCTGCGCCCGTACAACATGGCACAGAGCCTGCAATATTCCTTTTATGCAGGAAGCATTCGTTAAAAATAATTATTTGGACATAAGAATCTCGCCGCCTTGCCCGGAGCTGTGCCATGAAACTGACCTTCCGCTTTCCTGACTTCAGGTACCTGCTGGGTGCCTGCGCCTTGGCCTTGAGCCTGCAACCCGTGGCGCAAGCCGCCGAAACCGCACCGGCCGAAGTGCACCTGGATTACGCCTATTACTCGCCGGTGAGCCTGGTGCTCAAACACTTCGGCTTCCTTGAAAAAGCCCTGCCACAGACCAAGGTCAGCTGGGTGTTGAGCCAGGGCAGCAACCGCTCGCTGGAATACCTCAACAGCGGCGGCGTCGATTTCGCCTCGTCCGCCAGCCTGGCCGCCGTGCTCAGTCGCGCCAACGGCAGCCCGATCAAATCGGTCTACGTGTACAGCCGCGCGGAATGGACCGCCTTGGTGGTGCGCAAGGATTCGCCATACAAAACCGTGGCCGATCTGAAAGGCAAAAAAATCGCCGCCACCAAAGGCACCGACCCGTACCTGTTCACCTTGCGCAGCCTGCAACAGGCCGGCCTGAGCAAGGACGATGTCGAGCTGGTGCATTTGCAGCATCCGGACGGTCGCACCGCATTGGAGAAAGGTGACGTCGACGCTTGGGCCGGCCTTGATCCGCACATGGCGGCCAGCGAAGTCCAGGCCGGTTCGCGCCTGCTGTATCGCAACACCCACTTCAACAGCTACGGCGTGGTCAGCGTCACCGACACCTATGCCAAAGAGCATCCGCAAACCATCGAAACCGTCTTGAGCGCCTATGAAAAGGCCCGGGAGTGGGCGGTGAAAAACCCTGAGGAACTGGCGAAGTTGCTCGCGAGCGAGTCAGGTCTGCCGCTGGAAGTGGCCAAGCTGCAACTGTCGCGCACCGACCTGAGCAGCCCGCAATTGACTGCCAGCGATGTGATTGCCTCCAAGGCGGCCGCACCGATTCTGGTTTCTGAAGAACTGGTTCGCCGAGGGGTGAATGTCGATCAGGTGATCGATCAGTTGATCGACACCGGCTTCAAGGAAACCGTGGCCCGTCAATAACCTTCGCCACCGTTGAAACCGAATCCGCGCCCGTCGCGGATTCGTCGTGACTGGAGAAACCCATGACCAGCAAAAGCAAAGAAATGCCCGCCTGCCTGACATTACCTGCACCCCGCCGTTTGAGCAGTGCCTGGCTACGACGCCTCAAGGGCCTGGCGCTGCCCGTGCTGATCATCCTGGTGCTGGAACTCGTCGTGCGCATCGGCTGGTTGCCGTCCTATCAGATGCCGGCACCCAGTGAGATCGCGCTGACCCTCAGAGACCTGGCCGAGGGCGCGCTGTGGAAACACATCAGCGCCAGTCTGCTGCGGGTGCTGCTGGGCTTCGCCATTGGCGCCAGTCTGGCCCTGGTGTTCGCCGCGTGGGTCGGTTTGAGCCGCGAAGCCGAAGCGTGGCTGGAACCGACGTTCGCCGGGTTGCGCTCGATTCCGAGCCTGGCCTGGGTGCCGCTGTTGCTGCTGTGGCTGGGCATCGACGAGACCTCGAAAATCGTCCTGATCGCCATCGGCGCATTCTTTCCGGTGCACCTCAATGGCGTCGCGGCGATCCGCGACATTGACCGCAAACGGGTGGAAGTCGGGCAGATGTACGGCTTCAGCCGGTGGCGTCTGGTCCGACGTATCCTGCTGCCCGCCGCCCTGCCCGGCCTGTTCACCGGACTGCGCAGCGGCATGAGCCTGGCCTGGATGTTTCTGGTGGCCGCCGAGCTGATCGCCGCCACCAAGGGCCTGGGCTACTTGCTCAGTGACGGGCGCGAGACGTCGCGCCCGGACATCGTCCTGGCCGCGATCCTCGTTTTGGCGCTGCTGGGCAAACTCAGCGACGGCATCCTCGCCGGCCTGGAGAAACACTTCCTGGCCTGGCGCGACACTTTCAACGGCCAAAGCGCAGAGGATTGAGCCATGACCGACCACCTGCTGGACATTCGCGTCGAGCGCAAGACCTTCGCCGCCACGACCGTCCTCAAGAACATCCATTTGCAATTGCACCCCAGGGAAACCGTCAGCCTGCTGGGCCCCAGCGGCTGCGGCAAAAGCACCTTGCTGCGGATCGTCGCCGGCCTGGAAAAGGACTTCCAGGGTGAACTGCGCAACAACGCCGGGGACATCGCGTTTGTGTTTCAGGAACCTCGGCTGATGCCCTGGCTGACAGTTGAGCAAAACATCGGTTTCAGCGCCGACAGCCATTACGACAAGGCCTGGGTCGCGCGATTGATCGAAGAAGTCGGCCTCGGCGGTTTCGCTCAGGCGTTACCGAAAGCTTTGTCCGGCGGTATGGCGCAACGGGTGGCGATCGCCCGCGGCCTCTACTCGCGGCCGCAGGTTTTGTTGCTCGATGAACCGTTCAGCGCAGTGGACGCTTTCACGCGAATGAAACTCCAGGACCTGCTGCTGCAACTGGCCGAGCGTCACGCCATCGCCTTGCTGCTGGTGACGCACGACGTCGATGAAGCGCTGTACCTCAGTGATCGCGTCCTGGTGATGGACAATCGCCCGAGCAGCATTCGCCAGGAATTGGCTGTGGAGCTGCCGCATCCTCGCGATCGGCGGGACCCGTTGCTCGCGCAATTGAAGGCGTTGTCGCTGACCGAGTTGCAGCGTGCCCATGTGATTTGAAGACTAAGCTGAACGCTCCAGCCAGCGCTTTCCAGCCGGAGATCAGCCGATGTGCGGACGACTCTCGCAATACCGTGGCATTCACGACTTTGTCGCGGTGCTGAGCATTCCCGACGCGCTGATCAACCATGTCGGTGATGAACCGCTGGCCCGCTACAACGCCGCGCCCACCACCCAGCTGGCCCTGCTGCACCTTGAGCCTGACGGGCTGCACGCTGATTCGGTGCGCTGGGGATGGCGGCCGCATTGGGCGAGGGACCGGGCGGCGCCGATCAACGCACGGGTCGAGAAAGTGGCTCACGGCCCGTTCTTCCGGGCAATCTGGCCGCACCGCGCTATCGTGCCGATCGACAACTGGTTCGAATGGGTGGATGCCGGCGCTTCGACGAGGCAGCCGTGGCTCATTCGTCGCCGGGATCGGGCGCCGATCTGCTGCGCGGCGATCGGCCAGTTTCCCCACGGTGGCAGCGAGCCTCGCAGCGACGACGGTTTCGTCATCATCACGGCGGACAGCGCTGGCGGCATGCTCGACATTCATGACCGGCGGCCGGTGGTGTTGTCTGCGGAACTGGCACATGAATGGCTGGACCCAGCCACGCCCAAAGAGCGTGCCGAGCAGATGGTGCTCATGCAAGGAGAAGTCAGTGAAGTGTTCGAGTGGTACAGGGTCGATAAGGCAGTGGGAAATGTCAGGAACCAGGGTCCAATGTTGATTAATAAGCTCATTTAAATTGGATCCAGTTTGGCAACTAAATAACCGAACGACCTAAACGTTACACAGACTGTTTCAACCAAGAAACACTTGCCGGAATGCGGCAAAACGACGCACTAACCGCTTGTCTGACAATTGAAACATCGTACATACATTTAGTAACGCTACAGATAGCATGCGCGCCGCATTTCCCCTGGCAGTACACAATTGACCAAAGAGTCAATAAACAAGGAAATCCCTAAATCTAACAAGCCTTGCAGAGAACTAAGTTGCGCGACGATCTTGTAATTAATCAAGTCAGCGGTCTGGAGTGCGTGTACCTGTCGCTGACAGAACGCTATCAACTTGACTGTTTTATCGGGCAATACATAAAGACCCGAAACCTGCGTTCCATCCCCAATATCAACGACATCCTGCGTTCGACCCTCGCAGCCTATTCCGGCAAGCCGCCGGTCATGGTCAACGAACTGAATGCCTGGATCGACAAGACGTTGGGCTATCGGGCCTCCCACCCGGATTTTCCGTCACTGGAAGATCTTTGATGTGATGCGCCGCTGAGTTCAGCACACGATGAACGAACCGGACATTGTTGCACTCTGAAGAAGAGGCCCATCAGGGCCTCTTTTTTTAGCTCTTATCCGCACAAGGATTGCTCCCCATACTTTGCAAATTGCCGGTTCGACGCCTGAATCAAAGCCTCGGCGAATTTAAGGAGGGATACATGAGCGAGCTCGTTCCCTATGCCGTGCACTCTCTGCTCGACGGCGTCCGCCAGCACTTTTTCAAGCTGGCCGAACAGTTCTCCGATGTGGACGCGATTCGTTCAGCCTCGGCGCATGCGTTTTTGCAATCCGACCGAAAGATCGCCGCCGCCCACGCTTCCCCCGAAGCGACTCGCTTGAGCGCTCAACGATTGGGCATCACGAAGGTTCGCTGGAATGAGGCGATCTGACGGCCTTGCCTGCCCCCGCTTGATCGCGAATTGCCATTCAATCAAGCAAAGCACTTCAGGCACACCTGCTTTTGTGGCGAGGGAGCTTGCTCCCGCTGGGCTGCGTAGTGGCCCCAAGAATGTGGCAAGAATGCCAATTTTTGTGAGTGCTTCGCACTCAAGCGGGACGGTGCGGCGTTCCGACAAGCTCCCTCGCCACAGGTTTTTTGTTCGACTGAAGATTGAGTGAACAGCATTGCGCTTGATGGCGGGATTATTGGTTCAGGGCTTCAGCGGGCGCTCTTCGTCACGGTCTGACAGTTCTCGACTGTCGTCATGCTTCCAGGTTTGGGTTGAACGCCTTTGCCGCTCAAGTTCTTCTTCGGTGGGTTCATCCTCATCTTCATCCAGACCTGGACGTTTTGGATCATTGGCCATACTCACCTCGCTTCCTGAAGGAATTCCCCTTAAGCGTAGAACAATTTCCAAAGCGCGACTCAAAGCCACCAGCGCAGCAAAAAGAAAAACCCCATGCTCAACAACATGCTGAGCAAGGTATTGCGGGTGTACAGCACCAACCCCACCGCCACCAGCGAACTGATCAGGTACGGGTTGTCCCACTGCAGATTCAGCTGTTTGTCCGGCATGAACACAATCGGGCCGCAGATCGCGGTCAACATCCCCGGCACGGCAAAACCGAGGAACTGCCGGGCATTGCTGCTCAAGCGCAGCGGCAGTCGTGGTTCGAGGAATACGTAGCGGTTCAGGAAGACGAGCACGCCCATCCCGATAATCACAGCCCAGACCATCATGTGCGCCCCCCATAGAATTTGTTGCAGACAAAGCCTGCAGTCATGCCCGCCAACCCCGACAACACCAGCGCCGAGCCCCATTGCCAGTAACTGAACAATACTGAACAAAACAGCGAAACCGCGACGCAGACCACCGTCGGAACGTTGCGTACCACCGGGGTGATCAGGGCAATGAAGGTCGCGGCGATGGAGAAGTCCAGCCCCAGGTGCTCAAGACCGGGAATGCTGCTGCCGAGGACGATGCCGGCCAGCGTGAACAGGTTCCAGGCGATGTAAAACGTCAGGCCCACCCCCAAGGCGTACCAGCGATTGAACTGCTGTTTGTCATGCTGGCTGGTCAGGGCGAACAGTTCGTCGGTGAGCAAAAAACCCAGCCCAACGCGCCAGCGACCCGGCAGCGGTGAAATCACCGAACGCATGCTCATTCCGTACAGCAAATGCTGGGAGGTCAGTAACAGCGTGGTCAGCAAAATCGAAAAGATCCCGGCGCCGCCCTTGAGCATGCCAATGGCGACCAATTGCGCGGCACCGGCAAACACGATGCTCGACAACCCTTGACCTTGCAGCGGCGTGAGATTGGCCTCGATGGCCATGGACCCGGCCAGCAGCCCCCAGGGCGCGGTGGCCAGGGACAACGGCATGATCGCTACGGCGCCGCGAAGAAAGGCATTGCGCGGCATGAGTGAGTTCGACATAACGCTCTACAACCAGGGGAAGACGCCAGACTGTGCCAGCAGTTGCGTTCGATGGCTTGAACAATCTTGCGCACTTGCGGGCAGCGCTTGCCGAATGGCTCTGGGCAGCAGCAAGGATGAGAACCCGAGTACCATGGAGCCATTCGCCTAACGCGTCAGGGAGTCGACATGCTTTACCGGATCGCCGCCGATGGGCTGGTGCTGTTTCACTTGCTGTTCGTTCTGTTCGTGCTGTTCGGCGGGCTGCTGGTGCTCAAATGGCGCCCCCTGATCTGGTGGCACCTGCCCGCCGCTGCCTGGGGCGTGAGTGTGGAAGTCTTCCACCTGATGTGTCCCCTGACTCAATGGGAAAACGTCATGCGCCAGGCCGCCGGGCAAACCGGTTATGGCGGTGGTTTCATCGAACACTACGTGTGGCCGGTCATCTACCCTGCAGGGCTGACTCCGGCGATTCAACTGGCGCTGGGCAGCGTAGTGCTGGTGATCAACCTTGTGGTCTATCTTCGGCTGATCAGGTTGTGGAAGTTACACCGGGCAACCTGAAACACCCGCCGAGGATAGAAAATGCTGTCGATTGAAGACCTGACGTTACTTCAAGCCATCCGCGAAACCGGCAGCCTGTCGCGGGCCGCCGCTCACTTGGGCAAAGCGCCTTCAACCGTGTCCTACGCCGCGCGGCAACTGGAGGAGCGCTTCGATGCGCTGCTCTTCGACCGGCGTCGTTACCGCTTGCAGCTGACCCCGGCCGGTGAGTTGCTGGTGAATGAGTCGGCGCGGCTGATGCAGGATGTCGCCCGGCTGACGCAACGGGTGCAACAAGTGGCCAACGGCTGGGAAAGCCGGTTGTGGATCGTCACCGACGAACTGCTCGAGTTCGAAGCCTTGATCCCGGTGATTCACGAGTTCGATGCGCTGGAGTCCGGCGTACCGCTGCGCATCACCCACGAAGTACTCAAAGGCGTATGGGAAGCCCTGCGTGAAGGCCGTGCGGACTTGATCATCGGCGCCACCAATGAGCCGCTGGCCATTCCCAGCCTGCGCTGGATGCAATTGGGGCAAATGGAATGGGTGTTCGCGGTCTCGCCCAAACACCCGTTGGCCAAGGCCAGGGAGCCGATTTCACGGGCGACGGTGGCGCAGCACCGGGCGATAGTCGTGGCCGATTCGTCCCGGGCCACAGAGGGCAGCACTTACGGTGTCTCCGGCGGCCAACCGGTCCTCGCCGTGCCGACCATGCGCGCAAAGATTCTCGCCCAATGCGATGGCCTCGGCGTGGGCTGGTTGCCCAGGCATCGGGTCGGCGCGTTACTGAGAAACGGCACGCTGGTGGAAAAGCAGATGGCTGATCCGCGAGAGCCAAACATCCTGTACGCCGGCTGGCGCGGCGATCATGACGGCCGTGCGTTGGGCTGGTGGCTGGAAAAACTCAAGCAATCGTACCTGTCAACCCAACTGGTCCAGGGCAGCGACCGCTTCGTTTGAAGTCAGTTGGCGATGACGCTCATGTTGCGCCCACTGGCCTTGGCCACGTACAACGCTTTGTCCGCAGCGCTGACCAGGTCGTCGGGCTGATCCTGCGAGGCCGGGTTGTAGGCGCACACCCCCACGCTGACGGTCACCGTACCCTCCGCGCATTCGCTGTGTTCGATCCCGGCTTGCTGGACCGCACGACGAATTTTTTCGGCGACCAGAAACGCCCCCACATAGTCGGTGCCTGGCAGCACCACCGTGAACTCCTCGCCACCATAGCGGGCGGCCAGATCGCCGGGGCGCTTGATGTTGTCCTTGATGATCGCGCTGATTTTGCGCAGACACTCATCACCCGCCACGTGCCCATAACGATCGTTGAAGCTCTTGAAGTGATCGACATCGATCATCAGCATGGCGAGGTGGGTCACCGTGCGCCGGGCCCGGCCCATTTCCGCGAGAATGAACAGATCGAACTGACGCCGGTTGGAGAGCCCGGTGAGTGCATCTTCGAGCGCCAGCAATTCAAGGCTGCGGTTGACTTCGATGAGCTTTTCCTGGGCATCGAGCAACACGCTTTGAATGTGGTTCTGCTGCTTCATGAAGCGAATGAGGCGATAGCCGAGCCCTCCCAGAAATACCAGCAGCAACAGCACGATGGCGGCACTGAGGATTGACTCCTCACGCCAGCCGGCCAGGACATCATCCTTGTCCAGCGCGGCAAAGATAATCAGCGGATAACCCTCGACCCGCCGAAACCCCACCACTCGCTCGACACCATCCACATAAGACTTGACGGTTGCCGTGCCAGAACTGCCCTTGGGCAACAGTTGCGTGAACAGCGGCCCCTTGGCGACGCTGGTGCCGACTTCTGCTTCGTTGAATGGCCGGCGAACGACGATGCTGGCGTCGTCGGCGATCAGGTTGATCACGCCGTTTTTGCCCATGTCGATGCTGTCGTACAGCCCGAGGAAATGGTTGAGATAGATCGTTGCCAGCGCCACACCGGCGAAGCTGCCATCCGGATGATTGATCCTGCGCGACACGGTCATGATCCATTCGCGGGTCGATCGACTCTTGATCGACGGACCGATATGAGGTCCCCGGTCAGTATGATCACGATGGTAGATGAAATATTCACGGTCGGAATTGTTCGCGCCGGGCATATCCGCACCGTTGGAATTGGCGATCCATCCGCCTTTTTCGTCAAATACGAACAAGCCATGGAGCTGGGTGAGCTCACTGCGCTGGGCGGCGAGCAAACGTCTGAATCTGGGCAGCTGCGCCGGGTCCACGCCTTCGTTTTCGACGCGGTCCACCAAGGCAAACAGCAGCGTATCGGCTTGTTTGATCGACGCTTGCGCTTGTGACGCCAAGGTCTGGGCGAGATTGGACATCGCCACCCCTTTGTCATGCAAGTGGTACTGACGCGAGTTCCAGGCTTCCCAGATCACAATGGCTGTCATAGACAGGCATACGGCCACGAGCAAAACAACCGCGTAACGGACCCTGAGCCTGGACTCAACCTGCTCGGGCACCCAAGGCGCGACGGGCCGGGTGTGTTCAATTCGGTCGTTGATGGACGGATGCCCCATGACGCTCCCTGATTCGTTATGACATGGCGACTTTTCCCGTTCGCCCTTTCTAGCGCCATCCGGTCGTGTCTGACCCTCGGACCGCTATGCCCCACCAGAAACAAGATAGGCGATTTGCTCGCGTTGTGACGGGTTTGTGTTGGGGTGGCGAGGCCTCCCCACGGGATTTACTTCGGCATCTGCTTCACCGCTTCAAGCCAGGCGGGGTTCAATTGTGTCTGTTCGGTGTCGAGCCCCAGCGCTTCCATCCGCGCCTTGTGTTGCTCCACTTCCCGGCTCAATTGCCCATGGTCGCTGGAGTTGCCGTCCAGTTCGTGCATCTGGCTCAGGCCCAGATGGTAGAAACGCAGCAGTTTCATGGCCGTCGGATCACCTGCCTCCACCGCCGCCGTCACCTGATGCATCACATTGGTGATGCTCATCAGGCTGCGCTTGAGCTGCCAGCCGTACACCGCCGGCGCCATCCACGCCTGAGACCAGAACGTGCCGCGCATCAGTGCCGCCATCGCCAACACCGCGACAAACACGCCGCCGACGTTAAACCGCAGATTGTCGCCCCCGGGCTCGCCAAACAACGCCACCGCCGCGGTGGACAGCACCATCGCCAGCGCCAGGAATATCAGCGCAATAATGACCGTGCTGCGCCGCGTCTGCTTTCGAAAGAGTTCGGCGTTCATCGGCTGGATTTCGAACATCGTGACGGGGTTCCTTGCATCAGTGGAAAAAGGCTCGGTGAGCGAAAAGACTGCGGGGCATTATCGCCCCTGTGCAGGATTTAGCTATGCTGGGCGCCTCTTCAACTTTTCATCGTCACCCTGGAACATGGCGATACAGCGCAGTTCGTGCCATCTTCTTTCATGGATACACACTATTCGGATGCCATTTGCCTGTTTGAACGGCATCGTTTTAAGGATCATTGAATGACCCAACGACAAGTAATCAACGCCTCCGTCAGCCCTAAAGGCAGCCTGGAAACCCTTTCTCAACGTGAAGTACAGCAACTGAGCGAAGCCGGATCCGGCAGCACCTACACCTTATTCCGCCAGTGCGCCCTGGCCATCCTCAATACCGGCGCCCATGTTGATAACGCCAAGACCATTCTTGAAGCCTACAAAGATTTCGAAATCCGCATCCACCAGCAGGACCGCGGCGTCCGCCTGGAACTGCTGAATGCCCCGGCCGACGCCTTCGTCGACGGCGAAATGATCGCCAGCACCCGGGAAATGCTGTTCAGCGCCCTGCGTGACATCGTCTACACCGAAAACGAGCTCGACGCCCAGCGCATCGACCTGAGCACCTCCCAGGGCATCAGCGACTACGTCTTCCATCTGCTGCGCAACGCCCGCACCCTGCGCCCCGGTGTCGAACCGAAGATCGTGGTGTGCTGGGGTGGCCACTCGATCAACACCGAAGAATACAAATACACGAAGAAAGTCGGCCACGAATTGGGCCTGCGCAGCCTCGACATCTGCACGGGCTGCGGTCCCGGCGTGATGAAAGGCCCGATGAAAGGCGCGACCATCGCCCACGCCAAGCAACGCATCCACGGCGGCCGCTACCTGGGCCTGACCGAGCCCGGCATCATCGCCGCCGAAGCGCCGAACCCGATCGTCAACGAACTGGTGATCCTGCCGGACATCGAAAAACGCCTGGAAGCCTTCGTGCGCGTAGGCCACGGCATCATCATTTTCCCGGGCGGCGCCGGCACGGCCGAAGAGTTCCTGTACCTGCTCGGCATCCTCATGCACCCGGACAACGCGGGCCTGCCCTTCCCCGTGGTGCTCACCGGGCCGAAACATGCGGCGCCGTATCTGGAGCAACTGGACGCGTTTGTCGGCGCAACGCTGGGTGATGCCGCGAAACAACACTACGAAATCATCATCGACGACCCGGCCGAAGTCGCGCGCCAGATGACCCAAGGCCTCAAAGCGGTCAAACAGTTCCGCCGCGAGCGCAATGACGCGTTCCATTTCAACTGGCTGCTGAAAATCGACGAAGGCTTTCAGCGCCCGTTCGACCCGACCCACGAAAACATGGCCAACCTGAAACTCAGCCGCGACCTGCCACCCCACGAACTGGCGGCCAACCTGCGCCGCGCGTTCTCCGGCATCGTCGCCGGCAACGTCAAGGACAAGGGCATCCGCCTGATCGAAGAACACGGGCCTTACCAGATCCGTGGCGATGCAGCGGTCATGCATCCGCTTGATCAACTGCTCAAGGCCTTCGTTGCGCAGCATCGGATGAAACTGCCGGGTGGCGCGGCTTATGTTCCTTGTTATCAGGTGGTTGCGTGATGAACGGCGCCTGACAATCACCCAATAACCTGCGGGAGCGAGCCTGCTCGCGATGGCGGAGTGTCATCCAACATTAATGCTGAATGGCACACCGCCTTCGCGAGCAAGCCCGCTCCCACAAGGCTTGGTGTACATCCGCAATAAAATGGTCGGTTGTCAGACCGCCATCGCTGGCAGGCCGTTACCGCAGAAATGGGTATTTACACCTGAAAGAGATTGGTCGGCTACCAGGCCGCCATCGCGAGCAGGCTCGCGCCTACAGTGGGACGGGGTACATCGGGGGGAACCTGGTCGGCCCGAAGGCCGCCAAGGTCAACCGCCCTGATTACCGCACGCCGCAAACTTACTGTAATCAAGCACCTTCTGCGTACCGCTAGAATCCAGATACGTCATCCGCGCATTCACAATCCCGCAATTCGCCCCGCCATCTTCTACAGTTGAAATCACCTGCTTGATATCCAGGTGACTACTGTGGGCCTGAACATCCGCATGCGCCGAAAACGCCGCAACGTTCAAGACAGCAAAGAAGCCAGCAGCAACCAATTTGTTCCAGTTCATGATGATGTCCTCAACGTCGTAATGGGCAGTGGAGCGAGGCAAGTCGTCCTGTCTCGATGGAACCCATTTAAACGGCCGGAGGTATCTGCCATGTGTCATAAAACCGGGACTATTAAGGCGTAAGGTGTCACACCGGGCACCCGATACAGTTCGATACACCTGCCCCTGAAAAAGCCGTCTTGTATGCCCCTGTATCAAAGTCACCTCCAGATACAGTGAGATACAAAGGCCGGCAGGCAGGTGCGATGCGGCTCCCTAGAATGCGCGACTGCGAATAATAAGAGGGTTGAGCAATGGAACACGTGAACCACATCCTGATCGTCGATGACGATCGCGAGATCCGCGAACTGGTCGGCAATTACCTGAAAAAGAACGGCCTGCGCACCACGGTGGTCGCCGATGGCCGACAGATGCGCAGCTTTCTTGAAACCAACACCGTGGACCTGATCGTGCTCGACATCATGATGCCCGGTGATGACGGCCTGTTGCTGTGCCGTGAATTGCGCTCAGGCAAACACAAGGCCACGCCGATACTGATGCTCACCGCCCGCAACGACGAAACCGACCGCATCCTCGGCCTGGAAATGGGCGCCGACGATTACCTGACCAAACCGTTCGCCGCCCGCGAACTGCTGGCGCGAATCAACGCCGTACTGCGCCGTACCCGGATGCTGCCCCCCAACCTGCTGATTACCGAAAGCGGCCGGTTGCTGGGGTTTGGCCGCTGGCGCCTGGACACCACCGCCCGCCACTTGCTGGACGAGGACGGCACGATGGTTGCGCTCAGTGGCGCCGAATACCGCTTGCTCCGGGTTTTCCTCGATCACCCGCAACGCGTGCTTAGTCGCGACCAGTTGCTCAACCTCACCCAGGGCCGCGATGCCGACCTGTTCGACCGTTCCATCGACTTGTTGGTGAGCCGTCTGCGCCAACGACTGATGGATGACTCCCGGGAGTCGACCTACATCAAAACGGTGCGCAGCGAAGGCTACGTGTTCTCCTACCCCGTGGAATTGCTCGGCGCAGAATCATGAAACGTTACCTGCTGGGCGAAGGCTTGCCGGGCTCCCTGGATCCGAACACCCACGCGGTGCACCTGGACGAAAAAGGCCCGACCAAAGTCGCCCATGCCGCCAAGGCGTTCAATGCCATGCCGGCACGCATTGCCGCTTATCTGAAAGAGCGCATGCAACTGCTGGCGGCGATTTTCCATGACCTGCAAACGCCGACGGCAGTCATTCAGTAAAAGTGCTGGATCGCGGGCAGATAGACCGTGCGTTCAGGTTTTACGACTGCTGCGCAGCCGAACGGGACCGAGGCCGCGCTATGCGCAAAGTCGCAACGGTTTTGTATCCGTCTGTATATGAACCCCGAACGGATACGTAGTAGCCGATTTCAGCACGTTCAAGCACACATCACCGATACACCCCGGCGTTTAACTGTGTTCACCGGATAGCCGCAGCTACCGACCCACACACATTCAAGCGCACGGAGAATCACCCATGTTCAACTTCTCGAAAGTCTCGTCCCTGGCACTCGGTCTGGCACTGGTTGGCGGCCTCGGCCTGTCGAACCTGGCGTCGGCCAATACCGTCAGCACTGCGCCCCACAGCCAGATCCAGCAACTGTTGGTGGAAGGTGGCTCGGACCGGTTGCAACAGAATCGCGTCGCTGAATATGGCTCTGAAAACCTGCAAAACAATCGTGTGGCTGAAGGTGGTTCCGATCGCCTGATCGAGAACCGCGTCGCCGAAGGCGGTGCTGATCGCCTGCAAGAGCTTCGTGAGCGTGTCGCGTCGATCAGCCCGAAGAATGCCGTACAAGGGGGTGTTGTCGTCGCGGAGAATCGCCCTGAGTTCGGTTCCAAGTATCAGCGCTACTGATCAAGCTCTACGAACCGGCAGAGATCAACTGTGGGAGCGAGCCTGCTCCCACAGTTGTTTAGTGTTCACAACACCCATAAATCCTCAAGTTTGACGAAATAGTCCGACAAAATTTTCGGGACAGTTGAATGAGCCCGTACTAAGATTTGCACCTCATTCGATCAAGGACGATTCATGAAGCGCATTGCCGGTTGCCTGCTGTCTTTCCTGACATTCACTGCGGTGGCGGCCGATTTGAACCTGCTCACCGACAACCATCCGCCCCTGCATTTCCAGCAAGGCAACACACTGGTGGGCTTTGGTGTCGATGTGGTGCAGGCGCTGGCCGAAAGCGCCGGCGATAAGGTGCATTTTCAACAAGTCCCTTTGCTGCGCGCCTTGCGTGTTGCCACCACCGAGCCTGCCACTGGCGTGTTTACCGTGTTGCGCACCGCCGAGCGCGATGGCCAATATCAGTGGGTCGGCCCATTGATGGAAGTGGAAACGGCACTTTATTCCGCCAGTGGCACCCAACAACCGGTGCACAATTTGCAGGACGCCGGTAGCTTGGGGCGCATCGTCGTCCCGCGAAAATGGCTGGTCTACAGCTATTTGCAGAAGCAGGGTTTGAACAACTTATACGGCGTGGAAACGCCCGAACAAATGATGCGCCTGGCGCGCCTGGGCCGTACCGAATTCGTGGTGGCGGACACCCTCTCCATCACCACCCTGGCGCGGGAAGAAGGCCTGGCGCCCAGTCAGTTGCATTATCAAATGCCACTGATGAAGCAAGGCACCTACATTGCGTTCTCCCCGCTCACCGATGCTCGTCAGGTGGCGCGCTGGCAACAGGCGCTGGATGAGATGAGACGCGACGGACGGCTCGAACAACTCAAGCAGCGTTGGCTCAGCGACACCACACCCCGCTGACAGTGGATCAACGCGCTCGATATCAACTATGCGCAAGGGTGTTTTCTCATCGCGACGCTCCAGCACTACAGTGGCCACATCTTCTCCCCACACTACTGGAGCAACATCATGAAAAGCATCATTGGTCTTGGTTTCGCCCTGTCGGTTCTTGGCGCTACGTCCGCCATCGCCGCCCCACATGCCACCTCGCAAGTCGTTGCGGCAGCCAAAGTCAGCCAACCGGCAACACTGAACGTGAACACGGTCGGCGTTGACCACAAAGACATCCAGGCCAGCAAACTCTACGTCGCTGAAAACCGCCCTGAGTTTGGTTCGAAGTATCAGCGTTATTGATCAACGGCTTTGGGCCGCTTGACACAGGAAACCCCGGGTAGATCCGATCTGCCCGGGGTTTCTTCGTATCAGGTTCAACTACTGCAACAGCAATGACGCTTCCAGCCCCGCCAACTTGTCCGGATTACGCATGATGAAAATCCGGCTCACCTGCCCCGCCTGATCAAAATCAAAGGTCAACGACGCGCTGATGATACCGTCCGCCCTGACGATCACCCCTTGGGCACCATTGATTTCCGTGGGCAACCGTTGGGTCGTAAGGTTTTCTCGCAGGTGCTGCTCTAAGCTCAAGCAGGCGCGTGCTTGCAGGCTGTTAGTTACCGGCCAGGAGAATGGCGATGATGCTCGATACGATTAACTTCACCCCGTGGTCCGCGTTGGCTGGTGGCGCGCTGATCGGCTTGGCGGCCAGCGTGATGATCGTGGCTAATGGACGGGTTGCCGGGATCAGCGGATTGCTGGGCAGCCTGATGTCACCGGGCGATTCCGGTCGAGGTGAAAAAGCCTTGTTCATCCTCGGGCTACTGGTCGCCCCCCTGCTGTGGGCGTTGTTTCAGGCGTGGCCGAGCATTGAATTCAAGACGGGCGCCGTGGGGCTGATCATCGCTGGATTGTGTGTCGGGATCGGTACCCGATATGGCTCGGGATGCACCAGCGGCCACGGGGTGTGCGGCGTCTCGCGACTGTCGCCCCGCTCCATCGTCGCGACGTTGAGCTTCATGTTCACAGGCTTTGTGACCGTGTTTGTGATGCGTCATCTGTTGGGGTTTTGAGCATGAAAAAGCTGAGCGCTTTCCTCGCCGGCCTGGTGTTCGGCATCGGCCTGCTGTTGGCCGGCATGGCCAACCCGGCCAAGGTGCTGGGGTTTCTCGATATCACCGGTCGATGGGATCCCTCCCTGGCACTGGTGATGATCGCTGCCATTGCGGTGGCCTGGGCGCCGTTTCATTGGGCGATGAAACGCCCCACCTCTTTGCTGGGCGCTCCGATGCAATTGCCGGTCAGTCGTGAACTCGATCGACGCTTGATCGCTGGCAGCCTGTTGTTCGGGGTCGGTTGGGGCATTGCGGGCGTCTGTCCCGGCCCCGCGCTGGTGTTATTACCAACGGGGCATTGGCAGGCCTGGGTGTTTGTCATCGCGATGCTTGCGGGGATGCTGATCTTCAAAGCAATGCAGGCGCGCCACTGACTCACCGTAGATCGTAGGCTCCAGCGGCGCAGGCGCTGCCAAAGTCTACGATCGTGTGCGCCCTTCAGGCCGCCAGCTGGCCGCTGGCAATCGCCGCCGACGCTGCCAGCATCGCCCGCAACAACACCGCACACCCTGCCGCCAGATCGTCCGGCGCGGCATTTTCGATTTCGTTGTGGCTGATGCCGCCTTCGCATGGCACGAAAATCATCCCGGCCGGGCCGAGTTCGGCGAGGAAGATCGCGTCGTGCCCGGCTCCGCTGACGATGTCCATGTGCGACAGCCCCAAGCCTTGGGCAGCCCCGCGTACCGCTTCGACGCAGCCCTTATCGAAATACAGCGGCGGGAAGTCGGCGGTGGGTGTCAGTTCGAAGGTCAGGCCGTGTTCCTCGCAGGTGGTTTCTATGACTGCGCGCACTTCAGCGATCATCGAGTCCAGGCGTGCCGGCTCCAGATGACGGAAATCCAGGGTCATGCGTACTTCGCCGGGAATGACGTTGCGTGAGCCGGGATAGGCTTGCAGGCAACCGACGGTGCCGCAGGCGTGAGGTTGATGGCCGAGGGCGGCGCGGTTCACGGCGCCGACGATCACCGCGGCGCCGACCAGGGCATCCTTGCGCAGGTGCATCGGCGTCGGGCCGGCGTGGGCTTCGACGCCGCGCAGTTTCAGGTCGAACCATTTCTGGCCGAGGGCACCCATGACGATGCCGATGGTTTTGTGTTCGTCTTCGAGGATCGGGCCTTGCTCGATGTGCGCCTCGAAATAGGCACCGACGGCGTGGCCGCTGACCGTGCGTGAGCCGGCGTAGCCGATGGCGTTGAGGGCTTCGCCAACGGTGACGCCATCGGCATCGACTTTGGCCAGGGTTTCTTCGAGGGTGAATTTTTCCGCGAACACACCGGAGCCCATCATGCACGGGGCGAAGCGCGAACCTTCTTCGTTGGTCCAGACCACCACTTCCAGCGGCGCTTCGGTTTCCACGCTGAGATCGTTGAGGGTGCGCAGCACCTCGACGCCGGCCAATACACCAAAGCAGCCATCGAACTTGCCGCCGGTGGGTTGGGTGTCGATGTGGCTGCCGGTCATCACAGGGGGCAGGTTCGGGTTGCGGCCGGGGCGGCGGGCGAAGATGTTGCCGACGGCGTCGACGCTGACGGTGCAACCGGCGTCTTCACACCAGTTGACGAAAATGTCCCGGGCCTGGCGGTCGAGGTCAGTCAGGGCCAGGCGACAGACGCCACCCTTGACCGTGGCGCCGAGTTTGGCCAGGTCCATGAGCGACTGCCACAAGCGGTCGCGGTTGATGTGCTGATGGGTGGACTGCAGAACGTCTACAGCAGCGTTCATGGTGATCTCCTCAGGCAGTTGTTATAGGTTTTTTCAGGTATTTCATCGGTGAATTCGAGGCCGTCATCGCGGGCAAGCCCGCTCCCACAGTGAATCGGGTGTACACAGCATTTGTGTACGACCTCAATCCCTGTGGGAGCGGGCTTGCCCGCGAAGAGGCCAGTGCTCACACCGCCGATTTCACGACAGTCGGGCTAGGCCGCATCGAGCACAACCCGTAATAAATCAGCCCCCCCAGCGCCGAGCCGGTAAACCAGCCATAACTGTAAAACCAGCTGAACGCATCGCTGCCAAGAGACAGCAGCGTCAACGCCACCGGCACGCCAAACGCGATAAACCCGAACCAGTTCCACGCCGGGTACACGTCATCGCGATACAACCCGGCCAGGTCCAGTTGCTGTTTCTTGATCAGGAAATAGTCCACCACCATGATCCCGGCGATCGGCCCCAACAGGCTCGAATACCCCAGCAGCCAATTGGAGTAAACCGTCTCCAGGCTCAGATCCGAAACGATCAATCCAAGCTTCTTCAACAGCTCATGGGCCATCAGCGCCAGACCAACAAGACCAGTGAGGATCACCGCTTTCGTGCGGTTGATAAGCTTTGGCGCGACGTTCTGGAAATCGTTGGTCGGCGAGACGATGTTGGCTGCAGTGTTGGTCGACAGCGTGGCGATGATAATCACCGCCATGGCCAATGCGACCCAGACCGGGCTCTGGATATGGCCGATCAGGGTGACCGGATCGGAGACGGTGACGCCCACCAGTTTGACCGAAGCGGCGGTCATTACCACGCCCAGCGAGGCGAACAGGAACATGGTCAGGGGCAAGCCAATAATCTGCCCGACGATCTGGTCCTTCTGGCTTTTCGCATAACGGCTGAAGTCCGGAATGTTCAGGGATAAGGTGGCCCAGAACCCAACCATCGCGGTCAGGCCGGCGGCAAAGTAACTGACCACGCTCGCACCTTCCGGGCGCTTGGGCGGGATCGCCATCAGTTCGGTCATCGACACGTTCGGCATGGCCCACACCAGCAGGCCTACGCCCACCAGTACCAACAACGGTGCGGAGAGGGTTTCCAGCCATTTGATCGAGTCCGCACCGCGAATCACCACCCACAGGTTCAAGACCCAGAACATCATGAAGCCGATCACTTCACCGGTCCCGCCGAGGGCTTTCCAGCCGTCGAACACCGAGCCGAGAAACAGGTGAATGGCCAGTCCGCCAAACATCGTCTGTATGCCGAACCAGCCGCACGCCACCAGCGCCCGAATCAGGCAAGGAACGTTGGAACCGAGGATGCCGAAGGACGAACGCAGCAGCACCGGAAACGGGATGCCGTACTTGGTACCGGGGAAGGCGTTCAGGGTCAGCGGGATCAATACGATGATGTTGGCGAACAGAATCGCCAGCAGCGCTTCGCCGACGCTCAGACCAAAATAGGCAGTGAGCACGCCGCCGAGGGTGTAGGTCGGCACGCAGATCGCCATGCCAACCCACAGGGCGGTGATGTGCCATTTGTTCCAGGTTCGTTCACGCACCTTGGTCGGTGCCATGTCGTGGTTGTAACGGGGACTGTCGAGGACGTCGCTGCCGGCTTCGAGCTCAAACAAGCCGTCGCGCTCGGTCACTTGCGATCTGATCTGTTGCATGGCCGCTCCACTGTTCTTTGAATTATTTTTTGCTCATCAGGGGCTGGTGGCATCAATAAGCGTGCCGGCCACCCCGTTTGCGCATCGGGCAGTTCCACAAAAACTTCGCAACCAACTGATGTTTATCAGTTTTTATATACAGTCCAAATGGTCCCTCGGTTACTTGCCTGTCCACTCAGGCCGAATGCCGGGCAAGTTGTCCGAACCGTCAGGACTCAATCTGGTGCATGGGTCTTTTTTTCAAAGTTGCGCATCAACCATAGACCATCCTCAAGCAGCTGATTTCACATAAGAAATCTCGTTCATTTTGGGAACCTGTCAAGTGCGTCAAAATGGTTCGGGGCCACACCATTTTGGTGAATTAACAATTTATTTGTTATTAATCAATACGTTAAAACAGACATAAGCTTATAAAAAATATTCTTGCTCATTCCATTAACTCAGACTAGCTTCTATTCCTGACAGCGCTGACAGGAATACTCCTGTTTGCGCCCGCTTCATATAAAACATCTAGAATCGACATAAGTCGGTCATTGCCTGCGAGGAACTCGGAATGTCTCTGTTGATCCGTGGCGCCACCGTTATTACCCATGATGAAAGTTATCGCGCCGACGTCTATTGCGCCGACGGCGTGATTAAAGCCATCGGCGACAATCTTGATGTTCCGGCCGGCGCCGAAGTGCTCGACGGCAGCGGCCAATACCTGATGCCCGGCGGCATCGACCCGCACACGCACATGCAACTGCCCTTCATGGGCACCGTGGCCAGTGAAGACTTCTTCAGTGGCACTGCGGCAGGTCTTGCCGGTGGCACCACGTCGATCATCGACTTCGTGATTCCCAATCCGCAGCAATCCTTGATGGAAGCCTTTCATCAGTGGCGCGGCTGGGCCGAAAAGTCGGCATCGGATTACGGTTTCCACGTCGCCATTACTTGGTGGAGCGAACAGGTTCGCGAGGAAATGGCGGAGCTGGTCAGCCAGCACGGGGTCAACAGCTTCAAGCATTTCATGGCATACAAGAACGCGATCATGGCGGCCGATGACACCCTGGTCGCGAGTTTCGAGCGCTGCCTGGAACTCGGCGCGGTGCCGACCGTGCACGCGGAAAACGGTGAGTTGGTGTATCACTTGCAACGCAAGTTGATGGCCCAGGGCATGACCGGCCCCGAAGCGCATCCACTGTCGCGCCCTTCTCAAGTAGAAGGCGAAGCCGCGAGCCGGGCGATCCGCATTGCCGAAACCCTGGGTACGCCGCTGTACCTGGTGCATGTCTCGACCAAGGAAGCGCTGGACGAAATAACCTACGCCCGCAGCAAGGGCCAGCAAGTCTACGGCGAAGTGTTGGCCGGGCATCTGCTGCTGGATGACAGCGTCTACCAACACCCGGACTGGCAGACCGCCGCCGGTTACGTGATGAGCCCGCCGTTCCGTCCTCGCGGCCATCAAGAAGCGCTTTGGCACGGGTTGCAATCAGGCAACCTGCACACCACTGCCACCGACCATTGCTGCTTCTGCGCCGAACAGAAAGCCGCCGGCCGGGATGACTTCAGCAAGATCCCCAATGGCACCGCCGGTATCGAAGACCGCATGGCCGTGCTCTGGGATGAAGGGGTCAACACTGGCCGTTTGTCGATGCAGCATTTCGTGGCGCTGACCTCCACCAACACCGCAAAGATTTTCAACCTCTACCCGCGCAAAGGCGCGATTCGCGTGGGTGCGGATGCAGACCTGGTGCTGTGGGATCCGGAGGGGACGCGGACCATTTCGGCGAAGACTCATCATCAGCAGGTCGACTTCAACATCTTCGAAGGCAAGACCGTGCGCGGTGTGCCGAGCCATACCGTGAGCCAGGGCCGGGTAGTGTGGGCCGATGGTGATCTGCGCGCTGAGCGTGGTGCCGGGCGGTATGTCGAACGGCCGGCTTATCCGGCGGTGTTTGATTTGCTGAGCAAGCGGGCGGAGTTGAACAGGCCGACTGCCGTCAAGCGCTGAGAGCGGCCTTCGGCCTATCGCCAGCGAGCCGGCTCCTACAGGGAGAATGCATTTCAACTGTAGGAGCCGGCTTGCTGGCGATGGCGTCGGCCCAGACAACACGAATACCAATGCCCACCAGAGGCATCACCTCAAATAACCGTGAGGCCAACACCGTGATCAAGTCCCTGAACCACCTCCCGCATCCCTACGAGAATGCGGCCGCCCTCGCCGGTCATTTCACCGACCTGGCACCGCCACTCAACGACCGTCAGGCGCACCTGGAAGCCTCGCGCTGCCTGTATTGCTACGACGCGCCGTGCGTGAATGCCTGCCCGAGCGAGATCGATATCCCGTCGTTCATCCGCAACATCCATCAGGAAAACGTCCAGGGCGCCGCGCAGAAAATCCTCTCGGCCAACATCCTCGGCGGCAGCTGCGCCCGGGTGTGCCCGACGGAAATCCTCTGCCAGCAAGCCTGTGTGCGCAACAACGATCACGAGTGCGCACCGGTGTTGATCGGCCTGTTGCAACGTTACGCCGTCGACAATGCGCACTTCAGCGAACACCCCTTCCACCGCGCCGCTGCCACCGGCAAACGCATCGCCGTGGTCGGTGCCGGACCCGCCGGGTTGTCCTGCGCTCACCGCAGTGCGATGCACGGCCACGACGTGGTGATTTTCGAGGCCCGGGAAAAGGCTGGCGGCCTCAACGAATACGGGATCGCCAAGTACAAACTGGTGGATGACTATGCGCAGAAGGAGCTTGAGTTCCTGCTGCAGATTGGCGGCATCGAAATCCGTCACGGCCAGAAACTCGGCGAGAACCTGACCCTCAGCGAATTGCATCAGCAATTCGACGCGGTGTTTCTCGGCCTCGGCCTGGCCGCCAGCAAGCAACTCGGCTTGCCTCACGAAGACGCACCCGGCCTGCTCGCTGCCACCGACTACATCCGCGAACTGCGTCAGGCCGATGACCTCAGCCAACTGCCGCTGGCGGATCATTGCATCGTCCTTGGCGCCGGCAATACGGCCATCGACATGGCCGTGCAAATGGCCCGCCTCGGCGCCCACGACGTGAATTTGGTGTACCGCCGCGGCGTCGAGGAAATGGGCGCCACCGACCACGAACAGGACATCGCCAAGGCCAATCAAGTGCGCTTGCTGACGTGGGCACAACCTGAAGAAGTGCTGCTCGATGACCAAGGCAACGTGCGCGGCATGCGCTTCGCCCGCACGCACCTGGTGGACGGTCGTCTGCAAACCACCGGCGAAACCTTCGAGCTGGCCGCCAACGCGATTTTCAAAGCCATCGGCCAGGCCTTCGATGCCAGCGCCCTCGCCGACCCGATGGCACGCGAACTCCAGCGCCAGGGCGACCGCATCCAGGTCGATGAACAGCTGCGCACCAGCATCCCCGGCGTGTATGCCGGCGGCGACTGCACCAGCCTCGATCAGGACCTCACCGTGCAAGCCGTGCAGCATGGCAAACGGGCAGCCGAGGCCATCAACGTTCAACTGATGCTCAACGTGGAGGCTGCGTAAATGGCCGATCTCTCGATTGTCTTCGCCGGCATCAAATCCCCCAATCCCTTCTGGCTGGCCTCCGCGCCGCCGACCGACAAGGCCTACAACGTGGTTCGCGCCTTCGAGGCTGGCTGGGGCGGCGTGGTCTGGAAAACCCTGGGTGAAGACCCGGCGGCGGTCAACGTGTCCTCGCGATACTCCGCGCTCTTCGGTGCCAACCGTGAAGTGGTGGGCTTCAACAATATCGAGCTGATCACCGATCGCTCGCTGGAGATCAACCTGCGGGAAATCACCCAAGTCAAAAAGGACTGGCCGGACCGCGCACTGATCGTGTCGTTGATGGTGCCCTGCGTCGAAGAATCGTGGAAATTCATACTGCCGCTGGTGGAAGCCACGGGCGCCGACGGCATCGAGCTGAACTTCGGTTGCCCCCACGGCATGCCGGAACGGGGCATGGGCGCGGCGGTCGGCCAGGTGCCGGAATACGTCGAGCAGGTCACCCGCTGGTGCAAGACGTATTGCTCGCTGCCGGTGATCGTCAAGCTCACGCCGAACATCACCGACATCCGCGTCGCCGCCCGTGCAGCCCATCGCGGCGGGGCCGATGCGGTGTCGCTGATCAACACCATCAACTCGATCACCAGCGTCAATCTGGAGCGCATGGTCGCCAATCCTACCGTCGGCAGCCAAAGCACCCACGGCGGTTATTGCGGTTCGGCGGTGAAGCCGATTGCACTGAACATGGTCGCTGAAATCGCCCGCGATCCGCAGACCCAGGGCCTGCCGATCTCCGGCATTGGCGGCATTGGCAGCTGGCGTGATGCAGCAGAATTCATCGCCCTGGGCAGCGGCTCGGTGCAGGTGTGCACCGCGGCGATGCTGCATGGCTTCCGCATTGTCGAGGAGATGAAGGACGGTCTGTCACGCTGGATGGACAGTCAGGGTTACGCCAGCATCCCGGAATTTTCCGGTCGCGCGGTGGGCAATACCACGGACTGGAAGTACCTGGACATCAACTATCAGGTGATCGCGAAGATTGATCAGGATGCGTGCATTGGCTGCGGACGCTGCCACATTGCTTGCGAAGATACCTCGCACCAGGCGGTGGCCAGTTTGAAGCAGGCAGACGGAACGCATAAGTATGAAGTGATTGATGATGAGTGCGTGGGCTGCAACCTGTGCCAGATCACCTGCCCGGTGGAGGATTGCATCGAGATGGTGCCGATGGAGAACGGCAAGCCGTTTCTGGACTGGAATCATGATCCGAGGAATCCGTACCATGTAGCCGTTTGAGTTCTGCGGCGTCTGACAGGACGCCATCGCGGGCAAGCCCGCTCCCACAGGATTCTCTGGTGTACACAGCCTGTGTGTACGACATGAATCACTGTGGGAGCGGGCTTGCCCGCGATAGGGTCGGCAGCAACAACGTAAATCTCAAGGCTCCAACCCGATCCCCCGCAATATCACACTTGTCACCGTCTGCACCGCCCGCTCGAACTGCATGTCCGACAGCGGCTGATGGTCATTGAGGATATTCACCTGATGATCAAAGTCCGCGTAATGCTGGGTCGAGGCCCAGATCATGTACAGCAGGCTTGAAGGTTCCACCGGCAGGATGCGTTTGTCGTCCACCCACTGGCGGATTTTCGCTTCTTTCATCTTGGCCCAGTCGTACAGGCTCGCGTCCAGCGCCACGCCCAGGGTGGGTGCGCCGTGGATGATTTCATTGGCCCAGACTTTCGACCCATAAGGCCGGCTGCGCGAGTGGTTCATCTTGGCGCGGATGTAGCTGCTGAGCACCACGCGTGGATCGTCGAACATCTCGAAGCACAACGCGTCCTGCTTCCAGACTTCCAGCAGATCGAACAGTACCGCGCTGTACAGTTCGGTCTTGGTGCTGAAGTAGTAATGCAGGTTGGAGCGCGGCAGTTGCACCTCTGCGGCAATGTCAGCCATGGCGGTGCCGCCGAAGCCTTTTTCGGCGAAGACTTTTTCGGCCCCGAGCAAAATCTTCTCGACGTTACTGCGACGAATCTCGATCTTGTGATTGCCCATGAGGGCTCCCTGACTACAGCGTTGGCCAAGACTAGCATCCGCTCTACCTCGCGGCGACAAGGGAAAAACTAAACTTCGTTTACCCAGGTGCTCGCAGGTAAACTGGCGCTTCTTTCGACCTGCCTCCGAGGTATTCACGATGCTGCTCAAGAAAGCCCTGACCACCGCCGCCCTGCTCGGTTCGTTGCTCGCCGCGTCATCGGTGTTTGCCCATGCCCATCTGAAAAGCCAGACCCCGGCCGCCGACAGCACCGTGGCCGCACCAACGGAATTGCGCCTGGTATTTTCCGAAGGCGTCGAGGCGACCTTCACCAAGGTCACGGTCAGCAAGGACGGCGCCGATGTGCCGGTGAAAAGCCTGGCCACCGAAGGCAGCGACAAGAAAACCCTGGTCGTCACCCCGGCCGCGTCTCTGACACCTGGTGCTTATAAAGTCGAATGGCATGCGGTGTCGGTCGATACCCACAAAAGCGAAGGCGCCTACAGCTTCAAGGTTGGCCAGTAATTCATGACCAGCGCCATGGTGCTGTGCCGCTTTGTGCATTTCACCGTGGTGCTGATGCTGTTCGGGGCCTGGGTGTTCGGGCCTCTGCTGCTAACCCGAGACACGGCGCTGGGCAAACCGCTGGCGCGAGTGACCCGATGGCTCGCAGCGCTGGCGCTGGTGACCGGCGTCTTTTGGTTGCTGCTGATCACCGCCAGCATGGCCGGGGCTTGGGACGCAGCCTTCGATCCGTCAACCCTGCGACTGGTGTTGAGCAATACGTTTTTCGGTCAGGTCTGGCGCTGGCATTTGCTGTTCAATGCCTTGTTAGTGGCGCTGCTGCTGACGCCCTGGCGCTCCAGCCATTCCCTGCGGATCGGCCTCGCGAGCCTGCTGCTGGCGACCCTCGCCCCAGTCGGCCACGGCGCCATGCTCGACGGCCTTCAAGGCCAATGGCTGATCTTCAATCAAATCATTCACCTGACCTGCGTCGGCGCGTGGCTCGGCGGGTTGATGGTGCTGGTGATGATCCTGCGGCAACCGGCAGGCCATGCCGTCCGTGCAATTCTGCAACGTTTTAGTGGGGTCGGTTACGCCTTGGTCGCCGGGTTGCTGGTGACCGGTTTGATCAACGTGCGCGTCCTCACCGGGCAGTTCTGGCCGACGCCGCTGCTGTCCGGGTTTGCGTTGATTCTGCTGATCAAGGTGGTGCTGGTCGCCATGATGCTGGGGTTGGCGTTGTTCAATCGGTTGCGGATCAAGGAGTGCGAGCAACGCCTCGCCACGCTGAAAACCAGTGTGATCGTCGAATGGTTGCTGGGGATTGGTGCGGTGGCAGCGGTTTCCCTCCTGGGCACCCTGCCCCCGGTGATCATGAACTGAAACCGGATCCCCTGTGGGAGCGAGCCTGCTCGCGATAGCGGTAGCACAGTCAACACCCATGCAAGCCGAACCACCGCTTTCGCGAGCAAGCCCGCTCCCACAGGGATTCGACGACAACTCGTCAAGTCATCGTATAACTTCTGATTGACAATCCCTGAAAGCCCCGCAAATAATCGCCGCAATGTTGTACGACGACGTATGACAAAAAATAAAAACAACAAGAAAAAAGGGAGCTTCACTGTGAGCAAACTCGTCCGCAATTCCTTCGCCAGCACCCCTCGCCCGACCTTTGTACGCCGCACTACCCTGAGCCTGATCGGTTGCAGCGGCCTGGCCTTTGCCTTGCCGATGACCAGCTATGCAGAAGGTTTCGTTGATGACGCCAAAGCCACGTTGAACCTGCGTAACGCCTACATCAATCGCAATTACACCAACCCGGCCTATCCCCAGAGCAAGGCTGAGGAATGGACGCAAAACTTCATCCTCGACGCCAGGTCCGGGTTCACCCCGGGGCCCGTCGGTTTCGGCGTGGATGTGCTGGGCCTGTACTCGCAAAAACTCGACGGCGGTAAAGGCACGGGCGGTACACAGCTGTTGCCGATCCACGACGACGGCCGCCCTGCCGACAATTTCGGCCGCATGGGCGTGGCCCTCAAAGGCAAAATCTCGAAGACCGAACTGAAGGTCGGGGAATGGATGCCGGTGCTGCCGATCCTGCGCTCCGACGACGGCCGCTCGCTGCCGCAGACCTTCCGTGGCGGCCAGGTCACCTCCACCGAGATCAGCGGCCTGACGCTCTACGGCGGCCAGTTCCGCCAGAACAGCCCGCGCAACGATGCGAGCATGGAAGATATGTCCATGAACACCAAGGCCGCATTCACCTCGGACCGCTTCAACTTCGGCGGCGGCGAATACGCGTTCAACGACAAGCGCACCCAGGTCGGCGTCTGGTACTCGGAACTCAGCGACATTTACCAGCAGCAATATTTCAACCTGAGCCACAGCCAGCCTATCGGCGACTGGACCCTGGGCGCCAACCTGGGTTATTTCATCGGCAAGGAAGACGGCAGCGCCTTCGCCGGCGACCTCGACAACAAAACCGCGTTCGCCATGCTCTCGGCCAAATACGGTGGCAACACCTTCTACGTCGGCCTGCAAAAACTCAGTGGCGACGATGTCTGGATGCGGGTCAACGGCACCAGCGGGGGCACGTTGGCCAACGACAGCTACAACTCCAGCTACGACAACGCCAAGGAAAAATCCTGGCAGTTGCGCCACGACTACAACTTCGTCGCCCTCGGCATTCCCGGCCTGACGATGATGAACCGCTACATCAGCGGCGATAACGTGCACACCGGGGCGATCACCGATGGCAAGGAATGGGGCCGCGAATCGGAACTGGCCTACACCGTGCAAAGCGGCCCGCTGAAGAACCTCAACGTCAAATGGCGCAACGCGACCATTCGAAAGAGCTTCAGCACCAACGAATTCGATGAAAACCGCATTTTCATCAGCTACCCGATTTCGTTGTTGTAAGGCGTTTGTTCTGGCTGGCTCAAACCTGTGGGAGCGGGCTTGCTCGCGAAAGCGGTGTGCCAGGAAACATCCATTTCGCTCATTACACCGCTTTCGCGAGCAAGCCCGCTCCCACAGGGTCAGTGTGAAGTACAGAGCGATGCAGCACTGCGATGACCCTCCGTCATTTTCAACCAAAGTCGCGTTGACAAGACTCGGAAAGCCTTACGATACTTCGACAAAGTCATACGACAACCTACAACAATAATTGCGCACTCAGGGACTCCCATGACCACCACTTCCACAGCCCCTTTCAATCGCCTGTTGCTGACCGGTGCCGCCGGTGGCCTCGGTAAAGTCTTGCGCGAAAGCCTGCGCCCTTATGCCAACGTCATTCGCCTGTCGGACATCGCCGACATGTCCCCGGCCATCGATGATCGCGAAGAAGTCGTCACCTGCGATCTGGCGGACAAGCAAGCCGTGCACCAGTTGGTCGACGGCGTGGACGCGATCCTGCACTTCGGCGGCGTATCGACGGAGCGCTCGTTTGAAGAAATCCTCGGCGCCAACATCTGCGGCGTCTTCCACATCTACGAAGCCGCACGCCGCCATGGGGTGAAGCGGGTGATTTTCGCCAGTTCCAACCACGTCATCGGTTTCTACAAGCAAGGCGAAACCATCGACGCCCACTGCCCTCGCCGCCCGGACAGCTACTACGGCCTGTCCAAGTCCTACGGCGAAGACATGGCCAGTTTCTATTTCGATCGCTACGGCATCGAGACCGTGAGCATCCGCATCGGCTCCTCGTTCCCGGAACCGCAAAACCGCCGAATGATGAGCACCTGGTTGAGCTTCGGCGACCTGACCCAATTGCTCGAACGCGCGCTGTACGCGCCGAACGTTGGCCATACCGTGGTCTACGGCATGTCCGACAACAAGAACGTCTGGTGGGACAACCGTTTCGCGACCGCCTTGGGCTATGCGCCGCAGGACAGCTCCGAAGTGTTCCGCGAAAAAGTCGAAGCGCAGCCGATGCCCGCCGCGGATGACCCGGCCATGGTTTACCAGGGTGGCGCGTTTGTGGCGTCCGGCCCGTTCGGTGACTGAACCCGCTGACTTCACTTGATCCCCACAACAAAAACCCAAGGGAATGAGTTGCCATGCAAGCCGAACTGATTGTCGATGCCCGTAACGCGGTCGGTGAAAGCCCGGTCTGGGTCCACGAGGAAAACGCCCTTTATTGGGTGGATATTCCTGCCGGTGGATTGCAACGCTGGAGCGCCGACAGCGGTCATGTCGATGCCTGGACAGCCCCGGAAATGCTCGCCTGTATTGCCCGTCACCGCGATGGCGGCTGGGTGGCCGGGATGGAAAGCGGCTTCTTCCATTTGCAGCCGCACAACGACGGCAGCCTCGACAGCGAACTGCTGGCCCACGTTGAACATGCCCGCGTCGACATGCGCCTGAACGACGGTCGCTGTGATCGTCAGGGCCGTTTCTGGGCTGGCAGCATGGTGCTGAACATGGGCGCCAACGCCGCCGATGGCACGTTGTATCGCTACAGCGCCGGGCAACGCGGGCCGCTTGAAGCGCGACTCGACGGCTTCATTGTGCCCAACGGCCTGGGCTTCAGCCCGGACGGCCGGACGATGTACCTGTCTGATTCCCATCCACTGGTCCAGCAGATCTGGGCCTTCGATTACGACCTCGACAGCGGCACGCCATCCAATCGGCGGTTGTTTGTCGACATGAATCAATTCCCCGGCCGCCCGGACGGCGCTGCGGTCGATGCCGAAGGCGGCTACTGGATCTGTGCCAACGACGCCGGGTTGATTCACCGCTTCACCCCGGACGGCCGACTGGACCGATCCCTCGCCGTCCCCGTTAAAAAACCCACCATGTGCGCCTTCGGTGGCCGTCGACTGGACACGCTGTTCGTGACCTCGATTCGCCCCGGTGACGACCATGACCCGCAATCATTGGCCGGCGGCGTGTTCGCGCTCAATCCCGGCGTCAAAGGTTTACCGGAACCGCTGTTCAACGACCTGCTTTAACCGCTTCTGCTGCACCGCTGCGCCTTGAATACAAAAAAAATAACAAACTGGAGACACCCCCAATGGACTTCAAACGCACCTTGCTCGCCGCTGCACTCCCCTTGGCCTTCACCCTCAGCAGTGCCGCCCAGGCGCTGGAAATCAAATTCGCCGACATCCACCCCGCTGGTTACCCGACCGTAGTGGCCGAGGAACAACTGGGCAAAACCCTGGTGGCCGACAGCAACGGCACCCTGACCTTCAAGATGTTCGCCGGCGGTGTGCTCGGCTCGGAAAAAGAAGTGGTTGAACAGGCTCAGGTCGGCGCCATCCAGATGGCCCGGGTCAGCCTCGGCATCGTCGGGCCGGTAGTGCCGGACGTGAACGTGTTCAACATGCCGTTCGTGTTCCGCGACCAGGCGCACATGCGCAAAGTCATCGACGGTGACGTCGGCGACGAGATTCTCGACAAGATCACCAACTCCGGATTCAACCTGGTCGCCCTGGCCTGGATGGACGGTGGAACGCGTAACATCTACACGAAAAAACCGGTGCGTAAACTTGAAGACCTCAAGGGCATGAAAATCCGCGTGCAAGGCAACCCGATGTTCATCGAAACCATCAACGCCATGGGCGGCAACGGCATTGCGATGGACACCGGCGAGATCTTCAGCGCCTTGCAAACCGGCGTGATCGATGGCGCGGAAAACAACCCGCCGACCCTGCTTGAACACAACCACTACCAGAACGCCAAGTTCTACAGCCTGACCGGCCACTTGATCCTGCCTGAGCCGATCGTGATGTCGAAAATCACCTGGGACAAACTCACCCCCGAGCAGCAAGTCCTGGTGAAGAAAACCGCCAAGGCCGCACAGGCGCAGGAGCGCACCTTGTGGGACGCGAAATCCGCCAGCAGTGAAGAAAAACTCAAGGCCGCTGGCGTCGAATTCATCACCGTCGACAAGAAACCTTTCTATGAGGCCACCGCCTCGATCCGCGAGAAATACGGCGCGCCTTACGCCGACCTGATCAAGCGCATCGAAGCCGTTCAGTAACCCTCCCTGCCCTCATGAAAGGCCCGGCGCCGTTGACGTTGGTGTATGTCAGCGCGCGCCCGGTTACGGTGGAACACGATGAAGAATCTGCTGCTACGCATCAACGACAGGATTTACATGACCTGCATCTGGGTCGCCGGTCTGTCGGTCCTGACGATCTCCCTGATCATTCCCTGGGGCGTCTTCGCCCGCTACGTACTCGGCACCGGCTCCAGCTGGCCGGAGCCCACCGCCATCTTGCTGATGATGGTCTTCACCTTCATCGGCGCCGCGGCCAGTTACCGCGCCGGTGCGCACATGGCGGTGGCGATGCTCACTGATCGCATGGCCCCCGAGTTGCGCAGAGCCATGAGTATTTTCTCCCAGCTGTTGATGGCGACCATTTGCCTGTTCATGGCGATCTGGGGCACCAAGCTGTGCCTGTCGACCTGGAATCAGTTCATGAGCGCGATGCCGACGTTGCGCGTCGGCATCACCTACATGCCGATCCCGATTGGCGGGTTGCTGACGCTGATCTTTGTATTGGAAAAACTCTTGCTCGGTGACCAGAGCAACCGTCGGGTCGTGCGTTTCGACCTGGTTGAAGAAAGCGAAGGGGCTGCCTGAATGGACGCGTTGATTCTGTTGGGCAGTTTTATTGCGTTGATCCTGATCGGCATGCCGGTCGCCTATGCACTGGGGCTTTCCGCCCTGATCGGTGCGTGGTGGATCGACATCCCGTTCCAGGCGCTGATGATTCAGGTCGCCGGCGGCGTGAACAAATTCTCCTTGCTGGCGATTCCGTTCTTCGTCCTGGCCGGCGCGATCATGGCCGAGGGCGGCATGTCCCGCAGGCTGGTGGCCTTTGCCGGTGTGCTGGTCGGGTTTGTGCGTGGCGGCTTGTCGCTGGTCAACATCATGGCTTCGACGTTCTTCGGCGCGATCTCCGGTTCATCGGTGGCCGACACGGCCTCGGTCGGTTCGGTGCTGATTCCAGAGATGGAACGCCGTGGTTATCCCCGTGAATTCGCCACGGCCGTAACAGTTAGCGGCTCGGTGCAAGCCTTGCTGACCCCGCCAAGCCACAACTCGGTGCTCTATTCCCTGGCCGCGGGCGGCACGGTGTCGATTGCGTCGCTGTTCATGGCCGGCGTGGTCCCGGGTTTGCTGATGAGCGCGTGCCTGATGGTGCTGTGCCTGATCTTCGCGAAAAAGCGCAACTACCCCAAGGGCGAAGTCATTCCCTTGAAACAGGCACTGAAAATCTGCGGCGAAGCGATGTGGGGCCTGATGGCGATGGTCATCATCCTCGGCGGCATTTTGTCGGGCATCTTTACCGCCACCGAATCGGCGGCGATTGCGGTGCTGTGGTCGTTCTTCGTGACCATGTTCATCTACCGCGACTACAAGTGGAGCGAGCTACCGAAACTGATGCACCGCACGGTGAGGACGATTTCGATCGTGATGATCCTGATCGGCTTCGCAGCGAGCTTCGGCTACATCATGACGCTGATGCAGATTCCGTCGAAGATCACCACGATGTTCCTGACCCTGTCGGACAACCGTTACGTGATCCTGATGTGCATCAACGTCATGTTGCTGCTGCTCGGCACCGTGATGGACATGGCGCCGCTGATCCTGATCCTGACGCCGATCCTGATGCCGGTGATTCTGGGCATTGGCGTGGACCCGGTGCAGTTCGGCATGATCATGCTGGTGAACCTGGGAATCGGGTTGATTACGCCGCCGGTGGGCGCGGTATTGTTTGTGGGGTCGGCCGTGGGCAAAGTCAGTATCGAGAAAACCGTGAAAGCGCTGCTGCCGTTCTACGGCGTGCTGTTCCTGGTGCTGATGGCTGTGACCTACATTCCGGCGCTGTCGCTGTGGTTGCCGAATCTGGTGTTGTAAAACCGGTGTCGGGCAAGACTCCCTGTGGCGAGGGAGCTTGCTCCCGCTGGGGGGCGAAGCCGCCCCCTGCATTCGGTCAGACAAACCAAGTTGACTGGATTCTCGACTGCTTCGCAGCCGAACGGGAGCAAGCTCCCTCGCCACAAAAGCACTTCATTAGCAGGAAAATCATGGCGCCAAATATTCTAGAACTCACAGACGATCTCACCCACCTCACCCTCGCCCCCGAACTCGGCGGCAGCGTTGTCAACTGGACTGTTCGCAGCACCGGGCAACCGCTGCTGCGCCACAACGACGCCCACGCGCTGAACACCGGCCTGCCAGGCAAACTCGGTTGCTATCCCTTGGCCCCTTGGTCTAACCGCATCGCCGAAGGAGGTTTTGACTGCCCCAATGGCTGGCTCGCGTTGACGCCCAACAGCCTCACCGATCCGCTGCCGATTCACGGCAGTGCCTGGCAACAACCGTGGCAGGTGATGTCGCAGACCCATGACGAAGTCGTCCTGCAACTCAACAGCGCTGCACCCTTCGCCTATCGCGCCCGGCAGCGGTTTCATCTGAAAGAGGGCCGATTGAGTATCGATCTGCACGTCACCCACCTGGCCAAACACCCTGCGTGGCATGGGCTCGGCCTGCACCCGTACTTTCCGCGCACCGCCAACACCCGGCTACAGGCCAAGGCGGAAAAAGTCTGGTTATGCGATCAATCGAAACTGCCGACCGAACGGATGGACGTGCCCGCCGAGTGGGACTTTCATCAGCTCAAAACGCTGCCGGACACGCTGGTCGACAACGGTTTCTGCACATGGGACGGTCATTGCCTGATCCAGCAGCCCGAGCTCGGTTATGAACTGGAATGCCAGGCCACCGGCAGCGATTACTACCTGCTCTACTGCCCGGTGGGCCTGGGGTTTTTCTGCATCGAACCGGTCAGCCATCCGGTCAACGCCCACCACTTGCCGGGTCGGCCGGGGCTGCGTCTGCTGGAGCAAGGTCAATCCACCGAACTGGGTTTGAGCCTGCACTATCGCCCTCTCGACTACCCCAACATCTGACTCAGCACCGCACGCAACTTGCCGGGTTTCACCGGTTTATTCAGCAGCGGCGCGCCAAGTCGCTGCAACGAGCGCCGACATTGGTCAGTGCGGTCGGCGGTGATGATCACCGCAGGAATCGTCTGGCTGAAATGCTCGCGCAAATGCCGCACCACATCGCAGCCCACCACCCCGTGATCGAGGTGGTAGTCCGCCAGAATCAGTTCCGGCGCCCGTCCCTGCAGGGCCGCCAGCGCTGAGTGCTCATCCGTGGCAATGACCACCTCGCAGCCCCACTGCCCGAGCAGCGCGCTCATGCTCTCCAGAATGCTCACTTCGTTGTCCAGCACCAGCAGGCGCCGGCCCGGCAGCGGATTACCCGTGCCCGGCTGCGGCGCAGCCAGACTGATCGGCAGCGGAACCTCATGGGAAATCGGCACGTCAATGCTGAACATCGAACCGCGTCCCGGCCGTGAGTGAACGCCGATTTTATAGCCGAGAATCTTCGCAATACGCTCGACAATCGCCAGCCCCAGCCCCACGCCTTTGCGGTCGGCGGCGCGCCCGACATCCAGTTGATTGAATTCGAGGAAGATCGAGTCCAGCCGGTCGGCCGCGATCCCGCGCCCGGTGTCCCACACTTCCAGGCGCAGCATGTCGCCGCGCCGCCTGGCCCCCAGCAGAATGCTACCCTCATCGGTATAACGGCAGGCATTGCTGAGAAAGTTGCGCAAGATCCGCGTCATCAAACGCAAGTCGGTATGAATCGCGTAATCGCCCATGTGCACCCGCAGGTTCAACCCGGCGGCCTCAGCCACCGACTGGAACTCCGAGACCAGCGGCGCGAGCAATTCGTCGAGGCGGTACAACGCGACATCCGGCTTGACGGCAGCCTGATCGAGCCGGGAAATGTCCAGCAAGTCGGTGAGCAAATCTTCAGCGCCCTCCAGCGCCTGGTGCGTGCGCTCCACCAGCACCTGCTCGACGTCCGGCAATTTGCGCTCGCGCAAGGTCGAGATCAGCAAACGCGCGGCGTTGAGCGGTTGCAGCAAGTCATGGCTGGCGGCTGCGAGGTATTTGTCCTTGCTGCGGTTGGCGGCTTCGGCGGCGTCCCGGGCGTCGCGCAAGGCTTCCGCGATCTGTTTACTCTGGGTGATTTGCTGTTGCAGGTTGCGATTGGCTTCGAGCAATTCGTCGGTGCGCGCGGTCACCCGCTGCTCCAGTTCGTCATTGAGTTGTTGCAGGCGCTGCTGGGCGAGTTTGCGTTCGGTGATGTCGGCGACAAAACCCTCCACCAGCCCTTCCTGATCGGGTTTGAGCAGAAGGTTCATCAACACATCGAGGCTGCTGCCATCCTTGCGCCGCAATTGGGTTTCATAGCCGTGCAGGCTGCCCTGGTGGCGGAGGATTTCGCCGATGTTTTCCAGCTCCCGGGCACCGCCGACAAACAGGTTGCTCGCCAGGTCCGCCAGCGAGAACAACACCTCTTGCGGGTCCTGATAGCCGAGCATCCGCGCCAGCGCCGGGTTGGCGGCGCGCATGCCTTGCAACAGGCTGGCCTGGAAGATCCCGTGCACGGCGTTTTCGAACAGCCACTTGTAGCGATTGCGCTCGGCTTCCAGCTCGTCCAGCCGTGCGGCGAGTTCCGGGTAATGGCTATTGCGCGCCGAGTGGCTGCCCAGTCCCAGTAGCCCGGCGAGCGCGCGTTGCTGCTCGTCAGAGGGCTTCGCCATAGACGACCTCGACATCACGCTGACTGGATTCGCGCGGGTTGGTGAGAATGCACGGATCGTGCATGGCGTGCTGCGACAGGAACGGAATGTCGGCGGTGCTGACCCCGTGCAAACCCAGGGTTTCATGGAAGCCGATCGCGTGTTTCAGGGCGATCAGGTGCTCGACCAGCCGCCCGCAAATCTGCCGGTGATTGAGGCCACGGCAATCGATGCCCAGGGTCTCGGCGATCACCTTGAAGCGATCCGGTGCCGAGCTGTAGTTGAACGCCACCACGTGTTCCACCAGCACCGCATTGCACAAGCCGTGGGGCAAATCGAGGAAGCCGCCGAGGCTGTGGGACATCGCGTGCACCGCGCCGAGGATCGCGTTGGAGAACGCCAGACCGGCCTGCATGCTGCCGAGCATGATCTTCTCACGCAGGGCGATGTCGGTCGGGTTGGCGATCATCTGCACGAGGTTGCCGTTGATCAGGCGCATCGCTTCCAGTGCGTGCGGGTCGGTCAGCGGCCCGTGACCAGTGGAAACGAACGCTTCGATGGCATGCACCAGCGCGTCGATGCCGGTGCAGGCCGACAGGAACGGGTCCATGCTCAGGGTGGTTTCCGGGTCGATCAACGACACGTCCGGCACCACGGCCTTGCTGACGATGGAGAACTTCATGCGTTCTTGCTGGTTGGAAATGATCACGAATTGCGAGACATCGGCCGAGGTGCCGGCGGTGGTCGGAATCAGGATCAACGGCGGGCTGGGCACGCGGATGGTATCGACGCCTTCGAACTCAAGGATGTTGCGGCCGTGGGCGACGACGATGCCGATGCCTTTGCCGCAATCCATCGGGCTGCCACCACCGACCGCGACGATCACATCGCAATGATTTTCCTTGTACAGCTCGGCGCCGAGCATGACTTCCTCGACCCGCGGGTTGGGCGACACGTCGCTATAGAGAAAGTACTCGATGCCCTGGGCTTGCAGGCTGGCTTCGACATCGGCCACCCAACCGGCAGCAATCACACCGGGGTCGCTGACCACCAGCACCTTGCGCGCACCAAAGGTCTTGGCGCAGTTGCCGACGTTGTGCCGGCAACCGGCACCGAAGATGATTTCAGGCGAAACGAATTTACGCAGCTGGCTGAGACTCTGGCTCATTGGAAAGCCTGTTTTTATTGTTTTGAAGGTAGAACCACACTAACCCATCCCGACGCGAATGCAATCAGACCAATGGCTGGTCCCCATTCACCGCAGATCCCCTGTAGGCGCCGGCTTGCTGGCGATGGCGGCCGCACTGGCGACGTATGGCTCGCGGGCCTCATCGCCAGCAAGCCGGCGCCTACAGGGGGTTGTGTGCAGGGTGGGCTATCCGCGATAGATCAGCCGCGAAGCCTTCTCGTTACGCAACGTCAGATGCTCCATACCCTGCCCCGGCGCATCCGCTTCGTCGCGAGCCTTGAGAATCACCCCGTGGTGCGCGGACTTGCTGCACACCGGGTCGGCATTTTCGGCATCGCCGGTCAGCATGAATGCCTGGCAGCGGCAGCCGCCCAGGTCCTTGTGCTTTTCATCGCAGGAACGGCACGGCTCTTTCATCCAGTCATCGCCACGAAAGCGATTGAAGCCAAAGGATTCGGTCCAGATGTGCGAGACGCTGTGCTCGCGCACGTTGGGAAATTCCACCGGTAACTGGCGGGCGCTGTGGCAAGGCAACGCTGTACCGTCCGGGGTGATGTCGAGAAACAGGTTGGCCCAGCCGTTCATGCATGTTTTGGGACGCTCTTCGTAGTAGTCCGGGGTGACGAAGATCAGTTTGCAGGGATGCCCCTGGGCCTCGAGACGCTCGCGGTATTCGTTGGTGATGCGCTCGGCGCGCTGCAATTGTTCGCGGGTTGGCAGCAGGCCGACGCGGTTGAGCTCGGCCCAACCGTAGAACTGACACGTGGCCAGTTCGACGAAATCCGCCTCCAGTTCCAGGCACAGGTCGATGATCTGCGCGATCTGGTCGATGTTGTGCCGGTGGGTGACGAAGTTCAGCACCATCGGGTAACCCTGGGCTTTCACCGCCCGGGCCATGGCGAGCTTCTGGGCGAAGGCCTTGCGCGAGCCGGCGAGCATGTTGTTGACCTGCTCGTCGGCGGCCTGAAAGCTGATCTGGATGTGGTCCAGCCCGGCGACCTTGAAGTCGCGGACTTTCTGCTCGGTCAGGCCGATGCCCGAGGTGATGAGGTTGGTGTAGTAACCCATGTCCCGCGCGGCTTTGATCAGCTCGGCCAAGTCCTGGCGCACCAACGGCTCACCGCCGGAAAAACCCAGTTGCGCCGCGCCCATCTCCCGGGCTTCGCGGAACACCCGAATCCATTCTTCGGTGCTCAATTCCTCGCCTTGCTGGGCGAAATCCAGCGGGTTGGAGCAATACGGGCATTGCAACGGGCAGCGATAGGTCAGCTCGGCCAACAACCACAAGGGCGGACCGGGTGGCTGTTCGATCAGGTTCACAGGGCGATCCCCCGGTGCCAGACATTCTCCGTGGTCACCGTGTGATACGGCGCACGGCCCAACTCGTAGGCCATGCTCATCGCATCCAGCATGCTCCACAGCACGTCGAGCTTGAACTGCAGAATCTCCAGCATGCGTTGCTGGCCTTCGACGGTGACGTAGTGCGCCAGGGTGATGCGCAAACCATGCTCGACATCGCGCCGCGCCTGACTCAGGCGCGTGCGGAAATAGTCGTAACCGGACGGGTCGATCCACGGGTAATGCGTGGGCCAGGCGTCGAGACGGGACTGGTGGATCTGCGGCGCGAACAGTTCGGTCAGCGAACTGCTGGCCGCTTCCTGCCAACAGGCGCGACGGGCGAAATTGACGTAGGCGTCCACGGCGAACCGCACGCCGGGCAGCACCCGTTCATGAGAAAGGATTTGCTCACGGTCCAACCCCACCGCTTCACCCAGACGCAGCCAGGCTTCAATGCCGCCTTCGCTACCAGGCACGCCATCGTGGTCGAGGATGCGTTGCAGCCATTCACGACGCACGTCGCGGTCCGGGCAGTTGGCGAGGATCGCGGCATCCTTGAGCGGAATGTTTACCTGATAGTAGAAGCGATTGGCGACCCAGCCCTGAATCTGCTCGCGGGTGGCGCGGCCGGCGTACATGGCTTGGTGGAAGGGGTGATGAATGTGGTAATAGGCGCCTTTGGCGCGCAGGGCTTGCTCGAATTCGACGGGGGACATGGGTTGGTCTGTCATGGTGGTTCTCCGGGGAACAACCGCTGGGTTCGGTGTTGTCTGGTCGGGCCTCATCGCGGGCAAGCCCGCTCCCACAGGGATTTTCGGCGCGCACTGAACACTGTGGGAGCGGGCTTGCCCGCGATGGGGCCCTTCGCTACAGCTCAATACTCATGCCATCAAAAGCCACTTCAATCCCCCGCCGCGCCAGCAACGCGCGCTCAGCCGAGTCTTCATCAAGGATCGGATTGGTGTTGTTAATGTGGATCAGCACTTTGCGCTGGCG
>NZ_LT607555.1:54008-157202 GCF_900095275.1 Pseudomonas sp. UMAB-40
ACTGCCCAGACTCTGGCCGACTTCGCACACGCGCATTTCGTCGTCGCGCCACAGGGTGCCGTCCAGCAGCAGGCAATCGGCGCGCTGCATGCAGCTCAGCACTTCGTCGTCGATTTGCCCAAGGCCCGGGGCATAGAACACGCTGGCGCCGCTGCGCCGGTCTTCGATAAACAAACCGATGGTGTCGCCCGGTTGCGGATGGCCACGATTGGGCGAGTACGGCGGTGCGTTGCTCACCAGGGGAATCGCGCGAAATTGCAGGTGTTGGCAGGCGGCGATGCTGAACGGTTCACGGTCCAGCCCGACCGGTTGCCAGTGCAACCCGCCGTTCCAGTGCTCAAGCATGGTGAACAAAGGAAAACCACTGCTCAGGTCTTGATGAACGCGTTCCGTGCACCAGACCGAATGCGGACAGCCTTCGCGCAGGCTCAACAGGCCGGTGCAATGGTCGATCTGGCTGTCCAGCAGCACGACCGCGGCGATCGCCGTATCGCGCAAGCGGCGGGCCGGTTGCAGCACCGGAAAACCCTCAAGCTGCGCGCGAATGTCCGGTGACGCATTGCACAGCACCCACTCCACACCGTTGTCGCTCAGGGCAATCGACGACTGCGTGCGCCGTTGCGCCCGCAGGCTGCCATTGCGCATCCCGGCGCATTGGCGGCAGTTGCAATTCCATTGCGGAAAACCGCCACCAGCGGCGGAACCGAGAACGCGGATGTGCATGGGAGGCTCCAGAAGGCAGGCCCGGCCAACGCCAAGGTTGGCCGGGTGGACAATCAACGGTTGGCGAAATACATCGTTACTTCAAAACCAATGCGCAGATCGGTAAACGCGGGTTTATTCCACATGGGTCAATCCTCTTCTTGTGCCGGGCAATTCCGGTAAAGCCATTAATGCACGGGGCGCCGAGTGATCGAATGCTACTTTGGAACGAGGTGGCGGCATGCGTTGGTAGGGGGTGTTTGCACAGCCTTCAAAACCACACATAACACTGTGGGAGCCGGGCTTGCCCGCGATGAGGTCGAAACATTCAACCTTGATGTTGACTGTCAGACCGCTATCGCGGGCAAGCCCGCTCCCACAGGTTTTTGCGGTGTACTTGCGGGGTTAGAAGAACCCCATCGGGTTGATGTCGTAGCTCACCAGCAAGTTTTTGGTCTGCTGATAGTGGTCGAGCATCATCTTGTGGTTTTCACGGCCGACACCAGACTTCTTGTAGCCACCGAACGCAGCATGCGCCGGGTACAAGTGGTAGCAGTTGGTCCAGACCCGTCCGGCCTTGATCGCCCGGCCCATGCGGTAGGCGCGGTTGATGTCGCGGGTCCAGAGGCCGGCGCCGAGTCCGAACTCGCTGTCGTTGGCAATCGCCAGGGCTTCGGCTTCGTCCTTGAAGGTGGTGATACCCACCACCGGGCCGAAGATTTCTTCCTGGAACACGCGCATTTTGTTGTGGCCCTTGAGCAGGGTCGGCTGGATGTAATAACCCGTCGACAAGTCGCCCTCAAGGCGTTCGGCCGCGCCGCCGGTGAGCAGCTCGGCACCCTCCTCCTGGGCAATTTTCAGGTACGAGAGGATCTTGTCGTATTGCTGCTCGGACGCCTGGGCGCCGACCATGGTTTCGGTGTCCAGCGGGTTGCCGCGCTTGATCTTGACAATCTTTTTCATCACCTCGGCCATGAACGACTCGTAGATCGATTCCTGCACCAGGGCCCGGGATGGACAGGTGCAGACTTCGCCCTGATTGAAGAACGCCAGCACCAGGCCTTCGGCGGCTTTCTCGATGAACTGTGGCTCGGCTTGCATGATGTCTTCGAAGAAGATGTTCGGCGACTTGCCGCCCAGCTCCACGGTGCTTGGAATGATGTTCTCGGCCGCGCATTTCATGATGTGCGCACCAATCGGCGTGGAACCGGTGAAGGCAATCTTGGCGATGCGCTTGCTGGTGGCCAGCGCCTCACCCGCTTCGCGACCGAAACCCTGAACGATGTTCAGCACGCCGGGTGGCAGCAAGTCGGCGATCAGTTCGGCGAAGACCATGATCGACAGCGGCGTCTGCTCGGCGGGTTTGAGTACCACACAGTTGCCGGCGGCCAGGGCCGGGGCGAGTTTCCACGCGGCCATCAGCAGCGGGAAGTTCCACGGGATGATCTGCCCGACCACGCCCAGCGGCTCGTGGAAGTGATAGGCGGTGGTCAACTCGTTGATCTCGGCGGCACCGCCTTCCTGGGCGCGGATGCAGCCGGCGAAATAGCGGAAATGGTCGGCGGCCAGTGGCACGTCGGCGTTCAGGGTTTCGCGCACGGCCTTGCCGTTGTCCCAGGTTTCGGTGACGGCGAGAATTTCCAGGTTCTGTTCGATGCGGTCGGCGATTTTCAGCAGCACCAACGAGCGATCCTGCGCCGAGGTCTTGCCCCAGGCATCCGCCGCCGAATGGGCTGCGTCGAGGGCTTTTTCGATGTCGGCGGCGTTGGAGCGCGGGAATTCGGCGATGACTTCACCGGTGACCGGCGAGGTGTTGGTGAAATACTCGCCATTGACCGGGGCAACGAACTCGCCGCCGATGAAATTGCCGTAGCGCGCCTTGAAGGAAACGACGGCGCCGGGTGTGCCAGGTTGTGCGTAGATCATGGTGGGCCTCTGTCTGGGTCGATGCCTGTCGGGCAAACAGGCGATGAACCGATAGTAGAGAGCCCCGCGCGCCAGACGAATGCGCCGTTGGCAGGGGGACTCTCGTTATTTGGTAGTAGATTTCACCCAGTCCACTGTGGGAGCGAGCTTGCTCGCGATAGCGGTCTGCCAGTCGACATTAATATTGAATGTGCCGACGTCATCGCGAGCAAGCTCGCTCCCACAGGGGTTATGCGGTGGTTTCAGGGTCAGTGTTTGGCGACCAGGTCTTTCGGCAGTTTGAAGGTCCAGAGCATGCCGCCCTGGTTGAAGTCCTTGATGCGCTTGGCCACTTCGCCGCCCCACAACGGCACAGCGCCGCCCCAGCCGGACAGCACGGAGACGTATTGTTCGCCGTCCATTTCCCAGGTCACAGGCGAGCCGAGGACGCCGGAGCCGGTCTGGAATTCCCAGACTTTCTCGCCGGTCTTGGCGTTGAAGGCCTGGAGGAAACCTTCCGGCGTGCCGGTGAACACCAGGTTGCCCTTGGTGGTCAGCACCCCGCCCCACAGCGGCGCGAAGTTCTTGTGGCGCCAGACTTCCTTGCCGGTCTTCGGATCGATCGCACGCAGCACGCCGATGTAGTCTTCGTTCAACGGCTTGATGGTGAAACCGGCACCGAGGAACGCCGCGCCTTTCTTGTAGGCGATGCCTTCGTTCCAGATGTCCATACCCCATTCGTTGGACGGCACGTAGAACAATCCGGTGTCCTTGTTGTAGGCCATCGGCATCCAGTTTTTCGCGCCGAGGAACGCCGGGGCGACGAACACCGAACTGCCTTTGGCTTCGGTGCCTGGCGCGCCTGGACGACTGGCTTCGTTGTAGATCGGCCGGCCCTCTTTATCCAGGCCGGTGGCCCAGGTGATCTTGTCCACGAACGGGAAGCCGCGAATGAATTTGCCGTTGGTGCGGTCCAGCACGTAGAAAAAACCGTTACGGTCCGCGGTCGCGGCGGCTTTGATCTCTTTGCCGCCTTCGGTGTAGTTGAACGACACCAGCTCGTTCACGCCGTCATAGTCCCAACCGTCGTGGGGCGTGCTCTGGAAGTGCCACTTGATGGTGCCGTCGTCCGGGTTGAGCGCCAGACGCGACGACGAGTAGAGGTTGTCGCCAGGGCGCAAGTGCGAGTTCCATGGCGCCGGGTTGCCGGTGCCGAACAGCAGCAGGTTGGTTTCCGGGTCGTAATAACCGCCGAGCCAAGGCGCCGCGCCGCCGGTTTTCCAGAGGTCGCCAGGCCAGGTCTTGCCGGCTTCGCCGCCGGAGATGCCGTTTTCTACCGCTTTGCCGTCCTTGTAGGTGTAACCCATGTGGCCTTCAACCGTGGGTCGGGTCCACAGCAGATCGCCGTTTTTCGGGTCGTAGGCCTCGATCTTGCCGACCACGCCGAATTCGCCACCGGCCACGCCAGTGATCAGTTTGCCGTTAATCACCAACGGCGCGGCGCTGATCGAATAGCCTTCTTTGTGGTCGGCAACTTTCTTGCTCCAGACCACTTTGCCGGTGTCCTTGTTCAGGGCCACAAGCTTGGCGTCGAGGGTGCCGAAGAACACCAGGTCGCCGTACAGCGCGACGCCACGGTTGATCACGTCGCAGCAGGGACGGATGTCATCGGGCAGGCGCGCATCGTATTGCCAGAGCTTCTTGCCGGTGCGCGCATCCACGGCAAACACCCGCGAGTAGGAACCGGTCATGTACATCACGCCGTCCTTGATCATCGGCTGTGCTTGCTGACCGCGCTGTTTTTCCCCGCCAAAGGAGAACGCCCAGACCGGACGCAGGTCCTTGACGTTGTTGACGTTGAGGGTGTCCAGCGGGCTGTAGCGCTGACCCTGGACGCCCAGACCGTTGGTGACGATCTGCTCCGGGTTCTTGGGGTCCTGGAGAATGTCCTGGTCGGTGACGCCGGCCAGCGCGGTGCCGGACAACAGCATGGCACTGAGCAACAGGCTCAAGACGAAGGGTTGGCGACGTGCGGGTTCGGTCATGACGGCTGCCTCTGCGGTTTTTGTTATACCCGGGAAATTTTCCCGGTCTGGTGCAGATTCTTGGCCGCCGCCGCCCTTGCAACAATTACCCGCAGTGTTGAGATTGCTAGTTCCTTAGTAGCGGGTCGGAGGAGATGAACACCGGATCTTGTGATCGACATCGGTCCCTGTGGGAGCGGGCTTGCCCGCGATGGGGCCAGAACATTCGACATTGATGTCGACTGCAAGAATGCCATCGCGGGCAAGCCCGTTCCCACAGGGGATTTGTGTTGGTCACTTATCCGCGGCGGAATCGACTCGGGTCATCTGCGCGCGCTCATAGCGCGGATACAAATGACTGACACTGCGAATCAGCTCATAGCGACTCAGGCTGATGCCAGCAAACCGCTCGGGAATGGGGCTGCGGATCATCTCACTCATGTCGCTGCCATTGGCCGCACCATCACGCATGAGCTGATCGAGCCATCCGAGGTAGTCGCGCATTTGCAAGAACGGTTGCGGATCGCTGGCCACCGGCCCATGGCCGGGCACGATCAGCGTCCACGGCAGGCCTTGAAGCGTGGCGATGTCCGCCAGCCACACCGCCAGCCCCGGACTGTTGGGCGTGGTCAGCGCCCGTTGGTAAAACACCAGGTCCCCGGCAAACAGCACGCCGGTTTTCTGGTCGAGAATAGCCAGATCCGCACCGGTGTGCCCACCCAGGCTCAGCAGGCGCAGATCGTGATTCCCAAAATTCAATACGCCGGGGTCCAGCGTCCGGGTCGGCAGCAGCACTTCGGTGCCACGCATCCAGTCCCCCACCAGTCGGTACATGTTCTCGGCCATGGCGTCGCCCTGCCGATGCAACAGCTCGGTGGTGCCAGCCAGCGCGCCGATTGGCACATCACTGAAGGCCTGATTGCCCAGCACATGGTCCGGGTGGTGATGGGTCAGCAGCACCTCAATCACCGGCTTATCGGTGGTCGCGGCGATGGCTTTGCGCATTGCTTCGCCATAACGTCTGGACGGCCCGGTGTCGATCACCACCACCCCGCGCTCAGTGACGATGAACGCGGTATTGACGATGTTGCCGCCGTTGGCCTTGGCAAAATTGTCGGTGCTGCCTTCCAGCAGCCAGGTGTCTTCAGCGATCTGCCGGGGCTTGAGTACATAGTCGAGGTCCGCAAGAGCCGGCAGGCTCAGGCTGATGAACAACAGCAGCAGCATCCAGCGCATCACGCGCTCCTTGGGGTCAGGGTATGGCCGCATCGAACTGATTGCCGCTGTTGTCGCGCAGCACCAGGCGCGTCTGCCCTGCCCCTTCGATGTCGAAGGCCAGGTTAGGGTTCTCGCTGACGGCGGGAAACAGCTCCAGTCGGGCCAGCAGCTGATCGTTTTGATCGCGCAGTTCGGCATGGTTGATGAAGAATTCCGGGATGCCGCTGACCATGCCGTTGTCCATCGGATGCGCCACTTGCAAGCGCACCCGGCTGAACTCGCCGCGCGGATAACGACCGCCCAATACTTCGCCGATGTGCTCTTCCCAGCCTGGCTCGGTGCGCACGACGCTGGGCGCGGTGCAACCACCGCCCGCCGCATCGATCAGCGTCGAGCCGACATGCCAGAGGCCGTCACGGGTCAGCACCGCAGCGCGCAACGGCGTGGCTTGCTCGATACGGATGCGGATCGACAGCCACGGCAGTACGCGGTCGAGGGGTTGGAAATCAACAATCTTCGGCAGCGGATTGAGTTCCGCCCAGGCAAGGATTTTCACCACCTCGCCTTTAAACGCCCGGGCGTCGATTTCCAGCGGCACTTGCCGGGCATCTTCGGCGAACGGCGGCGCCAGCAGCTTGACCCGGTCATCGAACACAAACGGTGCATTGCCGAGCATCTGCTTGTGGTAGAAGGCCCACATCACCGAGGGCACCGGGTCTTTGCCCGGCTCGATATCGGCAGCGTGCGCCGCCAGGGGCAACCAGCAGAGCAACAGGCAACTCGTTCGCCAGTTCACGGTTGGTACATCTCGGGCACGTCATAGCGCAGGCCGTAATGACCATAAATGGTCTTGACCACACCCTCGCGGATCAAGCCCTCCAGCGCCTCTTCCACGGCATAGGCCAGTTGCCGGTTGCTCTCATGCACCGCCATGCCGATCTCCCAGAGTTGCTTGCCCATGTTCGGGTAGGCGTTTTCCGCCAGTGCCACTTGCGGATCGTTGGCTTGGTGAACTTGCCAGTCGATCTCGCCACGCATGGCCATGACCGCGTCGACTTCACCGGCCTTCATGGCGGCGAACGCCTGGGGCACACCGGGATAGTGGTGGGTTTTGCCGGCGAGCATGCCGCTGAACACCGAGGTCAGGTAGAACGACGGCACGCTGTCGACTTCGACGCCAATCGGGTGGTGCTCGAATACCGCGACGCTGCCCACCTTGTCGAGACGGCGGCGATCATAAGCGACCTGCCATTGTTCGTTCTGGTACGGCCCGAACATCACCACATGGCCGTTTTCCAGCTCACCCAGCTCGTTGCGTTTTTGCGCGTAATCGCGGTCATACGGCACGCGCATCATCAGGTCGGCCAGTTGCAGATCATGCAGCTGACTGGCCCGCCAGATGTAGTCGCGCAGGTCGTCATCGAGCTTCTCGCCGGCGGGCGCCCAGATCAGCGTCAGGCGCACACCCAGCGCTTTGGCCAAGGCTCCGGCGAGCTCGACATCCACCCCGCGAGGCTGGCCGGCGTCTTCGAAACTGTAGGGGGCGAAGTCCTTGTAGACCGCCACTTTCAGCTCCCCGGCAGCGATCATTTCGTCATAGGTCCGGACCTGCGCCTGCACGGTCTGGCAGCACAGCAACACAGCGCTGAAAAATACAGCGAGCAGGCGCATGGGTTACTCCTCGACGTGAACGGTGTCCAGGTAGGTGCGCACCGCCCACAGAGCTTCCTGACTCAAGTAATCGGCCATTTTCGGCATGTAGACCCGGCCATCCCGCACGGCACCGTGACGCACGCGCTCGACGAACCATTCATCCCCCGCTTCACCGACATCGAGCATGCGCAAATCGGGGGCGATGCCGCCGGATTTGGCTTCCAGGCCATGACACGCGGCGCAGTTCTGGTTGTACGCCGAGGAACCGATTTCCACGGCTTTCTCGTGTTCCGGGGAAGCGCGGTACGGGTTCACCGCTGCCCAACCATCGGCATCCACCTGCACACCGGCGTCCTTGATCGGGGTCAGGCCTGGGGTGGCGATTGCCTGGGGGACCACGTTGCCATGGGCCCAGACGGAGCCTGCACTGATAAAACCGGCCAGCAGTCCGGCAACGAGCAAGGCGTTGCGTTTTGTTGTCATTGTTATGCCCTCAAGATTGCACGCAAAACCTCGTTGAAGAGGCTATGGCACCCATCTTGGTACCGGCCTCGCACAATCCCCATGCTGCTTTGGTGGCCGCCGTCTAATCCCTTGGTAGTAGGGCTTGCGACGCACACCCAAATCAGGTGCCGTTCGGGAAGTCTTCCCGGCCACAGCGGGACTTTTTCCGTATCCGGCAACCGGCCGGGCGCACCACCCTGTGCAGGCCAAAACCTCCACTGGGAACTGCAACCATGACAATAAGATCGCTACCCGCCCTTTCCCCTCTGTCTATCGCCGTGCAGGCTTTTCTGCTGGTGGGCAGCCTGTCCCTGAGTGCTGCAAGTCACGCTGCAACCGCACCGGCCACGCCCACCCGCAACGTGACGTGGGAAGACATTGCCAACGATCACCTGACCACCAAGGACGTGCTGCAATACGGCATGGGCACCAACGCTCAGCGCTGGAGCCCGTTGGCCCAGGTCAACGACAAGAACGTGTTCAAGCTGACGCCGGCCTGGTCCTACTCGTTTGGCGATGAGAAGCAGCGCGGCCAGGAATCCCAGGCCATCGTCAGCGACGGCGTGGTCTACGTCACCGGTTCTTATTCGCGGGTGTTTGCCCTGGATGCCAAGACCGGCAAGCGCCTGTGGACCTACAACCATCGCCTGCCGGACAACATTCGTCCGTGCTGCGACGTGGTCAATCGTGGCGCGGCGATCTTTGGCGACAAGATCTACTTCGGCACCCTCGACGCGCGCCTGATCGCCCTGGACAAGAACACCGGCAAAGTGGTGTGGAACAAGAAATTCGGTGACCACGCCGCTGGCTACACCATGACCGGCGCCCCGGTGCTGATCAAAGACAAGACCACCGGCAAGGTGCTGCTGATTCACGGCAGCTCCGGCGATGAGTTCGGCGTGGTCGGCCAGCTGTTTGCGCGCGACCCCGACACGGGTGAAGAAGTCTGGATGCGACCCTTCGTCGAAGGCCATATGGGCCGGCTGAACGGCAAGGACAGCACCACCACCGGCGACGTCAAGGCGCCATCCTGGCCGGATGACCCGACCACCGAAACCGGCAAGGTCGAGGCCTGGAGCCACGGCGGCGGTGCGCCTTGGCAAAGCGCCAGTTTCGATCCGGAAACCAACACCATCATCGTCGGCGCCGGCAACCCCGGCCCGTGGAATACCTGGGCGCGCACCTCCAAGGACGGCAATCCTCACGACTATGACAGCCTCTACACCTCCGGCCAGGTCGGCGTCGACCCGAGCACCGGCGAGGTGAAATGGTTCTACCAGCACACGCCAAACGATGCCTGGGATTTCTCCGGCAACAACGAGCTGGTGCTGTTCGATTACAAGGACAAGGACGGCAAGACGATCAAAGCCACCGGCCATGCGGACCGCAACGGTTTCTTCTATGTGGTCGATCGCAACAACGGCAAATTGCAGAACGCGTTCCCCTTCGTCGACAACATCACCTGGGCCAGCCACATCGACCTCAAGACCGGCAAACCGGTGGAAAATCCAGGCCAGCGTCCGGCCAAACCGTTACCGGGCGAGACCAAGGGCAAGTCGGTGGAAGTGTCGCCGCCGTTCCTCGGCGGCAAGAACTGGAACCCGATGGCGTACAGCCAGGACACCGGGCTGTTCTACATCCCAGGCAACCAGTGGAAAGAGGAATACTGGACCGAAGAGGTCAACTACAAGAAGGGCTCGGCCTACCTGGGCATGGGTTTCCGCATCAAGCGCATGTACGACGATCACGTCGGCTCCCTGCGCGCCATGAACCCCACCACCGGCAAAGTGATCTGGGAACACAAAGAAGCGCTGCCGCTGTGGGCCGGCGTATTGGCCACCAAAGGCAACCTGGTGTTCACCGGCACCGGCGACGGTTTCCTCAAGGCCTTCGACGCAAAAACCGGCGCGGAGCTGTGGAAGTTCCAGACCGGCAGCGGCATCGTCTCGCCGCCGATCACCTGGGAACAGGATGGCGAGCAGTACGTCGGCGTGACGGTCGGTTACGGCGGCGCGGTGCCGTTGTGGGGCGGTGACATGGCCGAGCTGACCAAACCGGTGGCTCAGGGCGGGTCGTTCTGGGTGTTCAAGATTCCAAGTTGGGATAACAAGACTGCGCAGCAGTAATCCGCTGGCCCCTTGTGCACACAGGGGGCTTTCTGGTGCTCAACAAGGTTTTCTGTGGCGAGGGAGCTTGCTCCCGCTGGGCTGCGAAGCGGCCCCCTCATTTTCCAGCAACACCGAGTTGTTTGGATTTACGACTGCTGCGCAGCCGAGCGGGAGCAAGCTCCCTCGCCACAGGAACCCACATAGCCGTTGTTTTTTGTATATCCAGCTGCCCTCCACCTTCCGAGGACTTGCCATGAAGTATCTGCCTCTATTATTTCTGTTCGCCGCCCTCCCGGTTTTAGCCGACGACGGCGACGACTCCCCACTCATCATCAACGGCTGCACCATCGCCGATCACAGCCAATGCCCCGGCGCCAATCTCAAAGGCGCGAACCTGAGCAATCAGGACCTGCGCAACATGAACCTCAGCGGCGCCGATCTGCGCGATGCCGACCTGCGGCACGCCCGACTCGACCTCGCCAACCTGGAAAAAGCGCAACTGCAAGGCGCCAACCTGACCCGCGCCAGCCTGCAACAAAGCAACCTGCGTCTGGCGGATTTCACTGGCGCGACGCTGATGGCGATCCAGGGCTGGGGGATGTTTGCCCAAGGCGCGCAATTCCAGGACGCCAACCTCAGCGGCGCCTACCTGCAATTCGCCCGCCTCTCCGGCGCGAGAATGCACAACGCCAATCTGCGCGCCGCGGACCTGGAAATGACCTGGCTGAGCAAGGCAGACCTCAAGAGTGCAGACCTCAGTGATGCCAATCTGCAAGAAGCCAAATTAAGTGAAAGCAATCTGGAGCAGGCCAACCTCAGTGGTTCGCGGCAACATTATGCGAATTTTCAGGATGCCAATATGGAAGGCTGCACCGGTTGCCCGACGACCTGGGATAAGTAACCGATCCAACCGACTGGCACCTGACCCTGTGGGAGCGAGCTTGCTCGCGATGGCGGCCTGACAATCACCATCATCATTGAATTGACTGGCCTCATCGCGAGCAAGCTCGGTCCCACAGGATCCTGCGGTGGATTGAATTAAACCGCCACCCGCACCACCCCCATATCAATCCCCAAATGCACCAGTTCGGCATGGGACGTGACCTGCAATTTACTCTTGAGCAAGGTCAGGTGGTTCGAGACGGTCTTGCTGCTGATGCTCAACTGTTCGGCGATCAACCGGGCCGGGGTGCCTTTAGCGAGCATCACGAAAATCTCCAGTTCGCGCTGGGTCATGCTCTGCAATCGCGGGTCGCTGGTGTCCTGTTGCGAATGGCACGCCAGTTGGGTGGCCAGCGGCTGTTCGATGTAGGCGTGGCCGGCGAGGATCCGCTGCACCGCCTCGATCAGCACTTGCGGCGCCGAGCTCTTGGTCAAATAACCCGAGGCACCCGCGTCCAGCGCCTGGCGCACCAAGGGCAGTTCATCGTGCATGCTGAAAAACAGCACCCGCAGTTGCGGCAGTCGTTGACGCAAACGCCGGGTGGTTTCCAGCCCGCTGATCCCCGGCAAGCCGAAATCCATGATCACCAGGTTCGGCACGGCTTCCTGAACCCGGATCAGCGCTTCTTCGCCGGTGGCGGCTTCACGCACTTCCATGGCCGGCAACAACGCCCGCAACAAACTCGCGTAGCCCTGACGGACCACCGCATGGTCATCGACCAGCAGAATATTCACGACGCCTCCAAAGGCATGCTCAAGGCCAGCGCCCAGCCGGCACCCGGGTGGCTGATGATCCGCAATTTGCCGCCGAGGCTGCGGGCGCGTTCGTACATCGAATACAAACCGACGCCGGGCCGCTGCGGTTGTGTGGCGCCGCGCCCGTTATCGCGAATCAACAGGTGCAGATGCGCGCCGCGATGTTGCAGGCGAATCCGCACCCGGGTGGCCTGCGCATGCCGGGCGACGTTGGTCAGCGCTTCCTGCAACAGGCGATAGAGCTGGGTTTTGTCCGGCGCGGACAATGGCGGCATCTGCGCGCAGATGCATAGCTGGCAATCAATGCCGTGCCGCCCCTGCCATTGCTCCGCCAGCAGGCCGAAGGCTTCGGCCAACGGCAGGTGTTGCAGCACCACCGGATAGAGGTCATGCACCAGCGCCCGGAAGCCCTGTTGCAGGTGCTCGCAATTGTGTTCCAGCTCACGCACCGTGCGTTCCATCACCACGGGTTGATCCGTCACCAGCCGCAACAGACAGGCCTGGGCGCGTATCCCGGCCAGGTACTGGCCGAGATCATCGTGCAGGGTCTGCGCCAGATGAGTGCGTTCCTGCTCCTGCACCGCCAATAACGTCCGGGTCAGATGCGTATTGTCGGCACGGGCCTGCTCCAACGCCTCGGTCATGCGATTGAAATGCGCCGCCAGTTGCCGCGCCTCCGGCACACCTTCCGCGCGCAATCGCACCTTGAGCTGGCCGCCCGAGACTTGCTGCAACGCGCGCAACAATTCGTCGAGCAACCCCATGCCCCGGCGCACGGCCCAGCGGATGGTGAGCAGACTCAAGATCAAGGCGAGGCCACACAGGCCCAGCAATTGCTGCAGCGAATCCCAGACTTCGTCGATCTCATCCCGCGGATCGACCGCAATCTGTACGCGCCGGCCATCACGCAAATCCAGGACCCGAGCGCTGTACCGGGCTTCGGCGAACAACAGACGCCCGAGCCATGCATCGAGCCCGACCTGAACCGGCAGGCGTGCCGCTGCGTCGGGCTCCAGCCAGCGCACCCGCACATGCCGCAAGCTGCCCGTCAATCGTGGCTGGAGGCTGGCGGGATCACGCTCGGCGGTTTCGCTCAGGTACTCGACCACCGCCTCGGCGGATTGCAGCTCGCGCTCCACGTCCGCCAGCGCTTGATGCACCAGCAACCCCATGCACGCCAGGGTGACCAGAGCGAAAAATCCGCAGACCCAAAGGTTGATCCGCCACAGGGCCGACACGGTTAGCGCCCCGGTGTCGCGGGCAAGACCAGCAATGGCGCCGGGCGGGGGCCATGAAGCTTGTCTACGCCGATCAGGGTCAGGATCAACAACAACGGCAGGAGCAGCGCTTTGAGAATACGCATGGTCAATCTCCTCCAGTGTGATGGCCGTGATTGCCCATGCTAAAACCGCGCCGCTCCGGCCGAGCTACTACCTTGGTACTGCCTGACTGGTACTTTCTGCATATTTCAATCTGCCTCGCAGGCTTCCTATGCTGGCGCTACCTGTAATGGAGTGCCTTTATGCGCCAGCTTGCCCCTTACGCCCTGATCTACCTGCTGGCGATAGCCTGTGCCGTCGGGCTGGCGACGCAGAGCCAGGCGGCGGATGCGCCGTTGCAGGTGCAGATCGGCTACCTGGGCTATCGGCCTGCCCCCGGCCCGCTGCTGTCCAACGTGATTCCCGAACCGCTCGATGCCGGGCTTCGCGGCGCCGAACTGGCGATCACCGACAGCAACAGCACCGGACGTTTTCTCAACCAGAGTTACAGCCTCGTCGCTGCCAATGCCGACAGCCCGGAGGCCCTGATCGAAGCGGCCAAGGCCCAGCATGCACAGGGTCTGCGCCTGTTTGTGGTGAATGCGCCGGTGGAGAGTCTGCGCCGGCTCAGCGCCGTGCTGCCCGACAGCTTGCTGTTCAACGCCGGCAGCCCGGATGACAGCCTGCGCACCACCGACTGCCTGCCGAACGTGCTGCACAGCCTGCCGAGCCGGGCGATGCTCGCCGATGCCCTGGCGCAATTTCTGGTGGTGCACAAATGGCAACGGGCGTTGCTGATCGTCGGCCCGACCCCGGACGATCAGGCCTACGCCGCCGCCCTGCGCCGTGCCGCCAAACGCTTCGGGCTGAAACTGGTCGCGGAAAAAGCCTGGAGCTTCGACAACGATCAGCGTCGCAGCGCCCAGGCCGACATGCCGCTCTTCACCCAGACCGCCGAATACGATGTGGTGCTGGTGGCGGATGAACGTGGCGACTTCGGCGAGTACGTGCCCTACCAAACCTGGTACCCACGGCCGGTCGCCGGCACTCAGGGCCTGACCCCGGTGGGCTGGCACAAAACCGTGGAAACCTACGGTGCCGCCCAATTGCAGAAACGCTTCGAAGCCCTGGCCGGGCGCTGGATGAATGACCGAGACTTCGCCGCCTGGATCGCCGTGCGCAGCATCGCCAGTGCGGTAAGCAAACTGCGGCAGGTCGATCCCGTGGCGATCCGCACCCTGGAAATCAGCGATCAATTGCCGCTGGACGGTTTCAAGGGGCGCAAGCTCAGTTATCGGCCGTGGAACGGACAGTTGCGCCAACCGATTCCCATCGTCCAGCCCCGGGCCTTGGTCAGCACGTCGCCGCAGGACGGTTTCCTGCACCCTTTCAACGAAATGGACAGCCTTGGCTACGACAAGCCCGAGGTCAGCTGCCGCTTTCCCTGATCCGCCACAACAACTACAACAAAAAGGAATCCATCATGCGCCGCACCCTGCTCTCTTGCGCCTTGCTGCTCGCCGCCGGGCACGCCGCCGCCTCTACCGCCTGGGTCTCCAACGAAAAAGACAACAGCCTGAGCCTGATCGACCTGCAAACCCTGCAAGTCACCGACACCCTGCCCGTCGGCCAACGCCCGCGCGGTTTGCTGCTGTCCCACGACAACAAGCTGCTGTACATCTGCGCCAGCGACTCGGACCGTGTCCAAGTGATGGACGTCGCCACGCGCAAGATCATCAAGGAATTACCCTCGGGCAAAGACCCCGAACAGTTCGCCTTGCACCCCAACAACCGCTGGTTGTACGTCTCCAACGAGGACGATGCGCTGGTGACGGTGATCGACACCGAAACCTCGAAGGTGCTGAGCCAGATCAACGTTGGCGTCGAGCCCGAAGGCATGGCCGTCAGCCCCGACGGCAAGTGGGCGGTGAACACCAGCGAAACCACCAACATGCTGCACTGGATCGACACCAGCACCCAGACCCTGGCCGACAGCACCCTGGTGGATCAGCGGCCGCGTTTCGTCGAGTTTTCACCTGAAGGGTCGCAACTCTGGGCCTCGGCGGAAATCGGCGGCACGGTGACCATTCTCGACGTCGCCACCCGCAAGATCCTCAAGACGCTAACCTTCCAGATTAAGGGAGTGCACCCGGACAAAGTCCAGCCGGTGGGGATCAAGCTCAGCGCCGACGGCAAGTACGGTTTCGTCGCGCTCGGGCCGGCCAATCATGTGGCGGTGATTGACGCCAAGACCTTCGAGATTCTTGATTATCTGCTGGTTGGGCGGCGGGTCTGGCAGATGTCGTTTACCCCGGATCAGAAGCAGTTGCTGGCCACCAACGGCGTCAGCGGCGACGTGTCGGTGATTGATGTCGACAGCCTCAAAGTGACCAAATCGGTGAAGGTCGGGCGCTATCCGTGGGGCGTGGTGGTGACGCCATGAACGCACTGGAAGTCAGCGAACTGAGCTTCGCCTATGGCGCGCGGGAAGCCTTGCGGCAGGTGAATTTCAGCCTGGGGCCCGGGCGTTTCGCGGCGTTGCTAGGGCCAAACGGCGCGGGCAAGTCGACGCTGATTGCCTTGCTCACCCGGCTCTATGATTTGCAACGCGGGGACATCCGGGTCGGCGGTTGTTCGTTACGCAATGCGGCGCGTCCGGCGCTCAAGCAATTGGGCGTGGTGTTCCAGCAAAGCACGCTAGACCTGGACCTCAGCGTTGAGCAAAACCTGCGTTATCACGCCGCGCTGCATGGCATGTCCCGGCGCCAGACCGGCCTGCGGGTCGACGCCGAGCTGGCCCGTCAGGCGCTGACTGAACGCCGGCGCGAGCGGGTCCGCGAACTTAATGGCGGTCACCGCCGCCGGGTGGAAATCGCACGCGCCTTGTTGCATGAGCCACGGCTGTTGCTGCTCGACGAGGCGAGTGTCGGCCTCGACCCGGCCAGCCGCCTGGCGCTCAATCAACACATTCGCGGTCTGTGCCGCGAGCAGCACATCAGCGTGCTCTGGACCACCCATTTGCTGGATGAAGTGCAGCCGAGCGATGACTTGCTGATTCTTCATCAGGGCCGTCTGGTGGCCAGCGGGCGGGCGGATGCCTTGAGCCAGGAACATGGCGGCGACCTCGGTTCGGCCTTCACCCGTTTGACGACATCAGGAGCCGCACGATGAATGCGTATTGGCAATGCTTCAGCGGCATCGTGTTGCGTGAATGGCTGCGTTTTGTGTTGCAGCGCACGCGGTTTCTCAGCGCGCTGGTGCGGCCACTGCTGTGGCTGCTGGTATTCGCCGCTGGTTTTCGCGCAGCCCTCGGGATCGCGATCATCGAGCCCTACGACACCTACATTCCCTATGAGGTTTACATCATCCCGGGGCTGGCCTGCATGATCCTGCTGTTCAACGGCATGCAAGGTTCGCTGTCGATGGTCTACGACCGGGAGATGGGCAGCATGCGCGTGCTGCTGACCAGCCCCCTGCCCCGGACCTTCCTGCTGTGCAGCAAACTGTTGGCCACTTCGCTGATTTCACTGTTGCAGGTGTATGCCTTTCTGGCGATTGCCTGGGTGTACGGCGTGCAGCCACCGGCCATGGGGCTGTTGATCGCGTTTCCGGCGTTGTTGCTGGTGGCGTTGATGCTCAGTGCGCTGGGCTTGCTGCTGTCCAATGCGATCCGGCAACTGGAGAACTTTGCCGGGGTGATGAATTTCGTGATCTTCCCGCTGTTTTTCCTGTCGTCAGCGTTGTATCCGCTGTGGAAGATGCGCGAGTCCAGCGAATGGTTGTACTGGCTCTGCGCGCTGAACCCGTTTACCCACGCGGTGGAACTGGTGCGGTTTGCCTTGTATGAGCGCTTCAATCCGCTGGCGCTGGCGGTGTGCGCGGGGCTGACGCTGCTGTTCGCGCTGCTCGCCGTCCTCACCTTCAACCCGCAACACGCCGCCCTGCGCAAGACCAACTGACACCAAAACCCTCTGTAGTAGCCGGCTTGCTGGCGATCCAGACAATGCGGTGTATCTGTCATACCGCCATCGCCAGCAAGCCGGCGCCTACAGGACATTTGGGTTGAACACGGGTGAAATTACTACTTTAGTACTGGTTTTCCTGTCTATCGTCGCATTCCCAACGCACCGAGACTGGCATGTAATGGGTTCATAACTATAAGGATTGAACCCCATGCCACGTGCCCAACGTCGTCTGTTGCGCCCTTCCCTTGCTGCGCTGTCGCTGAGCCTGTTGCTGGGCGTCGCGCATGCCGATACGCCGCTGTTCTCCGCCGACGGCTATCGCATCAACCTCTACCGCAGCCCGACCCCGAATCAGCTTCAAGACGCGGCCATCATCGACACTGCCGCCCTGCAAACCTTGCTCACCCAGACACCGCGCCCGGTGCTGATCGACGTCTACCGCCGCCAATGGCTGCAAGGACGTTTCATCGAAGATCAACCCCACGAAAACCTGCCCGGCAGCCATTGGCTGGCCAATACCGGCGACGGCGACCTGACAGCTGACTGGCAGGGCTATTTTGCGCGTAACCTGAACGCATTGACCGCAGGAGACCTGGCGCAACCGCTGGTCTTCTATTGCCGCGCCGACTGCTGGCTGAGCTGGAATGCCGTCAAACGCGCCGCTGCCATGGGCTATAAGACACTGTATTGGTACCGCGACGGCCTGGACGCCTGGCAGGCAGCCAACCTGCCCGTTGAACCGGCCCAACCCGAGCCCTTCCCCTGACCTTTACGCGTGCGTGTTGTTGCCACACCATAATGAAAATAATGAGGTGAAAGGCTATGTACAAAATTCTGATTGCCGACGATCACCCGCTGTTTCGCGAAGCCATTCATAACGTCATCAGCGACGGTTTCCCCGGCAGCGAGGTGATGGAAACCGCCGACCTCGACAGCGCCCTGCTGCTGACGCAGGAACACGACGACCTGGACCTGATCCTGCTCGACCTGAACATGCCCGGCATGCACGGCCTCAATGGCCTGATCAACCTGCGCAACGAGGCGCCGACCATTCCGGTGGTGATCGTTTCAGCCGAGCAGGACAAGCAGATCGTGCTGCAAGCCATCACCTATGGTGCGGTGGGCTTCATCACCAAATCCTCGCCCCGGGTGCAGATGACCGAGGCCATCCAGCAGATCCTCAATGGCAATGTGTACTTGCCGCCGGACATCATCCGCACGCAAAAATGCGGCACCCACCGGCGCATGAATGACAACCCGAGCTTCCCGCCGGAACTGCTCCAGGCGCTGACCCGCAAGCAGTTGCTGGTGCTGGAGCGCATGACCAAGGGTGAATCGAACAAGCAGATCGCCTACACCCTGGAAATCGCCGAAACCACGGTCAAGGCGCATGTCTCGGCGATCTTGCGCAAACTCAATGTGCACAACCGGGTGCAGGCGATCTTGAGTGCCGGGGATATTGATTTCGGGTCTTATCTGCGGCGCTGAGATCGGGGGTAACCGGTAGACCGAGTCGCACCCATCGCGGGCAAGCCCGCTCCCACATATTTTGCAGAGTTCAAACAGACGATGTTCCAACAGAAAACCTGTGGGAGCGGGCTTGCCCGCGATGGGGCCATTGAACTCACAGCGAGACTCAAGGCCTGCCGAGCAAATGACTCATCGCCGTCTTCAGCTTCATCGGCCGCACAGGCTTATGCATCAAGGTATGCCCCAACTCACGAATCTGCTGCTTGAGCTCATTGCTGTAATTGGCGGTAATCATCATCGCCGGGATCGCTGAACCGCGCCGGGCGTTGATCCGGGCGACGGCATCGACACCATTCTGTTCGTCATCCAGGTGATAGTCGGCGATCAGCAAGTCGGCTTCTTCATGATAGTTGTCCACCTGCCGCGCCAGGTCTTGCTCCGACAGTGCCGTCACCACCCGACACCCCCATCCTTCCAGCAACGTGCGCATGCCGGCGCAAATCGCCGCGTCGTTATCCAGTACCCACACCCGCGCCCCGCGCAGTCGCTCCAGCATCGGTTCACTCATCAGCAATGCCGGTTGAGCCATGGGGGCGGTGGCGCTCAAGGGCACTTCGACGGAAAACATCGAGCCCTTGCCCGGCCACGAACGCACATGAATGCGGTGACCGAGAATCCCGGCAATTTTCTCGACGATGGCCAGCCCCAAACCCAACCCACGGTCCTGATCCGGGCGCTGCACGTCGCCGCGCTTGAACTCCTGGAAAATCTCTTCCAGTCGATTTTCGGCAATGCCCATCCCGCTGTCCCACACCTCGATCGTCAACCGCTGATGATGACGCCGACACCCGAGCACCACCCGACCGCTGTAGGTATAACGAATGGCATTGCTCAGCAGATTGCGCAGGATTCGCGCGAGCAACTGGATGTCGCTGCGCACCAGCGCCGAACACGGGATGAAATGCAGCTCAAGCCCTTCACTGCGGGCCACCTGGGTGTACTCGGTCGCAAGGTTTTCCAGCAGCTCGCTCAGGGCGAACGGCGCGATGTCGGCCTTGATCACCCCGGCATCCAGTTTGGAAATGTCCACCAGCGTGCCCAACAGGTTTTCCACGTCCTCCAGCGAATTGCTGACATTGCGCACCAAAATCGCATTGGCCACCGGCTCGCGCCGTTCCAGCAAAGCGCTGGTGAACAGTCGAGCCGCGTTGAGCGGTTGCAGCAGGTCGTGACTCACGGCGGCGAGAAACTTGGTTTTCGACAGGTTGGCCTGTTCCGCCTCAAGTTTGGCCTCGCGCAAACGCGATTCCACGCGCCGGCGCTCGTCGATTTCGCGCAGCAATTGGTCATTGAGGGTGGTCAGTTCGGTGGTGCGTTCGCGCACCCGCAACTCAAGATTCTGATAGGCCTGGTGCAGCGCCTCGGCTGTGCGGCGGCGCTCGGTGATGTCGCGGATCAACACGAAAATCCCCACCACTTCCCCGGTGGCCAGGCGATTGGGCACGTAGGAGCGCAGCATGTAGCGTTCCTGATTGTTGATGTTGGTTTCGGCGAACTCGAACGTCACGCTCTCACCGGCCAGGGCCCGGGCCACGTAGGCCTCGAGGCGCTGGTAATGCTGCTCGCTGTGCACTTCGCGCAGGCTCTGCCCGAGCATCACGCCGCGAGGCCAGCAGTACCATTCTTCGTAGACCTTGTTGGTGAACTCGTAGACCAGATCGGCATTGAGGTAGGCGATCAGTGCGGGGACATGGTCGGTGATCAGGCGAATCCAGCGCTCGCTTTCGCTGAGGGCTTCGGCGTGCTGGTAGCGTTCGGTGATGTCGGTGAAGGTGTTGACGAAGCCACCGGTGGGCAGCGGATGGGTGCGGATTTCCAGCACCCGGCCATCGTAGAGGCGCTGCTCGCATTCCTGCAGGTGCCGCCCGTTGGCATCGCGACTGGCCGGGGTCAGCAGGTTCAACTCGCTGTCGGCGATCACTTCGGCAAACGGCCGATGGGCCGCCACCGGAGCCAGCCCACTGAGTTCGAGGAAACGCCGATTCCACAGTTCCAGGATGCCTTCGGCATTGACCATGGCCACGCCTTGGGACAGGTTGTCGACCGCCCGTTGCAGCAAGTGCGATTTCTGCGCCACGGCTTGCTCGCGGCGCACGGTTTCGCTGAGTTTGACGTCAGTAATGTCGGTGAACAGGATCACCCGCCCACCTTCCTGCGTGGGCCGCTCACTGACTTGCAACCAGCGGCCGTCCTGCAAGCGATAGATCAGGTTTTCGTCGGCATGCCCGCGCGGTTCTTCAGTGAACAACCCGGTGGCGGACATCAGGCGCTTGACCTCGGCCAGGCGCATGCCGGCGTTGATGCGCACCCGGCTATTGCTCCAGAACGCCTTGAAACGGCTGTTGAACAAGACGATGCGCTGCTCGGCATCGAACAGCACAAAGGCATCGGAGATGCTCTCGATGGCATCGATCAAATGTTGGTGGGCCGTTTCCGCCCGCAGGCGTGCTTCGCTGAGCAAGTGATTGCCCGACTTGAGTTCGGCCATGGCCTGGTTCAAGGCGTCGGTGCGCTCACGCACCTGTTCGGCCAGCACCACTGAATGCTGGAACGCCGCGTAGGGATCATTGCCCCGCGTGACGCCGGATTCGATCCGCTCGATCAGCGCGCCGTTGATGCGCTGCAGTTTCTGATTGTCGTGGCGCAGGCTGGCGAGCTGTGCCTGGAGCTCAACGATGTCCAAGGGACCGGCCTCGGGCAATGGCAACCCCGGTGAAGGTCTGGTTGATGTGCATGCCATTGAACTGTTCTCCGTAGGTGTTGAAACCCATCACCCGCTGGTCACGCAAAAACGTGCCGATCTGCTCCAGACTGCCGCCGTCTTCCAGTTCCAGACGCCTGAGAAAACAGTCGCAGCCGATGGTCAGCAACAGATCGCCGAGGCGCTCCTGCAAACCTTCGAACAGGGTTTGCAGATTCGGCAGCATCGGGCCGGGGGTCATGACGGTGAGGACGATGCCGTTTTCCACGGCGCAGTAAAAACTCAGGCTCAGGTCTGGATGAACCTGCTGGATCGCCCGCACGTAATACTGATCGTTGATCCGCACGGCCAAGGGGTGTGCGGCGAAGACCCGGTGATCAAGTTCGGCCACCGGCACGCCGATGTGTCGCGCGTACTCCTCGGCAGCCGGCTCGGCGTTCAGCTCAAAGACCCGGCGCGAGGCGCTGTCGGCTCCGGTGACCACCAGTTTCTCTGCTCTCGGCAAGATGTGGTGCGTGGTGAACACCTCGAAATCCAGCCAGGTATTGACCAGCACCACCACCGCCGCGCCGCTGTGAAACTCGCCGCCGAAATAGACGTGGGTGTGGGTCAGGTAGTTGTCGTCGCCGGCCGAACCGCCGAAATGCGGGATGTCGCCCAACGCCGCGCTCAAGGCGGCGAGAACCATTTCTTCGCGGCTGGACAGGCCATCGAGCAAGGTCAGGGCAAAGCTGTTGCCCTTGATCGGTGCCAGGGTGTTGCTGCGACAGCCACTGACCAGGCGTTCGACCATTTGCTGGGCGTCAATCAGGCTGAAGCGCTCCATCTCGCTGATCAGTTCGGCGTCGATGGAAAAATGCCGGTGGTCGAAGCCCACTGCCGTCACGCAATTGCGGCCGTAGCCCAAGGGCGTGATTTCCCCGGCGCTGGTGCAGCCGACCAGGCGAATGCCGCCGAAGCTCTGTTGCAAGGCCTGGCCCAGCGCCTGCAAGTCGTACTCGGCGGAACAGAAGAACAGCACGAAGCCCAGGTGCGGGTGCAATAACTGCCGCGCGAGCTCCTGAGCCACTTGTTGGGCATCGGTGGCCTGGGACATTCCGCTGACCACCCCTTCACTCTGGACCTGCTGCATGACCACCCCCGCAGGTGCGCGTGTATGAGACACGAGTGTACGAAGCCTGCGGGCTGCGACGTATGCTACTTGGGTAGCGGTCAGGCGCTTCGATGGGATGAGAAATCTGGCAGACACCGCATTCTGTGTAGGAGCCGGCTTGCTGGCGATGACGATGTGTCAGCCACCATCCTTGTTGCCCGACCCACCGCTATCGCCAGCAATCCGGCTCCTACAGTGAAATGCGGTGCGGCTGGGTTACCAGTTCAACACTGCCCCCACCGCAAAGGTGTCGGTGTCTTCATTCTGGGCGCTGGTGTCGTGGCCGTTGATTTCGAACTGGTTGTACTCGGCCACGAGTTTGAGGTTGTCATTGACGTCATGGAACAACGCAATGCCGCGGGTTTCATAGTCCGCGCCGCTGCCGACCACCCCATTGCCGTCGTCATTGGTCTTGCCGTAAGACAAGGCCAGGCGGTTTTTGCCCAGTTTGTACGAGCCTTGCAGCAAGTAACCGTCGCTGTCGACGTTGCGCAGGGTCGGTTCGCCGGCGTTGTTGGTGAAGAACGGATTGATGCCCTTGGCCTGGAAGCCCGAACCGACGAGAGTCAGGCCGCCCATTTTCGCCTGCACGCCATAGCCGACGCCTTTGGAGGTGACCGATTCAACGGTGGAATCGGTATTGTCCGAGGTCTGGTAGCTGCCGTTGACCCAGCTATAAATCTTCGCGCCAGCAACATCAAACTGATAGGTGACCTCGCTCTCGGTACGCGGATTCTCCTGATACGCCTTGCCCAACGGGCTGCTGTCGTTGGTGTCCACCGGGTCGAGTATCCCCACGGCCACCCGCAAACCCTCCATCACCGGGGTGCGATAGGTGATCTGCGAGGTCGGGAACGGGTACGGATAACCGGTGCCGATATTGCCGAACGACACACCGCCACCGTCAACCAACCCCAGGGTATCGCTGACCTGGCCATAACCGGCGAGCATTTCATCGAGCAGAATGTTGGAGCGGGCGAACAGGCCGAAGTCCTTGCCGATCAACACTTCGCCCCACTCCGGATTGGCCACGGTGCCGTAGAACTGCCGCACGTCGATGGCGGTGTCGGTGCCGTTGGTCTGGCTGTCGTTGATCGTCACCCAGAAGGAGGCCCGGGCACCGAGTTTCAGGTCATCGATCTGTTTACCCATGTTGAAACCCAGGTAGTTGGGCAAATAGCCCATTTTCACCCGCGCCTGACGACGGTCGTACTGATCGCCGGCACGGTCCACATCGCTGTTCACGTAGAAGGCGTTGATGTAGCCGTCGGTTGAGAACGTGGTCTGGTCCTTGTCGTACAGCACGATCTCGGCCTCGGCCATCGTGCTCAAACCGAGGGTCGAGAGGCTGGCGATAAAGGCAGGCAAGTAACGATGCTTGAGTTTCTTATTGTTGTGCATGACGCGCTCCGCAGCGGGGGACTGGATGTCGGAGGCGATTATCGAAAGGTGACCGGCGGCGGCATACGCTGCCTTGGGGGCGGTTTTGAAGTGCTTTGGAGTGGCCGGTGATGCGCGGCAAATTCGGTGTAAGACCGGGTCGCGCCAAGACCCGGAACTTAGGGTGTACGCCTGCCCGGCAGACTGGCGGCCACAGGAACCGGTACTGCCTAGACGCCCGCCCTGAACAGCATGTAAGCGGCGACCACGACACACACACTGGCGAAGCCGATTTGCAGGGCCCGGGCCGGGACGCGCGCGCACAGTTGTCGGCCGACGATCATGCCGACCACGCTGGCAACAATGAAGGCCACACCCAAAGCGTCGATCCTGACCCCGGCATGAAACGCGCCGATCACGCCGATGGCCGAAATCAGGCTGATCACCATCAAGGACGTGGCGACGATCCCGCGCATTTGCACATCAGTCAGTTGCTTGAAGGCCGGCACGATCAAGAAGCCGCCACCGACCCCGAGCAACCCGGAGACCACACCGGTCACCGCGCCCAATGCCGCGAGGGTCGCGGTGCATTTGGCGGTCCAGGAAAAGCGCCCGGTCTGCTGATCGAGCATGCAGTTCTTTTGGCCCCAGTTGGCGTGGCCATGGTCGCTCGGCCCTTCTTCCTGGCGCTCGCGACGCAGCATCCGCCAAGCCACCATGACCATCAGCAGACTGAACAGGATCATCAGGATTTTTTCCGGCAACTGATGAGCAAAGTAGATGCCCACCGGCGAAAAAACAGCCCCCAGCAGGGCGATCAGCAACGCGGCGCGATAGCGCACCAGGCCATGGCGCAAACCATCAATGGCCCCGACCGCCGCCGCACTGCCCACCGCAAACAACGCCACCGGCGCGGCCTGGGTCATGGTCAAACCCAGCCCCAGCACGAGGGCCGGTACTGCGAGAATTCCACCACCAGCCCCGGTCAATCCAAGGACCAGGCCCATCACCACCCCAAAAAAACTTGCCAACAACATAAAACGCTCGTGATCCGCGAAAAAAAGCCGGGTACGCCCGGTATCGATGACTGACAGGATAGAGCCCGTGCGGATTTTTTCCTTCATCAATTAACGCGGGGCTGGTCAGCGCAGGGAAAATGACACTACCCTCATGGCTTGTCCTGAAAGAAACGGCCACCATGCCCGCCTTGATTGAAGCTTTTTTAGACCCCGCGTCATCGACCTACAGCTACGTGATTTACGAAGAGGTTGGCGGTCAATGCGCCATTGTCGATCCGGTACTCGACTACGACCCCGCCGCCGGGCGCACCGCCACCACGCAGGCGGATAAAATCATCGCCTTCGTTCGCGACCATCAGCTGCACGTGCAATGGCTGCTGGAAACCCACGCCCATGCCGATCACCTGTCCGCCGCTCCATATCTGCGTCGGGAACTGGGCGGCAAAATCGCGATTGGCCAGTCGATCAGCAAGGTTCAGGGCGTGTTCAAGTCCCTGTTCAACCTTGAGCCGGAATTTCGCAGCGACGGTTCGCAATTTGACCATCTGTTCGCGCCGGACGAATCGTTCATGATCGGCCACCTCAAGGCCACGGCCCTGCATGTGCCCGGCCATACTCCGGCGGACATGGCTTATCTGATCGACGGTGATGTGATTCTGGCGGGCGATACCTTGTTCATGCCGGACGTGGGCACTGCCCGTTGCGATTTCCCCGGCGGCAACGCCCACCAGATGTTCGCCTCGATCCACAAACTGCTGGCCTTCCCCGCCAGCGTTCGGCTGTACGTCTGCCACGACTACCCGCCCGAAGGCCGCGAATCCCGCTGCATGACCACGGTGGGTGAGCAACGTAAAAGCAATATCCACGTCCATGACGGCATCGATGAAGCGGCGTTCGTCGCCATGCGCACCCAGCGCGATGCCGGGCTGGGCATGCCGACGTTGTTGCTGCCGGCAATTCAGGTGAATGTGCGGGCGGGGAATCTGCCGCCGGCGGAGGACAATGGCGTCGTGTACCTGAAAATCCCCCTGAATAAACTCTAACGTTCGATCGTTCCCTCGCATGGGGACGATCGAACACGTAACCCGTAGCAGCTGTCGAGCAGCGCGAGGCTGCGTCTGCGGCGAATCTGAAGAAACTCGGTTACCGGGTTTGCGACGGCTTCGCCGCCGAACGCTGCCTCGCGGTGCTCGACAGCTGCTACAGAGGGTTTCGCTTAGTTGTTGAGGGTCAGGCCGTTGGCGGGTAATGGCAACGCGGTTTTGTAGCGCACTTGCTTGAGCGCGAAGCTCGAGCGGATGTTGGCCACACCAGGCACTTTGGTCAGGAAGTCCATCATGAAGCGTTCCAGCGACTGAATGGTCGGCACCAGCACCCGGATCAGATAGTCCGGGTCCCCTGCCATCAAATAGCATTCCATCACTTCCGGGCGATCCGAAATTGCCTCCTCGAAATGCGCCAACGCCTCCTCCACCTGTTTCTCCAGGCTGACATGAATAAACACATTCACGTGCAGCCCCAGCAGGTCGGCATCCAGCAGCGTCACTTGCTCACGAATCAGGCCTAATTCTTCCATCGCCTTGACCCGGTTGAAGCACGGTGTCGGCGACAGGTTGACCGAGCGTGCGAGGTCGGCGTTGGTGATACGGGCGTTCTCCTGAAGGCTGTTCAAAATGCCGATATCGGTACGGTCCAGTTTGCGCATGAGACAAAACCACCTGTTTTTTATGTTTATGCAGGTTTTTTATCCTCAAATGATCTCCGGCGCAACGAAACAGAGATAAATATTCTTCTGCGCCGGGCCTATGATTGTTGTAGGACAAGATTTCTTTTATCGAAGAATGACGGTCAGCTCACTACAAGAAATTCACAAGATCGAGCGTAGAAGCCATGAACCAAGCGTATGAACCGCTGCACCTGCACGTTCCCGAACCTTCGGGCCGTCCTGGCTGCAAAACCGACTTCTCCTACCTGCGTCTGACCGACGCCGGCACGGTGCGCAAACCCCCAATTGACGTTGAACCCGCCGACACCGCCGACCTGGCCAAAGGCCTGATTCGCGTGCTCGATGACCAAGGCAATGCCCTTGGTCCATGGGCTGAAGGCGTACCCTCCGAGATTCTGCGTAAAGGCATGCGCGCCATGCTCAAGACGCGGATCTACGACAACCGCATGGTCGTCGCCCAGCGCCAGAAAAAAATGTCGTTCTACATGCAGAGCCTTGGCGAAGAAGCCATCGGCAGTGGCCAGGCCCTGGCCCTGAACGTCGATGACATGTGCTTCCCGACCTACCGCCAGCAAAGCATCCTGATGGCACGCGATGTACCGCTGGTAGACCTGATCTGCCAACTGCTGTCCAACGAGCGCGATCCGCTCAAGGGACGTCAATTGCCGATCATGTATTCGGTCAAGGACTATGGCTTCTTCACCATTTCCGGCAACCTCGCCACCCAATTCGTACAAGGTGTGGGCTGGGGCATGGCCTCGGCGATCAAGGGCGACACCAAAATCGCCTCGGCGTGGATCGGCGATGGCGCTACCGCTGAATCCGACTTCCACACCGCCCTCACCTTCGCTCACGTTTACCGTGCGCCCGTGATTCTCAACGTCGTCAACAACCAGTGGGCGATCTCGACGTTCCAGGCGATTGCCGGTGGTGAAGCCACTACGTTCGCCGGTCGTGGTGTAGGCTGCGGCATTGCCTCCCTGCGGGTCGACGGCAACGATTTCGTCGCGGTCTACGCCGCCTCTGCCTGGGCCGCCGAACGCGCCCGCCGCAACCTCGGCCCGACCATGATCGAATGGGTCACCTACCGCGCCGGTCCGCACTCCACTTCCGATGATCCGTCCAAATACCGTCCTGCCGACGACTGGAGCTACTTCCCGCTGGGCGACCCGATTGCGCGCCTCAAGCAGCACCTGATCAAGATCGGTCACTGGTCCGAAGAGGAACACGTCGCCGTCAGCGCCGAACTGGAAGCCGAAGTGATTGCCGCGCAGAAAGAAGCCGAGCAGTACGGCACCCTGGCCGGAGGCCAGATTCCAAGCGCCGCGACCATGTTCGAAGACGTCTATAAAGAGATGCCGGAGCACTTGAAGCGTCAGCGTCAAGAGTTGGGGATCTGACATGAACGACCACAACACTCATATTGAGCTGGAAACCGCCATGACCACGACCACCATGACCATGATCCAGGCCCTGCGCTCGGCCATGGATGTGATGCTTGAGCGTGACGACAACGTGGTGGTGTTCGGCCAGGACGTCGGTTACTTCGGCGGCGTTTTCCGCTGCACCGAAGGCCTGCAGACCAAATACGGCACTTCCCGGGTGTTCGACGCACCGATCTCCGAAAGCGGCATCGTCGGCGTTGCCGTGGGCATGGGTGCCTACGGTCTGCGCCCGGTGGCCGAGATCCAGTTCGCCGACTACGTCTATCCGGCGTCGGACCAGATCATTTCCGAAGCTGCGCGCCTGCGTTATCGCTCGGCCGGCGAGTTCACTGCACCGATGACCCTGCGCATGCCTTGCGGCGGCGGCATCTACGGCGGCCAGACTCACAGCCAAAGTATTGAAGCGATGTTCACCCAGGTCTGCGGCCTGCGCACGGTCATGCCGTCCAACCCGTACGACGCCAAAGGCCTGCTGATCGCTTCCATCGAAAACGATGACCCGGTGATCTTCCTCGAGCCAAAACGCCTGTACAACGGCCCGTTCGACGGCCACCACGACCGCCCGGTAACCCCGTGGTCGAAACACCCGGCCGCGCAGGTCCCGGACGGTTACTACACCGTGCCGCTGGATGTTGCCGCCATCGCGCGTCCCGGCAAGGATGTGACCATCTTGACCTACGGCACCACTGTTTATGTGTCGCAAGTCGCGGCGGAAGAAACCGGGATCGACGCGGAAGTCATCGACCTGCGCAGCCTGTGGCCGCTGGACCTCGACACCATCGTCAAGTCGGTGAAGAAAACCGGCCGCTGCGTGATCGTTCACGAAGCGACCCGCACTTGCGGCTTCGGCGCCGAACTGGTCGCCCTGGTGCAAGAGCATTGCTTCCATCACCTGGAAGCGCCGATCGAACGCGTCACCGGTTGGGACACCCCCTACCCGCACGCGCAAGAGTGGGCGTATTTCCCTGGTCCGTCCCGAGTGGGCGCGGCGTTGAAACGGGTTATGGAGGTCTGAATGGGCACGCACGTTATTAAGATGCCGGACATTGGTGAAGGCATTGCGGAAGTTGAATTGTCGGTGTGGCACGTCAAGGTCGGCGACATGGTCGTCGAAGATCAGGTGCTGGCCGATGTCATGACCGACAAGGCGATGGTCGACATCCCTTCGCCGGTGCACGGCAAGGTGATTGCGCTGGGCGGACAGCCAGGCGAAGTCATGGCGGTTGGCAGCATTCTGATCAGCATTGAAGTCGAAGGCGCGGGCAACGTTAAAGAGTCGGCTCAGCCGGCAGCCCCTGCGGTGAAAGAAGCGCCGGTTGCGACGCCGAAAGTTGCAGCGGTGGAAAGCAAGCCGGTTGCTGCTGCAGCGCCACGAGCGGCCGTTTGCCAAGGCCCGATGGTCGCTCGCGAAGCCGACGAACGCCCGCTGGCCTCCCCGGCCGTGCGCAAACATGCGCTGGACCTCGGCATTCAGTTGCGTCTGGTCCGTGGCACCGGCCCTGCCGGTCGCGTGTTGCACGAAGACCTCGACGCCTATCTGGCCCAGGGTCAGCAGCCGCCATCGACCGTGGCCGCCGCTTACGCCCAGCGTAACGACGAAGAGCAAATCCAGGTGATCGGCATGCGCCGCAAGATCGCCCAGCGCATGCAGGACGCTACGCAACGCGCCGCTCACTTCAGTTATGTCGAAGAAATCGACGTCACCGCCGTGGAAGAACTGCGCGCGCACCTCAACGAAAAACACGGCGCGACCCGTGGCAAGCTGACGTTGCTGCCGTTCCTGGTCCGCGCCCTGGTTGTCGCCCTGCGCGACTTCCCGCAGATCAATGCCCGTTACGACGATGAAGCCCAGGTCATCACCCGCCTCGGCGCGGTCCACGTGGGCATCGCCACGCAGGCCGACATCGGCTTGATGGTACCGGTGGTGCGTCACGCCGAAGCCCGCAGCCTGTGGGACAACGCTGCCGAAATCTCCCGTTTGGCCACGGCCGCACGCAATGGCAAGGCCAGCCGCGATGAATTGTCCGGCTCGAGCATCACCCTGACCAGCCTCGGCGCGCTGGGCGGCATCGTCAGCACCCCGGTGCTGAACCTGCCGGAAGTGGCGATCGTCGGCGTCAACAAGATCGTCGAACGCCCGATGGTGGTCAAAGGCCAGATCGTGATTCGCAAGATGATGAACCTCTCCAGCTCCTTCGATCACCGCGTGGTCGATGGCATGGACGCGGCGCAATTCATCCAGGCCGTTCGTGGCTTGCTCGAACAACCCGCCACCCTGTTTGTGGAGTAAGGCATGCAATCTCTCAATACCACGCTGCTGATTATTGGCGGCGGCCCTGGCGGTTATGTGACGGCGATCCGTGCCGGCCAGTTGGGCATCTCGACCATTCTGGTGGAAGGCGAATCACTGGGCGGTACCTGCCTGAACATTGGCTGCATTCCGTCGAAGGCGTTGATTCACGTCGCTGAACAGTTCCACCAGACGCAACACCACAGCCAGCATTCGGCGCTGGGCATCAGCGTCTCCGCGCCCACCCTCGACATCGGCAAGAGCGTCGAGTGGAAGGACGGCATCGTTGATCGCCTGACCACCGGTGTCGCGGCGCTGCTGAAAAAGAACAAAGTCCAAGTCATTCAAGGCTGGGCGAAAGTGATCGACGGCAAAACCGTGGAGGTGGGCGACACGCGAATCCAGTGCGAGCACCTGGTGCTGGCCACGGGCTCGAAAAGCGTGAACCTGCCGATGCTGCCGATTGGCGGACCGATCATCTCCTCCACCGAAGCCTTGGCCCCAACGTCCGTACCGAAGCGCCTGGTCGTGGTCGGTGGCGGTTACATCGGCCTGGAGCTGGGGATTGCCTATCGCAAACTCGGCGCTGACGTGAGCGTGGTCGAGGCGCAGGAGCGCATTCTGCCGGCCTACGATGCCGAACTGACCCAGCCGGTACACGACGAACTGAAAAAACTCGGCGTGAAGCTTTGCTTGAAGCACAGCGTCCAAGGCTTTGATTCTGATAGTAATACTCTGCAAGTTCTGGAGCCGGGTGGCGATACCCTGAACCTGGAAACCGATCAGGTGCTAGTGGCGGTCGGTCGCAAGCCGAACACCCAGGGCTGGAACCTTGAAGCGCTGAATCTGGACATGAACGGCTCGGCGATCAAGATCGACAACCGCTGCCAGACCAGCATGCGCAACGTGTACGCCATCGGTGACCTGAGCGGCGAACCGATGCTCGCGCACCGGGCCATGGCTCAGGGCGAGATGGTGGCCGAACTGATCAGCGGCAAATCCCGCGAGTTCAACCCGACCGCGATTGCTGCCGTGTGCTTCACCGACCCGGAACTGGTGGTGGTCGGCAAGACCCCGGACGACGTTAAGGCGGCGGGCCTGGACTGCATCGTTTCCAGCTTCCCGTTCGCGGCCAATGGCCGGGCGATGACTTTGGAATCGAAAACCGGCTTCGTGCGCGTCGTGGCACGGCGTGACAATCATGTGATTGTTGGCTGGCAAGCGGTGGGGGTGGGCGTTTCGGAGTTGTCGACGGCGTTTGGCCAGAGCCTGGAAATGGGCGCGCGGCTGGAAGACATCGCCGGCACGATTCATGCGCATCCGACGTTGGGTGAGGCGGTGCAAGAAGCCGCGCTGCGCGCTTTGGGGCATGCACTGCACCTGTGATTCAGAACATGGATGGCGGCATAGAGAGCCCCATCGCCAGCAGGCTAGCTCCCACATTTGGAATGCGTTCTCCTATGGGAGCTAGCCTGCTAGTGATTTCTTGAGGTCAACTCGATTTATCTGTCTGTCATCCGATAGTCCGGGCTGCGAAACAGGCCCGGAATGAAGTATTGTTGTCCCCATCCAGAAAAACGTCAGAAGCCTTGAATCGTTTCGGCGGTTGTTAAGTGATAGAGGGTGTCATGGGTAACGAAAGCATCAATTGGGACAAGTTGGGTTTTGACTACATCAAGACAGACAAGCGCTATCTGTCGCACTGGCGTAATGGCGAGTGGGACGCAGGCACCCTGACCGAAGACAACGTGCTGCACATCAGCGAAGGCTCCACTGCCCTTCACTATGGCCAGCAATGCTTCGAGGGCCTGAAGGCCTATCGTTGCAAGGACGGTTCGATCAACCTGTTCCGCCCGGATCAGAACGCCGCCCGCATGCAACGCAGCTGCGCCCGCCTGCTGATGCCACAGGTGTCCACCGAGCAGTTCGTCGAAGCCTGCAAGGAAGTGGTTCGTGCCAACGAGCGTTTCATCCCGCCTTACGGCACTGGCGGCGCGCTGTACCTGCGTCCGTTCGTGATCGGCGTGGGCGACAACATCGGCGTGCGCACTGCACCCGAGTTCATCTTCTCGATCTTCTGCATTCCGGTCGGCGCTTACTTCAAAGGTGGCCTGACCCCGCACAACTTCCTGATCTCCAGCTACGACCGCGCCGCCCCACAAGGCACCGGTGCAGCCAAGGTCGGTGGCAACTACGCGGCCAGCCTGATGCCAGGTTCCCAGGCCAAGAAAGCCCACTTCGCCGACTGCATCTATCTGGACCCGATGACCCACACCAAAATCGAAGAAGTCGGCTCGGCCAACTTCTTCGGGATCACCCACGACAACAAGTTCGTCACGCCGAACTCGCCGTCGGTACTGCCGGGCATCACCCGCCTGTCGTTGATCGAACTGGCCAAATCGCGTCTGGGCCTGGAAGTGGTTGAAGGTGACGTGTTCATCGACAAGCTGTCCGACTTCAAGGAAGCCGGCGCTTGCGGTACCGCTGCCGTGATCACGCCGATCGGCGGCATCAGCTACAACGACCATCTGCACGTGTTCCACAGCGAAACCGAAGTCGGCCCAGTCACCCAGAAGCTCTACAAAGAGCTGACCGGTGTTCAAACTGGTGACGTCGAAGCGCCAGCGGGCTGGATCGTCAAGGTTTGATCTGACCCCAGCAGCATCGAAGCCCTCCATCGCTTTGGCGATGGGGGGCTTTTTTTATCAGCGATACCCGGCTTCTCCCCGCGCAATACGTTTACCGCCCCTGTCCTTGATTCCGCTCGCCTGACCATCCTGTTGCTTACCCGTGCGTGCCTGGGTGATCAGCCCCGGAATCAACGCGCCCTCAGGCAGGTTCTTCCAGAACCGGGCCGGCAAATGCCCTTGCATGACTTTAGGGTTCAGGCGCGCCGGATTAAAGATATGGCTGTAGTAGGTCAACCACATGTCGCTGTGCGGGTCGTCGACGTTTTGTGCCAGCTGCTGCCATTCAACCGGGCACTGGCGTCGGTGGATCAACTGCTCACCGTCGTAGTAGACCCCGTCCCTGGGCGTTGCAATCAACCAGCGATGCCGGCCCATGCGCCCGATAAAATGCTCACTGGCACTGTGCAGGATGTCGTGGGCCGGTTCGTGCCAGGCGACGTACTGCGGGCCCTCACCTTCAGGCATCGCGACGAATCGTACAAATGCATGCAAGTGATGAGCTTCACGCTGTACCTGTTTGATTCTTCTATGAAATTTACTGCCTAACTTGTCCCCGGCCAGCATCGCGGTGCGGTCCCCATGACTGACCCGCCACAGCACTTCGTACAACAGACTCCAACGTTGATCCCCCCTGTAACGAGCGGCGCGTTCCAGGGTGTCCAACAGCGTTCGCGGTATTCGTGCGTGAAACGGCCCCAGGGTTTGAGGTGGCGCATCGTCGCTGGCGAACAGATCGCAGACGCCTTCACTGGCCCAACTCACCCGGCTCGGGTCCACCTCATGACTGAGCAGCCAGCGTGCCTGCTGGCGCCAGGTGTCGAACAGGTCATCGCAATCCAGACTGATCATCCCCATAACCCCATTTGTTGCGGCTGTGGCCGGTCGCGCAATTGCTGATACAGCAAATGGCTGGTGACCTCGGCCTGCTGCGGGTGGTAATCGCTGGTGATGAAGAACGGTTTGGCCTTGGCCAGCACGCAACGCATTCGGGCCAGGTCTTCGTAGCGGATGCGGCGCTGACGGCGCAATTCCACCAGGCGCTCGGTGGTGCGCAGGCCAATACCGGGAATGCGTGCGATCAACGATGCCTCGGCGCGATTGAGGTCCAGTGGGAAGATCTCGCGATTCTCCAATGCCCACGCCAGTTTCGGATCGATGTCGAGCGCCAGGTGCCCGGGCCCCTTGAACAGCTCGCCAGCGGTAAAGCCGTAGCTGCGCAACAGGAAGTCCGCCTGATACAAACGGTGTTCGCGCATCAATGGCGGCGCGGCCAGCGGCACGCTTTTCGGGCTGTTGGGGATCGGGCTGAATGCCGAGTAATAGACCCTTCGCAAACTGAAGTTGCCGTACAGCGCCTGGGCGCTATGGAGAATGGTGCTGTCATCGGTGTCATCGGCGCCGACAATCATCTGCGTGCTCTGCCCGGCCGGGGCAAATTTCGGTGCGCGAGGTTCGTTGAGTACGGTCTGGACACCGGTGTAGATGGTTTGCATGGCCTGTTTGATCGAGCCCAGCTGTTTCTCCGGGGCCAGGGTTTTCAGGCTGGCGTCGGTGGGCAGTTCAATGTTCACGCTCAAGCGATCGGCGTAGCGCCCCGCTTCCTCGATCAGCGCCGGATCGGCTTCGGGAATGGTCTTGAGGTGGATGTAGCCCCGGAATTCGTGGTCTTCGCGCAGCAGCTTCGCCACACGGATCAGTTGCTCCATGGTGTAGTCCGCCGAGCGAATGATCCCGGAACTGAGAAACAACCCGCTGACGCAGTTGCGTCGGTAGAAATCCAGGGTCAGCGTCACCACTTCTTCCGGCGTGAAACGTGCGCGAGGCACGTCGCTGGAACGTCGATTGACGCAATACTGGCAGTCGTAGAGACAGAAGTTGGTCAGCAGAACCTTCAGCAACGACACACAGCGCCCGTCCGGCGTGTAGCTGTGGCAAATGCCCATGCCGTCGGTCGAGCCCAGGCCGCTCTTGCCCTCGGAGCTACGCTTCGGTGCGCCGCTGCTGGCGCACGACGCGTCGTATTTGGCGGCGTCGGCGAGAATGCTGAGCTTGTCGATGAGTTCCATGGGGCACGCCTTTTACTGTTTGGATATACAGTATAGGGTCGACCTTCAAGGCACAAGCCGTCAACGAACCCTTGGTCGGGTCAGATCACATCACGCGCAGGTTGCGGTGGCCGTTGTTCGCGGAGGGGTTGCACGGTTGGCTGCGCCAGCGTCAGGTCGAACTGTGCAGCCAATTCCTTGCGCCCCAGTACCGTCAACGCCAGCGCCCGACTGTCCAGATCCTGAGTCACCCATTTGCGCTTGATCGCGGTTTGCAGCAACGCCGCCCCCAGCGAGCCCCCCAGATGCGGGCGGCGCATGCTCCAGTCCAGGCACGGGCACGCGAAGCGGCGGCGCAAAGTGTTCAGGTCGTTGACTTCAATGCCCAGCCCTTTCATCAAGGCCTCGCCACTGTCGCTCAGGCGATAAGCCTGCTCGTCAGTTTCCAGCAACCAGCCTTTTTCCAGCATCCGGTCGTGCAGCAACACCGCCAGTGTCCCGGCCATGTGGTCGTAGCAGGTACGGGCGAATTGCAGGCGATCCGGTATACGCGAGTTGAAGGACGGCGCAGTGTTCTGGCCGATGACCATCAGCGCCTCCAGTGCCTGGGCCACGCGCTTGTCGGCGAGGCTGTAATAACGATGGCGGCCCTGCACGTGCAAACGCAGCAGCGCCAGATCCCTGAGCTTCGCCAGGTGCGCGCTGGCGGTGGAAGCGCTGACTTCAGCAATCGCCGCCAGCTCGGTGCTGGTGCGCGCGTGGCCGTCCATCAGCGAATAGAGGATTTTCGTCCGGGCCGGTTCCGCGATGGCCGCCGCCACTTGAGAGACACCGATGTCGTGTTGTTCAACGTTCATATTTCGCTCCCGGACGAATCAAGGCCGTTTCGAACTGGAGATAGTAGCAACACTTCTCCCACCACAAACAAGGCTGCGACCCATGGACCCGATCATCGCTGCGACTCATGCCGATCCCTATCCTTATTACGCCCGGCTGCGCGCCGAGGGTGGGCTGGTTTTTCACCAAGCACTGAAACTGTGGGTAGCGAGCAGCGCCGAGGCCGTTGCGGCGGTGCTGGCGCACCCGGATTGCCATGTTCGGCCGGCCGCTGAGCCGGTGCCCAAAGCCATTGTCGACGGATTGGCCGGAAAGGTGTTTGGGCAGTTGATGCGGATGAATGAGGGCGAGCGCCAGCGTTGCCCGAGGTCGGCGATTCAGCCGGGTTTGGCGCTGATTGATGCGGACGAGGTCAGTGCACTGGTGAGCGCGCGGTTGATCACACCGGATGCCGACGGGTTGTACAACGCCATGTTTCGCGGGCCGGTTTGCGTGGTGGCGGCGCTGTTGGGGTTCTCGCCGGCTCAGGGTCGGGCGATCAGCGAATTGACGGCGGATTTCGTCGCGTGCCTGTCGCCGCTCAGTGATCCGCTGCAACTGAAGGCTGCCCACGCTGCGGCGGAGCAGTTAAGCGGGTATTTCGTTGAGTTGCTGGATGATCCGGGCAATAAAAGCTCACTGCTCGCCGGGATTCGAGCGCGATTCGCGGGCGATCCTGAAACGCTGATTGCCAATCTGATTGGTCTGTTTTCCCAGACGTATGAAGCCACTGCCGGACTGATCGGCAACGCGATATTGGCGTTGATTAAAAAACCGTCGCTGTTACGCGACTCGACGCCCGTTGACGACTTGATCGCCGAAGTTCAGCGTTTCGACCCATCGGTGCAGAACACCCGCCGATTTGTCGCGGCACCGTGCGAAATCGAGGGGATGATCCTCAATCCAGGCGATGTGATTCTGGTGCTGCTGGCGTCGGCCAATCGTGACCCGCTGCTCAATGAGCATCCCGACGTCTTTATTCTTGATCGACCACATCGGCGCAGCTTCACCTTTGGCCAGGGCCGTCATCAATGTCCTGGGCAAATATTGGCGCTGGAGATTGCCCGGGCGACATTGACGGAGATTCTGGCCCATCGACCCGAATGGGATGGCCTGACCTGGCACTACCACGCTTCCCTCAACAGCCGCCTGCCGCATTTCAATGATCGCTCCGCCAGCGGCGTCAAGCGATACGAAACTCAACGGTCAGGTGAGACAACTCATGAACCGGTGCCAGGCGTTCGCGAATCGTGTCGGCACTGACATGGGCGATGGCCACGACACTGACAATCGCTGCCCGAGCATCAGGCCCGACCTGCCAGACGTGCAGGTCGCTGATGCGCACGTCACCCGCCGATTCCAGCAACTCACGAATTTCAGCAGCAACAGGCTCATCGGTGGTGTCGAGCAACACCGCCGCACTGTCGCGCATCAGGCCATAGGCCCATTTAGCAATGACAATCGCGCCGACGATGCCCATCACCGGATCCAGCCAAACCCAGCCGAGGTAACGGCCGGCCAGCAAGGCCGCGATGGCAAGCACCGAGGTCAGGGCATCGGCAAGTACGTGGACGTAGGCTGAGCGCAGGTTGTTGTCGTGAGCGTGGTCGTGGTGATGGCCGTGGCTATGATCATGGCCGTGATGCCCATGATTACCCGCCAGTAAAAAGGCACTGACGAGGTTCACCGCCAGCCCGACCACGGCAATCACTGTCGCCTCCGTAAACGCCACTGTGGTCGGCTGGAACAGCCGCAGGATGGACTCCACGGCAATGCCGAGCGACACCAGCCCCAGCACCATGGCCGAGGCAAACCCGGCCAGATCACCCACCTTCCCGGTGCCAAAACTGTAGCGGGCATTGTTGGCATGACGTCGGGCAAAACCATAGGCCGCCGCCGCGATACCCAAGGCACCGACATGGGTCGCCATGTGGAAACCATCGGCCAGCAGTGCCATCGAACCGGTGAGGTAACCGGCGGCAATCTCGCCGATCATCATGACGAACGTCAACGCCACCACCCACAAGGTGCGGCGGGCGTTTTCATCATGGGAAGCCCCCAGGAACATATGGTCGTGGGAAAAGTGCGAAGCCTGCGGCGTCAGTGTCATGGAATACGGCCTTATTTCGAATAACGACGGATGGCTTGCAGCAACTCTTCCAGACCTTCGGCGCGTGCTTCGTCGCTCAAGCCTGGATGGGCCACATGTTCGCGGGCGTGGGCGTCGATGAACTGATCCATCAAACCATTGACCGCTCCACGGATGGCGGCGACCAGGTGCAGGGTCTTGGCGCAATCAGCGTCGGACTCCAGCGCGCGCTCCACGGCCTGGACCTGGCCTGAAATGCGCCGCACCCGGTTGAGCAAATCGTCTTTGTGTTCGTGAATGTGTGACATACCTATACCCCCTACCCCTTTATGGCGGGCATGGTTGCCGATACGGGAAGAACTGGCAAGAAGACATTCATGGAAAGAGGTTGAAACATTGGCAAGCCACCATCACCCGGTCACTACTGGCAAGTCTTATTGACTAGCGCGCAGTCGTTTTGACTCCACTATCAAGTGGTCAAACTAACTACATCAAGCATGCAAGCCCCGCCCTGTCTGGCGCGCCGGGCTGGCCCGTTTTTTGATGCCCTGTTCGTGCTTTCGACTAGCCAACGATCGCCCTTCAAACACGGCTGACTCATCAAAAAAAGGATTGCTGCATGCTCAATGAATTTCACAATCGCCTGGCCGTTGTTACCGGCGCGAGTTCCGGCATTGGCCTGGCCGTCACCGAACGGTTATTGGAACAAGGGGCTCGCGTGTTGGCGATGTCGCGCCAGCTCGGTGGCCTGGCCGAATGCGCGGAACGCTTTGGTGAACAACTGATCTGGCTGGCCGGGGATGTCACCCGACCGGAAGACCTGGCCCGACTGGCCAATCGTGCGCAGTCCCTCGGCCCCGTGGACTTCGTGGTGCCCAATGCAGGCATCGCCCAACTGGCCGATGGGCTGGATGTATCGGCCTTCGACCGACAGTGGGCGGTCAACGGCGCAGGTGCGCTGAACACCTTGGCCTGCCTGCGCGGCCACCTTGAGGTGAGCGCTTCGGTGGTGTTCATCGGTACGTTCCTGGCCAACGTGACCTTTCCCGGTCTGGCAGCCTACATCGCCTCGAAAGCAGCACTGATGGCCCATGCCCGGACCCTGGCCGTAGAGTTGGCGCCTCACGGCATCCGTATCAACACCGTATCGCCGGGCCCCACCGCCACCCCGATTTGGTCAACCCTTGGCTTGAAACCTGAGGACCTGGGCGACGTCGCCAACACGGTGAACCAGCGGCTGCTCGACGGAAGGTTCCTGGAACCGGGTGCAGTGGCAGACGTCATCCTGTTCCAACTGAGCCGCGGTGCACGGAACGTTTACGGCCAGGATTGGGTGGTCGACAGCGGTTACACCGTGCGCTAGCACTGCAGGTATCTGTGCTTCAGAACGCCACGCTCATGCCAGTCGATCCGCGACAAAGTCGACAAAGGCTTGCAGCTTGGGCAGCGACTTCCTGGAGCGCGGATACACCATCTGCACCGGCTTGGGCGGCGGAACATAGGCGTCCATGATCCGGACCAAATCACCACTGGCCAACGCCGCCGAGACCAAAAAGTCAGGCTGCATCAAAATCCCCTCACCGGCCACGGCCGCCTGCAACAACACCTGACCGTCATTGCTCTTCAACACGGCGCTTTCAGGCCAGGGCACTTCACTGGTGCCGTTTCTCAGCGGCCATGCAAACCGGTTGTTCCAGGACGTGTGGGTGAGAATTCGGTGCCGATGCAGGTCCTCGGGGCACTGTGGTTCCTGCCATTTTTCCAGATACCGGGGCGAGGCGCAGATCACCATTCGATACGGCGGCAATGGCGTGGCCAGCAGGTTGACGCCAATCAGCTCGGAAATCCTGAACGCCAGATCGAATGACGTCTCGTACAGGTCGATCACTTCATTGCTCAAAATCAGCTCGACCTGAATCTGCGGATAACGCTGCATGAATTCGGCCACCAGCGGCCCGACCAGGGAAACGCCGAGACTCATCGGCGCGGTGATGCGCAGCAGGCCGCTGGGCTCCGGGTTGGACGCTTCCACCCGACTGAACGCGTACTTCACCTGTTCCAGGGCCAGTTTGGCTTCCTGGTAAAACAAGCGCCCCTCGGCCGTGATGGATTGCCGGCGCGTGGTGCGTTTAATCAGCGGGGTATTAAGGGTTTTCTCCAGGCCCTGGATATGCCGCCCGACCATGACCGCCGACATGCCGACTTCACTGGCCGCATCAGCGAAGCTGCCCGCCTCGACGACGGCGACGAAGACTTCCATTTGCCTGAGTTTGCTCATGTCCCTGCCTTGCATTCAATACATCAGGTTAAAGGAGTAATAACCGGCGATGCGTTTATCACCCGGGACTTTGTCCCTAGAGTCACTGTAATAAAGTGCATAACGAGGTGCCATTGATGCAAACCCTACTGGACACGTCACTCCGTTCTTTCGCGCGGGCAGATCTGTTGCAAGGTCCGACGCCGATTCAGCGCGCCGAACGCCTGGAACAGCTGCTGGATTTGAAGGCACAAGGCATCGGCCTGTTTCTCAAGCGCGATGATCACATGTTGATCGGCGGTGGCGGCAACAAACTGCGCAAACTCGAATTCCACCTCGGCGCGGCGCTCGCGGCCGGGGTCGACACGGTCATCACCATCGGAGGTCTCCAGTCCAACCATGCACGCCTGACGGCCGCCGTGTGTGCCCGCCTGGGCATTGCCTGCGAATTGATCCTGACCCGGTCGGTGCCAAAATCCGAAATGGACTACGAGCTGAACGGCAACGTGCTGCTCGATCAGTTGTTTGGCGCTGACATACGGGTGCTTGCGGCTGGCAGCGACTCCTTCGCCGAAGCCGAGAAACGCGCCGTGCAACTTCGGGAAACCGGGCGCACCGTTCTGGTAATACCGACCGGGGGCTCAACGCCGCTGGGCAGTCTCGGTTACGCAAGTTGCGCAGCAGAGATCGCGCAGCAGGAAACCCAACTGGGTCTCACCTTCAACCAGGTGGTCGTGCCCAATGGCAGCGCTGGCACCCACGCCGGGCTCGCGGCAGGGTTCCAGTTGCTGGGTCGGGGGGCTTCGATCGTCAAGTCGTATTCAGTCTTGTCTGACCGGGACACGTCAGCGGACAGGACCGTGAAGTTGACTCAGGACGCACTGACCTTGTTGGGAAGCCGCGTCGTGGTTCAGGCATCAGAGATTGTCATTGATGGCAGTCAGCTGGGCGACGGTTACGGCCTGCCGACGCCCGCCATGCTCGACGCGGTGCGCCTGATGGCTCGCGCTGAAGGCTTGTTGATTGACCCGGTGTATTCCGGAAAAGCGTTTGCCGGGTTGCTGGGTGATCTGAGGCAAGGACGTTTCCAGCGCGGTGACAATGTGCTGTTTGTGATGACCGGGGGAACGCCGGGGTTGTATGCCTATCGGGAGACGTTTCAGGTCTGAACGTCTGTCATTGCGGGGTGTTTAGCCGCTTGATCACTACATCATTTGTAACTGTCGCAAGAGGCTACGTCACCTTGCGCCTTTGCCTACAACTGCGCCAGAATCCGCCGGCTTGTGCGCCTTGGGGCTCGTCGGTAACTTGATTCCTGTCACTGCTCATCAGTGATCGGGTCTGCAAGCCCGTGGAACTAATCGCATAGCATTGCCAAAAGGACACTCTTTGTGTCCGTTTTGATGGCGGCTTTGCGCGGGAGACTTTCGGGTCTGCCGGGTTCTTGGTTCCCCGGTCTTGCAGACCCGCGCATAGCTGCCACCCCATCATCTGCAAGTGATGTCGGCAGCTCCTAATGGACCAAGGAGCATCATGATGATTAAAGAAACGCCAAATCCCCCTGAATCAGAAACCGATACAGATCCGGCCTCCCCCTACGAATCCCTCGATTCAAAAAAATTCCACGAAGCCGCCGAGCGCGCCCTCGATCACTACCTCAACCCCGCCGCCCTCAAAGACGCCAAAACCCCGCGCAAACCCAGCACCATGTTCATGGTCGCCCCCGACATGGACAGCGAAAGCCTGCTGGCCAATGCCTGCGAATCCATGGCCTCCGCGAGCGTGATGCTTAGCGACTTCGCCGATCTTCTGGAAGGCCCGCATCGCAACAAGGCGCTGGGGATTGCGCAAGTCGTCATGCTGGGAGAACTCGCCGTAAATCGGGCGCTAGATAACATCGATCCGAAAGGCTAACGGGGATCTGTGGTGAGGGGAAATCCCTCACCACAAGCGCCGTAGCGAGCAGTACTTTTTGCAACAACAACTCAACATTCAGAAAATGCCTACATCCATTTAACGCCCATTGAGATAGCGTCCGCCTCGCTTTCAAAAAGTTGAAACAAGGACGCTCATGGCTAGCAAAACAAACATACCTCCGATTCAAACCCTATCGTCAGGCGACGGGCACCCCGCCCGCGACACTCAGCAGGACTTTCCGGGAACAAATCAGGAGACCCACTATGTTTTTTGGATCAGTGGATTTTCAAAAGGTGATCACGAGGGTGACGTCTTAAAGTACGAATTGACCGTTCTATCTGAGTTTGAAAACGCAATGATGCGTGTACTCGGCTGGAAGAACCTTGAAGAAAGCGTGTACGGGGACTGCTTGCTGACCGCCGAGCAAATCCAGCAAATCGCCATGGCTATCGATGTGCAGCTACCGACTGACCTGGACCTCTTCATCGGTGTGCGGGAGTAGTGAGGAAATCTGCCTGATTGCGGCGAGGGGGTTGCCCCCTCGCTACTTACAACGACAAACCAAATTTCAGAACCGTCCTACATCTATCAAATACCCATTGATATAGCGTCCGCATCGCTTTCAAAAAGGATGAACAAGGACGCTCATGGCGCGCAAAACAGACATACCTCGGGTTCAGAACCCACCGTCCGGCGACGGGCACCACGTCACAAGCCGATACATGACCGCCACTGAATTGGCAGAGCGGGACACGAGGCAAAAAACATATGACGACATGCTGGCCCGCCAGCAGGCGTATGAAGAGCGTTTCATCAAACAAGCTCAACAACCGGATCATCCCGCTTCCATGGGTTGTGTGTTCACCAAAAGCTGCAACCTTCGCAACGGCGTAATCAACCATGACAACTCATCCGGGTTTGTCCCGGTCGAGAAACTGGGCGACTACGGCCATGTCAGGCCATGGGATAAACTCCACCAAGATATGAAAAATGCTCTGATTAAAGCTAAGAAAGTAGATAACAAGGGCAATATTCTGGGAGTGAAAAAGTGAGCCTTCTCTATCAAGATCCATCCATGAGCCATGATGAAGCGACAAAACTTCTCGCAAGCGGAGTGGATACAAATGTTACTGCAGCATTGGTCTCCATCGGGTTGAATGAAGCAGACAACACTTGGGCACTTAACACCTGCCTTAATTACCTCGCAAGTGAGTCCGAATCGGTTACAGCATCGGCCATCACGGCTATTGGTCATCTGGCTCGCCGTCATGGCGTGCTGGATAAGGAACCGGTGCTGTCGGCATTCGAAAACGTGAAAGAAAAATTCCCAACCCTTGAAGGAGTTATTGCGGACACGCTTGACGATATTGACGCGTTCACCTGATCCAGCGGGGGTTCGAACGCGCGACTTTCGTGGCGAGGGCTTTTTCTCGCCACGACGCTGACTTCAACTTACGAATCAATCATCCCGCGTCAGCACTTCCAGCAATTCAATCTCAAAAATCAAATTCGAATTCGGCGTGATCGCGCCCATCGTCCGCTCGCCGTAGGCCAAATGCGCCGGCACCCGCAATTTGCGCTTGCCGCCCACCTGCATCCCCATAATCCCCTGATCCCAACCCTTGATCACCCTCCCCGTGCCAATCACACACTGAAAAGGTTTGCCACGGCTGTAGGACGAATCGAATTCGGTGCCGTCTTCCAGCCAGCCGCGGTATTGGGTGGTGATCAGCGCGCCTTTGACGGCGGCTTTGCCCTCGCCCACTTCAAGATCGATTATCTGCAATTCATCATTCATCACGTTCACTCTATTGTTCACGCACCCAACAGGGTGTAATGGGCGCCGTTTTCCCAGAATTGTGCGCCCTTGGCAACCCATACGAGCGGTTCCCGGCATTACCTCAACTAAGATAAGCGACACCACGGCACACGGATCACTAAGACACGATGGCAATTTTTGAATGAATGACGTCTGGACCAGCGCAGCCATCGGCTCAGTGATGCTTGCCCTGATCATTGCGCTGATCTGCCGCGAGCGCTCGCTGCAAAAGCAATTGGCCGAGCAACGCGCGCTGATCGCCAGCCTGTCCGAAGGCCTGCACATCCGCCAGGATGGCGACGCCGAGCGTTTCAAGCGCAGCCAATATTTCGCCCGCATCGGCACCTGGGACTGGGATGTCGACACCGACAAACTCTACTGGTCGGACGCGATCTACGGAATGTTCGGTTTCAAGATCGGCGAGGTGACGCCCTCCTACGCACTGTTCTGCGCCTGCGTACACCCGGACGACCGGGCCAACGTCCGGGCCGGGGAGTTGCGATGCCTGACAACCGGTGAAAACCATGACGAGGAATACCGCGTGGTCTGGCCCGACGGCAGCATTCGCTGGCTGCGGGAAACCGGCAACGTGGTCAAGAACGACCATGACGCCACCATCAAGATGATGGGTGTGGTGCGCGACATCACCGAGGAAAAAGCCTCAGCCAGTTACCTGCAACACCTGGCGCATTACGACCCGTTGACCGGCCTCCCCAATCGCCTGGTGCTTGAAGAGCGCCTGTGCGAAGCGCTCGAACAGGCACGCGTCAGCGCCACGCGGGTGGCGTTGGTGTTTGTCGATCTCAACGGGTTCAAGGCAATCAACGACCACTACGGTCATGCGGCCGGCGACCGGGTGCTGATCACCACCGCTACGCGATTGAAGAAAATCCTGCGCTCAACCGACACCGTCGCCCGGATCGGCGGCGATGAATTTGTGGTCATTCTGCAAGGGTTGCCCCAAGGCGTCAGCCTGCAAGACGAGGCTCGCACCATCTGCCAGAAAATCTTCGTCGAACTGTCACCGCCCATCACCATCGGCAACGACCAACGCCACATCGGCACCAGTCTCGGGGTCGCGGTGTTCCCGGACCATGCGCCGAGCATGGACCGGTTGATTCATATTGCGGATCTGGCGATGTATGAGGCGAAACGCAGCGGGAATAATCAGTACCGGTTGGGCACTGAAAGCCCGGTGCGCGCTCACAGCGAATAGCCCGTTCGACCTAACGCTCCACCGGCGTGATGTCCACAATCGTGCCGTTGGTGATCATCACCATCATGTACTTGTCATTTATCTGCACCCACTGCGCCTGTTCCTTCGGTGCTTTCAGGCCTTTGGCTTTCCAGTTGCGCAGTGCTTTTTCAGTGCGTTGATACATGTCCGGGGCGCGGTCGCCGACCACCAGTTCTCGGGTGTTATTGACGCCGGGCTGGACGGTTTTTGCGGGTGGGTCATCCGCCTGAACGATGGGGTTGATACCGGCAACGCCAGCGGCAATGGCCAGGGCGGCGATGAGGGTTTTGCTGTTCATGGGTGATCCTCCGTTGATGGCATACCCAACTCCGACTGCGCTCGCGGTGAATCATTCCTTCGGCGCACATTGATCCGTTCTACGCATTAATGCATGCCAACAATGCACTTATCATATCGATCGCCCTGTTCCACCATTCGCCTCAATAAGAACCGTGCACTGCGTCCAGGCAATGCACGTCATAAAAGCGGTGGAGTACAGGTCAATGACAGCATCAATCCCTTCCGGGCGTTCTCGCGCCGGTGCAATTTTCCGGGTCACGTCGGGCAATTTCCTCGAACAGTTCGACTTCTTCCTTTTCGGCTTTTACGCCACGCAGATCGCCGCGGTGTTCTTCCCGGCCAGCAGCGAATTCGCCTCGCTGATGATGACCTTCGCGGTGTTCGGCGCAGGGTTCCTCATGCGGCCGTTGGGTGCAGTAGTGCTGGGTGCTTACATCGACGATGTGGGCCGGCGCAAAGGGCTGATTGTCACGCTGTCGATCATGGCCAGCGGCACGATATTGATTGTGTTGGTGCCCGGTTACGAGACCATCGGTTTGTTCGCACCGGCCATCGTGCTGATCGGCCGATTGCTGCAGGGCTTCTCGGCGGGTGCAGAAATGGGCGGTGTCTCGGTGTACCTCTCGGAGATCGCCACGCCCGGCAACAAAGGCTTTTTCACCAGTTGGCAGTCGGCCAGCCAGCAAGTGGCAATTATTGTCGCAGCGGCCTTGGGTTATGGGCTGAATCAATGGATGGCGCCGGCGATGATTGCCGACTGGGGCTGGCGGATACCGTTTTTCGTTGGCTGCCTGATCGTGCCGTTCATTTTCTTCCTGCGGCGCAACCTGGAAGAAACCGAAGAATTCACCGCGCGCAAACACCGCCCGAGTATGGGCGAAGTTTTCCGCACACTGGCGCAGAACTGGGTGATCGTCTTCGCCGGAATGATGATGGTCGCGCTGACCACGACGGCCTTCTACCTGATCACCGTGTACGCACCGACGTTCGGTAAAACCGTGCTGCATCTGAGCACGTCCGATGCGCTGCTGGTGACCTTGCTGGTGGGTGTGTCGAACTTCTGCTGGCTGCCGCTGGGCGGGGCCTTGTCCGATCGTATCGGTCGGCGTCCGGTGTTGATCGCCATGGCGTTGTTGACCCTCGCCACCGCGTATCCGGCACTGACCTTCCTGGTCAACGCGCCGAGCTTCATGCACATGCTGCTGGTGTTGCTGTGGCTGTCGTTCATTTACGGCTTGTACAACGGCGCGATGATCGCCGCGCTGACGGAAATCATGCCAGTCGAGGTGCGGGTCGCCGGATTCTCCCTGGCCTATAGCCTGGCCACCGCGGTTTTCGGTGGTTTCACCCCGGCGATGTCGACCTTCCTGATTCAGTACACCGGCGACAAGGCCGCGCCCGGCTACTGGATGAGTTTCGCCGCGCTCTGCGCCTTGTGCGCGACGCTGTACCTCTACCGTCGCTCGACCGGTCGCCTGCAACCGGCGATGTCTTGAACCCGTCCTTTTCGAGAATGCCCATGAAGAAGCTATTTAACTTTGCAGCCCTGGCCTTGGCAGCCAGCCTTGGCCTGAGTACGGTCGCCCAGGCTGAAGAGATTCGCGTGATGACCTCCGGTGGCTTTACCGCTGCCTACAAAATCCTCGGTCCGAAGTTCGCCGCATCCACCGGCAACACGCTCGACACCGCGCTGGGGCCGTCGATGGGGAAGGCGCCGGAAGCGATCCCCAATCGCCTCGCCCGAGGCGAGAAGGCTGACGTGGTGATCATGGTTGGCTACGCCCTCGACGACTTGATCAAACAAGGCAAGGTCGACCCTGCTTCACGGGTGGAACTGGCGGATTCGCGGATCGGTCTGGTGGTGCGTACAGGCGCGCCAAAGCCAGACATCAGCTCTGTCGACGGCCTGAAAAAGACCTTGCTGGAGGCCCGGTCAGTGGCGTACTCCGACAGCGCCAGCGGCGTCTACATCGAGAATCAACTGTTCAAGCGTCTGGGCATAGAAGATCAACTGAAGCCCAAATCGACGATGATTCCGAAGATCCCGGTCGGCTCGGTGGTTGCCACAGGTGATTATCAGTTGGGATTCCAGCAAGTCAGCGAATTGCTGCCAGTGCCGGGGGTCAGTTTTGTGGCGAAGATTCCGGAATCGGTGCAGTCAGTGACACGTTTTGCGGCCGGCATACCGGTCGGCGCGCAACACCCGGCCGAAGCCAAGGCACTGCTTGACTATATGGCCTCCTCGGCCGCTCAGTCGGACGTGAAAGCAACCGGTCTGGATTCGGTCAGCCGCTGAGAACGGGTGGCTGCACTTTCATTTCCACCACCAGCCGTTCCAGTTCCAACGCCGCCGGGGTCAGGGTTCGCCCCCGGCGTTTGATCAGACCGACACTGCGCATCACCTGCGGGTCGGTCAGCGGCACACGCGTCAGGATCGGATGATCGGCTGCCGGCATCGCCATCAATGGCACCGCAGCCACACCCAACCCTGCCTCCACCAGTCCAATCATCGTCGTGACATGACGGGTTTCGCAGATACTCGGTCGCTGCGGCACGATGCCGGCCAGTGCCTGGTCCAGCAAAAAACGATTACCGGACGTCTTGTCCAGCGAGATGTAATCCTGCTGATAAAACTCATCCCAGCTCACGCTGCTGCGCCCGGCCAACGGATGATCGCGCCGACAGGCCACCACATAACCTTCCTGCACCAGCGGCTCGAACTCGACCTCGGCCTCCAGCGTGCCCATGAAACTCAGACCAAAATCCGCCTCACCATTGACCACTGCGCTGAGCACGTCATGGGCGCTGGAGTCCAGTACCTTGACTTTGATCCGAGGGAACTGCCGGTGGTAATGGGCAATTACGCGCGGCATGAAGTAATAAGCCGCCGAGGGTACACAGGCGACCGTAACATGGCCGAGCCGGGTTGAAGCCACTTCACTGATGCCCAGCAACGCGACGTCAAGGTCATCGAGCAATCGCTCGACACTCGGCATAAAACCACGCCCGGCCTGGGTCAGGCTGACCTTGCGGGTGGTGCGCTCGAACAAGCGCACACCGAGGGCATCTTCGAGTTTTTCAATTCGCCGGCTCAGTGCTGGCTGGGAAATGCGCACGGTATCGGCCGCCTTGCGGAAGCTGCCCTGCTCGACCACGGCCCGGAAGGCTTGCAGATCGTTGAGGTCGAAATTGATCGCCATGGTGTGCACTCGAGGGACGGACAGATTAATCAGCTTATCCTATGAATGTAACCAATTGATGCAAGCTGTAACAGCATGACTCCAGCTCTTTGCTGACGCCTGTGGCTCCAACCTTTATCCTGTCGCCCCCGCCGTACCGAGTAGATGGAGTTTTGTCATGCCCCATGAAGGCAACCTTTTACAAGCCGCCGTTGTGTTTCTGTTCGCCGCGGTGCTCACCGTGCCCTTGGCCAAACGCCTGCAATTGGGAGCGGTGCTGGGTTATCTGTTTGCCGGCGTCATTATCGGGCCGTCGGTACTGGGTTTGATCGGCAACCCACAAAGCGTCAGCCACATCTCCGAGCTCGGCGTGGTGTTGCTGCTGTTCATCATCGGCCTGGAATTGTCGCCGCGTCGCTTGTGGGTGATGCGTAAATCGGTATTTGGCGTGGGCCTGGCACAGGTGCTGTTGACCGGCTCGGTGATTAGCGTGCTGGCGCTGTTTGTCTTCGGCCAGTCGTTGAACAGTGCCATCGTCCTCGGCCTTGGGCTGGCGCTGTCGTCCACCGCGTTTGGCCTGCAAAGCCTGGCCGAACGCAAGGAACTGACCAGTCCTCACGGACGCTTGGCGTTTGCGATTCTGCTGTTCCAGGACATCGCGGCGATCCCGTTGATCGCCATGGTGCCGTTGCTGGCGGGCGGCGATCACACCACCACGGCGGCCGAGGATTTGAATCACGGCTTGCGGGTGTTGGGCAGCATCGCGGTGGTGGTGATCGGCGGGCGGTATCTGCTGCGCCCGGTGTTTCGCGTGGTGGCCAAGACCGGTTTGCCAGAGGTGTCCACCGCCACCGCGTTGCTGGTGGTGATCGGCACCGCGTGGCTGATGGACCTGGTCGGCGTGTCGATGGCGCTCGGGGCGTTCCTCGCCGGGTTGCTGCTGGCGGACTCTGAATACCGTCACGAACTGGAAGCGCAGATCGAACCGTTCAAAGGCCTGTTGCTGGGGCTGTTTTTCATCAGCGTCGGCATGGGCGCCAACCTGAGCCTACTGCTCAGCGCGCCGATCACGGTGTTGGGCCTGACCTTGTTGCTGATCGCAATCAAACTGCCGCTGCTGTTTGTGGTGGGTCGATTGGCCGGTGGGTTGGGCAAAGTCAGCGCGATTCGCCTGGGCATCGTGCTGGCGGCCGGCGGTGAGTTCGCGTTTGTGGTGTTCAAGATTGGTCGCGACCAAGGGTTGTTCGAGGCGCGCCTGTACGATTTGCTGGTGCTGACGATCACCCTGTCCATGGCTGTCACGCCGCTGCTGTTGCTGCTGTGCGCACGCCTGTATTCGCCGAAGGTGCAGCCCGTGGTGGTGCCGGAGAAATTCCGCGAAATCGACACCGACGCACCGCGTGTAGTGATCGCTGGCATGGGTCGGATGGGGCAGATCGTGGCGCGGATTCTGCGGGCACAGAACATCAAGTTCGTGGCGCTGGACACGTCCGTGGAAACCATCGAGCTGTCCCGCAGCTTCGGCGGCGTGCCGGTGTTCTACGGCGATCCGATGCGCCCGGAAATCCTCAGCGCGGCCAAGGTCGAGCAGGCGGAATATTTTGTCATCGCCACCGATGACCCGGACACCAACATCAAGACCGCCGAGATCGTGCACAAGCTCTATCCGCACATCAAGATCATCGCCCGGGCCCGTAACCGTCAGCATGTGCACCGGTTGGTGGACCTTGGCGCCGAGGCGATTCGGGAAACCTATTATTCGAGTCTGGAAATGAGTCGTCGCACCCTGGTCGGACTGGGGCTGACCCAGGCGCAGGCCGATGCACGGATCAAGCGCTTCAAGCATCACGATGAACAGGTGCTGGAGGCTCAGCATGCGGTTTATGACGATGCGGCGAAGGTGCTGCAGACCGCCCAGGAAGCCCGGGCGGAATTGGCGCGGTTGTTTGAGGCGGATCAGATGGAGGAGCGGGAAGCGGGTAAGGTTTGAGTCATTGGGTGATAGTGATGACGCCATCGCGAGCAAGCTCGCTCCCACAGGGGGGTTGTGATCGACACAAATCCAATGTGGGAGCGAGCTTGCTCGCGATGAACGATAACGCGGTGTGAGGTCAGGCCAACTTCTTCAGCTCAACGGTCTCCACCGCAAACCGATCCGCCAAAAACGGCGTGATATCCAGCGGCAGCGCCTCACCGTTCACCAGCTTATCCAGCAACACCCCGGTAATCGCCGACGTCAGAATCCCCGTGCGGAAATGCCCACAAGCATTGAGATAGCCCTCTACCCCGTTCATCGGCCCCAAGATCGGCAACTCATCCGGCGACCCCGGCCGCAGCCCCGCCCAGGTCCGTTTGAGGTTCACATCCGCGAGTTCGGGAATACACCGCACCGCGCCCTGCACCAGCCCGGCAATTTCCGGGTAGGTGGTGGTCACGTCGAAGCCTTTATCCTCCGTCGTGCTGCCAATCAGGATCTCGCCGTTGTCCTTCTGCGCCACATAACAATCGCTGGTGGTCAGGCACCCATTGAGGATCTTCGGCAGGCGCTCGGTCAGCAGAATCTGCCCCTTCACCGGTTTTACCGGAATCCGGATACCGGTGGCCTGCTCACTCAAATCCGCCGCCCAGGCACCCGCTGCGTTGATCAGGGTGTTGCAGTGAAACACCCCGGCCTCGGCCGTCTGCACGCCGCTGACGCGAGACCCATGGTGCAAGACTCCTGTGACGTTGGTGTTGAAATGCAGGTCCACGCCGTTCTGTCGCGCGCCTTCGGTGTAGGCATCGGCCAGTCGGAACGGACTGACTTGATGGTCGCAGAGAAATTCCAGCGCCCCGCTCGCCTCATGGCTGACACTCGGCTCGGCCTCGCGCAGCGCGGCCTGATCGAGCCAGCGCACCTGGTCCGCCAAATGTGGAATGCAGGCGACGATGTGCTCGGCGTAGAGGCGGTCTTCATCGTCGTAGATCACGAATTTCAGGCCAGTCTTCTCGAACTTGAAATCCATCCCGTGACGGTCTTTCAACTCCTGATGCAGCGCCGGGTACATCGCGTTGGACTGCAAGGCAAAATCGAAGAACGACTGCGGCAAAATGTGCGGCGTGCTGGCATCCACCACCACCGCCGAACCCTGGGCTTCACGCTTGCGATTGGCCGACATCATGCGAAAGAAAATCACCCCGCAGCCCAGTCCTACCGACTCGCCAATCGCCCACAAGCCGCCGGCTGACGCGCGGGTGGCGTTGCCCGGGCGCTTACAGTCAATCAAGGCGACCCTGAGGTTTTTGCGTTTCGACAATTGATAGGCGCAGGACGCCCCGATCACACCGCCACCGGCGATGACCACGTCATAACACTTACTCATGATTCGCGGCCTCCATGCCGACGGAGGTGAATGCAGAAAAGGGAATCGGATCGATTGGGAAGCGCGGACGCAACCAGCCCACATCCTGCCGACCCGTGACTTCGCGCAAGCGGTCGGTGCAATAACCAACGCACATCCGCCCCTGACAATCGCCCATGCTCACCCGAGTGCGCATTTTCAGGCTAGCGAGGTCTTGCACGCCCTGCTCCAGCGCCCGGTCGATGTCGGCGCGGGTGACGTGTTCGCAGCGGCAGATCACGGTGTCGGCGGCCGGCAGCGCGGTTTGCCCGGCACCGCGCTCGGTGTAGCGGTCGACCGCCGCACGAAAGCGCACGATGGCCTTGAGTTTCGACAAAAAACGATTGCGCCGTACCAGGGCCAGTTCCGCGTCCAGCACGTCCCGTTGCAGCAGGATCGATGTGGCCGCAATCCGTCCTGCAAGCATCGCCGCTTCGCCACCGCGAATGCCGCCCATGTCACCGGCCAGGTGCACGTGAGGCTCGCTGCTTTGCTGCCAGATATTGGCACTGGCCCGCAGGTAACCATCGTCACTGTACCTGTGGTTCAGGCCCATCTGCTGACTGAGTTGGGTGCGCGGGATAAAACCGTAGCCAACCGCCAGGGTTTGCGCAGCAATCTGCTCGGCACGGCTCAGGTCCGGCACCCAGGTGCTGGAATATGGCGCCACGGTCACGGCATTCAGCTCTCCTTCGCCCTGCGCCGCCACCACGCCCCAGCCGTAATGCATCGGGATGCCGTGCAGTTTGAGGAACGCGAGCATGCTCAAGCCATCGAGGAACAACTGCGGCTTGTTCAGCAACGACAGGCTTTCCCGAGCGATCTTGCCGAACGCGCACGCCTCGTAAACACCGGCGACGGTCACACCGGACGCGTGCAGCTGACAGGCCACCAACGGCAATAAAGGGCCGGTGCCGGCAATCACCACAGGACCTTGAGGCTTGACCACACCGCTCTTGATTTGTAATTGCAGGCCGCCCAGCAGGATCACGCCGGGCAAGGTCCAGCCAGGAAACGGCACGCTGCGCTCATGGCAACCGGCGGCGAGCAGCAATTGCGGGTAGTCGACTTCCTGCAACTGCTCCTCGCTGTCCAGCACCACCAACGCGCGCGTGCCTTCTGCGCCGATCACGCGGTGATTCAGGCGCACATCGATCAGCGCCGCGTGCGCCTGGAACTCGCCATGCAAGGTGGCCAGCGCCTCCGAGTACCGCGGCCCCAGATAGTCGAGTTGCACGCCATCGCGCAAAGGTCCGCGATAGACCACGCCGCCCAGCCGCGAAGCTTCTTCAAGCAACGTGCAACGCACGCCGTGCCGGGCCAGTTCAATGGCCGCCGCCATCCCTGCCGGCCCACCGCCGACAATCACCGGAAGCAGGCTCATACACCCTCCTGCTCAACGATGCGGTTGACTTGGGTTTCGATCCGCATGCCATCACGCACCACGGTCTGGCAGGCGCGACGTTTGTGCCGCCCATTGATTTTCACCAGGCAGCATTGGCACACGCCCATGCCGCAATAGGCGCCGCTGATTTGATCGTGATCGTTTCGGGCCACCTGGCGCAGGCCAAGGGATTGAATGACCGAGAGGACGGTTTCACCGAGGGCGGCGCTGACCGGTTGGCCATTGATGTGCACAGTCATATCCGCGCGCGGCAGCGGCTGGATATCAAACATTCTGTCTAGGCGAGGCATTGCGATGTTCTTCCATGAGAGTTCAGGTGAGGTTCCACAGCTCCTTGCTGCACTACACCTTGCGGGCCAACGACTCGGTAAAAAGCTCGCACCGGTACTTCGACAGCGCAACAGGGTGCGCGTCAAAGCAATGTAGTCGAAGCCGCAGCAGGGGCTTGGATCTTTTACGGTAGGAGATATCGCAGAAGAGAATATTGATCCAGGCCAGTGAAAGACTCCACACCCCAACCTGTCGATCAGTTGGAGAACACGTACTCACCCTTGACCTTTTTCGAGCCCACGAAGCCCAGGTCCGGAAACAGCAGGTTTTTGACCAAGGCGACGAAGAACGCCATGCCCAAGGTGATTGCGACGCCGACCACAGTCATCACCGGGTCTTCTTCGTAACCCTTGAACATCCGCGAGACCTGGCTGACCGTCAGAATCACGTAAATGGTGTAAGCCTGTGGCACGTACTTGTAGAAGCCCCAGGCGAACGCCAGCGGTACCAATGCCGCAAACAAGGTGAAGAACACGACCGCACCGGAGCCGATCATCGCGCCCAGGAAAAACCCGGAGACAGCACCCAGCAAGGCTTGAACGCAAGTCAGCGCGATCAGAATGTTGACCTTGAGTGAGTGCTTTTCGCGCAGTGCCGGATCCGGCCTGGCCCCAATCCAGTAAGCCAGTACCCGATCCTTGACCGCCCCACCGGAGAACGCCTTGAACGTCTCGGTTTTGGAACGCCCGGCGTCGAGCATCGCCACCAGTTGCCGTTTGATTTCCTTTTTGTCCAATGTGCTTCTCCCCTTCTTGAGTCAATGCAAACTAAATGTGGGAGCGAGCCTGCTCGCGAAAGCGGTGCATCAGGCGACATCATCATCGACTGAAAGTCCGCTATCGCGAGCAGGCTCGCTCCCAAGGTGGGGCATCTTCGCTTTATTGGCCGCCAGAAAGCAAAACGCCGCTTCCACCCGAGGCGGAAGCGGCAGAGGCATGAGCCTCAGTCGATCAATGCATGAACAGGGCGATCAGGATGATGATCGGGATGGGCACGCCAAGAAAGAACAGTAGTAATGAGCGCATGGTAATTCTCCTGGGTTAGCGAACAGGTGGCACGGAAGTGGTGGTCGCGTAGGTGTCGGTTTCCAGATACACCACGGCATCCCGACGACGGCCGCCGAAGGTCGCGGCAAGGCTGGCAAAAAACGCACCGATCAGCAGTGCAATGAACATCCACAGCGAGGTCCAGGCAGCGACTTTGGCGGCAGTGTCAGCCGCTTGTTGCGCAGCGAGCTTGGCGTCGGCCACGGCTTTCTGGGTGCGGGCATAGACTTCATCGACACGGCGTTCGGCATCGGCCTGGGTCAGGTTGGTGCGCTGAGCGACCAATTGCGCCAGGTAAGTCCGGTCTTCGGCGGACAGCTGACCGTCATTGCTCAAGGAGCGGACGAAGATGCGAGTCACGGTGCTACGAGCGGCGTCATCGCTGACGGCAGCCGGACGATCATCGCGGAACAGGCTGTCTACAAAATAGCCGTACTGGTCACTGTCGGTATTACCCGCCGCGGTGCCCGCCGCTTGAGTCGCAACACTGGCAGCGCCACCTACCACACTCGCCCCGGCTTGCACGCCGCCGCTGACAATGCTGCTGACCGAACCGACGACCAGCGTCGCGGTTACCAGCGTGGCCACGCACCAGGCCAGGAAGCCATGGGCCGTGTCTCGGAAATAGACTTCATCGCCGTGCATGTTGGCCCACTTCACCCGCAGACGACCGGCGATGTAGCCACCGAGCCCGGACGCCACGATTTGCGTCACCGCCAGCCACACGATCGTTGAAATGCCCAAGCCCTTGGCACTCACGCCTTCGTTGGCCCACGGAGAAACGGCCGAGAATCCCAGACCAAATCCCAGTAGCACCAGAATCAGCGACAACGCCGCCGCCGCAGCGGCACCGGCGAAGATCGCGCCCCAGGACACACCCGAGAGCGTGCTTGATTCTTCGTAGGCAGGATAGAAACCATCAGAGGATCTATTCATTGTTTTATCGCTCCAGGCAGAAAGATGGTGTTACAACTCTTCGAAGGAGGAAGTGCAGTCACCGTGCCAGTCGAGGACTTTTAATAAATCGTTTTATTTCAATCAGTTATAAATTTTGAACTTCCAATCCCGTTGCATTTTGCAAGGATGGCTGGATAGCAGCGGGTTTTATGCATTGATCAAAAGCGAGCTCGCATGAAGTTTTATTTAGAAAGCCGGCGGTCATTTCTTGGCAAAATGCCGCTCTATGTTGAGCACCTCTAATCAGGCAGGCCCTATGACCCGCATCTTGACCATCGAAGACGACGCCGTGACCGCCCGGGAAATCGTCGCCGAACTCAGTAGCCACGGCCTCGACGTCGATTGGGTCAACAACGGCCGCGAAGGCCTGGAGCGTGCGGTCAGCGGCAACTACGACCTGATCACCCTCGACCGCATGTTGCCGGAGCTCGATGGCCTGGCCATTGTCACCACGTTGCGGACCATGGGCGTGGCCACGCCAATCCTGATGATCAGCGCCCTTTCCGACGTCGATGAGCGAGTGCGCGGCTTGCGCGCCGGCGGGGACGATTACCTGACCAAGCCGTTTGCCACCGATGAAATGGCCGCCCGGGTTGAAGTCCTGTTGCGTCGCCAGAACACGGTCACGGCCCAGGCGACCACGCTGCGGGTGGCCGATCTTGAGCTGAACCTGATCAGCCACGAAGCCAGCCGCGACGATCAGTTGCTGACGCTGCTGCCCACCGAATACAAGCTGCTGGAATTCCTGATGCGCAACACCGGGCAGATACTGTCGCGGATGATGATTTTCGAAGAGGTCTGGGGGTATCACTTCGACCCCGGCACCAACCTCATCGATGTGCACATCGGCCGGCTGCGCAAGAAGATCGACCCGCCTGGCAAAGTCCCACTGATTCGGACCGTGCGAGGCTCGGGTTATGTCATTGCTGAACCCCTCTAACGGCTGGCGCTCATCCAGCAGCCGCTTGCTCGCGCTCTACAGTTCGCTGTTCGTGATCTGGAGCGGGATTCTGATGGGGGTCATGTACTACGAGGTGTCCGCCTACCTGGACAATCTGGCCAAGCATTCGCTGATGCAGCGCCAGCACCTGTTTTCGCACTTTCAAGGCGAACAATTGGCCGACGCCCTCGCCGTCAGCATGACCTTCGACATTCGCGGCATCGACGCCTACGGCCTGTTCGATTCACAGCACCGTTACCTCAGCGGTGCGCTGCGGCACATACCCAAAGGCTTGCCACTGGATGGCAAGATCCACATGCTCGGCGACTGCGCCGAGTCTGACGACCCCAGCCTGCCCGCCGACAGTTGCGACGCGGTCGCGACCCAGACCAAGGACGGTCGCTGGCTGGTACTGGTGCGCGATAACGGTTCGTTGTTTGCCGTGACCCGCATCATTCTGCACGCGTTGCTCTGGGGCGTGACGCTGACCATTTTGCCCGGCATCGCCGGTTGGCACCTGTTGAGGCGGCGTCCGCTGCGGCGTATTCGTGCGATCCAGGCCAGCGCCGAAGCCATCGTCGCCGGGGACCTGACCCGGCGTTTGCCGCTGTCCAACCGCCGCGATGAGCTGGACATGCTCGCCGCCATCGTCAACGCCATGCTCGAACGCATTGAACGGTTGATGAACGAGGTCAAGGGGGTGTGCGACAACATCGCCCATGACCTGCGCACACCGCTGACCCGCTTGCGAGCGCAGCTGTATCGAATCCAGCAGCAGGCGGATGACGGCTCGACGCTGGCCGTGCAGCTGGACTCGGTGCTCGGTGAAGCGGATACCTTGATGGCGCGGTTTCGTGGATTGCTGCGGATTTCCGAACTGGAGGACCGCCAGCGGCGTTCGGGTTTTGTGCAGCTGGATCCGGTGCCGTTGTTGCAGGAGCTGCATGACTTTTACCTGCCGCTGGCGGAGGAAGGCGAACTGGTGTTCAATCTGCAATTGCCTGCGTCGCTGCCAATGTTGAACGGCGATCGGGCGCTGCTATTCGAAGCCGTGGCGAACCTGCTGAGCAACTCGATCAAATTTACCCCGCCCGGGGGCGAGGTGATTTTGCGCGGGGTCAATGACGCGGGGCACACGCGAATCGAAGTGCTCGACTCAGGACCCGGCATCCCGGAAAGCGAACGCGAAGCGGTGTTCCAACGCTTTTACCGTGCCGAGGGCGGGAATCAGAAAAGCGGGTTCGGGCTGGGCCTGTCGATCGTCGCGGCGATTGTCAGCCTGCATGGGTTTGCGCTGGAGGTGGGCACCAGTGAACTGGGTGGTGCGCGGTTGGTGCTCGATTGCGGTCAGAAATTGATTCCCCAGACCTGACCCAAACATCCGAGTTGACACAAAACCTGTGGGAGCGGGCTTGCCCGCGATGGCGGCCTGACAGGCAAAACACTGTCGTCTGACACTCCGCTATCGCGGGCAAGCCCGCTCCCACAGGGTTTTGTGGTGCCTGTCAGGTTGGGTAGTTCGCCCGCAGGGCCTCGAGCCCACCCTGATAAATCCCGGTAAATAACGCCTCAACCTCCTGATCACTCACCCCAACCGGCAAGAACCGACCCGACCACGTCACCCGAGCCCCCTGCCCCTGGGCCTCGACCTTGAGCGTCGCCAGGTACTCAGTCGCCGGAAACGGTGCCTGCAAAATCGAGTAGCTGTAAGTCTTGCCGGCGTTATCAAACGTCTCCAACCGCTCAACCACCACCGCCCCATCCGCCGTTTGCAGGCTGCGCACCCGACCGCCTTCACTCAGTTCGCTTTTCGGGATAAACGGCAGCCAGTCCGGCAGCGTGTCGAAGCCGCCAATCAATTGCCACACCTCATCGACCGAAGCCGGAATATCGATAAATGCTGATGCTTTTGCCATGTAATCCTCTCTCTCAATCAAAAAAAATCAGATCGCCATGCTGTCGACGACACCGCCGTCGACCCGCAATGCCGCGCCCGTCGTGGCCGAGGACAGCGGCGAGGCGATGTAGGCCACCAGGTTCGCGACTTCCTCGACATTCGCCACACGCTGAATGATCGACGTCGGCCGGGCTTTGCGCACGAACGCGTCGGCTTCCTCCTGAACGCTGCGCCCCGATTTGGCAGTGGCGTCCTTGAGCATCTGCTCCAGGCCATCGGTCAGCGTCGGGCCGGGCAGGATCGCGTTGACCGTCACGCCAGTGCCCGCCAGGCGTTTGGCCAGGCCATGGGACACCGCGAGGTTGGCGCTTTTGGTCACGCCATAATTGAGCATATCCGCCGGGATGGCGATGCCGGATTCCGAGGACAGGAAAATCACCCGGCCCCAGCCCTGCTTGACCATGTCCGGTACGTAATGCCGGGACAGGCGCACGCCGGAGATCACGTTGACCTCGTAGAAACGCGTCCACTCACTGTCCGGCGTGTCGAAAAAATCCACCTCGTTGAAGATTCCGAGGTTGTTCACCAGGATGTCCGCCCGCGGTTCGGCGACGAACAGTTGCTCGGCACCTTCGGCGGTACCGAGGTCGGCGGTCAGGCCACGCAGTTGCGCGCCCGGCACACTCTGGCGAATGCTCGCCAGTGCCTGTTCGACCTTGGCCGTCTCGCGGCCGATCACCACCACCGTGGCACCGGATTCGGCCAGCGCCTTGCTGATGCCAAGGCCAATGCCGGCGGTGCTGCCGCTGACAATGGCGAGTTTTCCAGTCAGATCGATTTTCATGCTCAAACTCCTCAGAGGGGCAATGGCGCGCGTTCGCTCACCAGTTTTGCGTCGCGCATCGCCTGCCAGAACGCAGGGGGAATCACGGCCGTCAGTGCGGCAACGTCTTCAGCAATCCGGTCCGGACGGCCGGAGCCCGGAATCACCGCAGCCACGGCCGGGTTAGCCAACGAGAACTGCAACGCAGCGGCCTTGATGTCGACACCGTGGGCCGCCGCGATGCGTTTGATCTGCTCGACTTTGTCGACGATCGCCGGGCTGGCTTTCTGGTATTCGAAGTGGGTACCGCCGGCCAGAATGCCTGAGCTGTAAGGACCGCCGACCACGATCTCGACGTTCTGCGCCAGGGCTGCGTCCATCAGACGTTGCAAGGCACGGTCGTGGTCGAGAAGAGTGTAGCGACCCGCCAGCAAAAAACCGTCCGGCTGCGCTTCGGTCAGATCAAGGGTCAGCTCGCAAGGTTCGACCTTGTTCACGCCCAGGCCCCAGCCCTTGATCACGCCTTCTTCGCGCAAACGGGTCAGCACTTTGAACGCACCGGTGCGGGCCTGGTTGAAGTATTCCAGCCACTGGTCGCCGTAGAAGTCCTGGGCGATGTCATGCACCCAGACGATGTCCAGTCGATCGGTTTGCAGGCGCTTGAGGCTGTCTTCGATGGAACGCATTGTCGCGTCGGCGCTGTAGTCGTTGACGATCTTGTTCGGGCGGCCATGTTCAAACACCCCGCTCTTTTCGCCCAGATCGCGGGCCGAGGCGTCTTCGACTTCATCGAGGATGACCCGGCCGACTTTGCTGCTCAGCACGTAGTCGTCGCGGTTGTATTGGGCCAGTGCAGTACCCAAGCGAATCTCCGACAGGCCCGAACCATAAAACGGCGCGGTGTCGAAGAAACGCACGCCAGCATCCCAGGCTGCGTGCACGGTGGCCTGCGCCTCGTCTTCAGGAATGGCGCGGAACATGTTGCCCAACGGGGCGGTACCGAAACCCAGCGCGCCGGGCAGTTTGTCTTTCAAACTCATGGAAAATACCTCTCAAATGTCTGATAAACCCTGTAGGAGCCGGCTTGCTGGCGATGGCGGCGAAACAGTCGCCACATCTATCGCTTGACGAACCGCATCGCCAGCAAGCCGGCTCCTACACCGTTGGGCAGATCCTAGATTGCGATGATCGGACCGTCCAAGACATAATGCGCAGCACTTAAGTCCCGGTAGGTCTGACATGATCGACATCCGCCAATTGCGCTACTTCGTCGCCGTCGCCGAAGAAGAACACGTCGGGCGCGCCGCCGAACGCCTGCACATCTCCCAATCGCCCCTGAGCCGGCAGATCGCCCAGCTCGAAGAACGCCTGGGCCTGACCCTGTTCGAGCGCAGCCAGCAGCGCATCCGCCTGACCCGCGACGGCCAGACGTTCCTCGCCGAAACCCGCGCCCTGCTGACCCATGCCAGCCGCCTCGAATCCCTGGGCAAACGCCTCGGTCGCGGCGAAGAAGGCGGCTTGTGCATCGGCTACATCGAAAACGCCATGCACGCCGGCGTGCTGCCCAATGCCTTGCGGGTGCTGCGCGTCGACCGACCGAACGTGCACGTCGCGCTGTACAACCAGAGTTCCGCCGAACAACTCGAAGGCCTGCGCCAGCGTAGTCTGGATATCGCCCTGGTCAGTGAGCCGCCTGTCGCCGACGATCCGGATTTATTGGGTTTCCAGGTACTGGACGACCCAATGCTGCTGGCCCTGCCCGAGCACCATCCCCTCGCCCAACAGGCCACACTGACCCCGGCCGACCTCGCCGATCAGGAGTGGATCGGCGTGCAGCACCACCAGAATGTCACCAACCGCCAAGACTTCGTCAGCGCCTGCATCCGCGCCGGATTCACCCCGGACATCCGCATGGAAGCCACCGGCCCCTTCACGGCATTGGCTCTGGTGGCCTCGGGACTGGGCATCGCCATGATTCAGAAAGGCTTGAGCCGCAATGCACCGCCGGGCGTGGTCCTGCGGGAAGTGCCGTGGATTTGCTTCACCAGACCGCTGTGGGCAGCGTGGCACCGGATCAATTTGCGGCCGCTGGTGGAGACGTTCAGGAAGGTGCTGACGGAATCGGAGCAGGTTCACAGCGGCTGAAATGTGCGTCGGGGCGATTGGCCCCAAACACCGCAGAGCCAGCAGATGAGATTTGCAAAATCGGCCCTGCGTTTTGTGCTTTGACCCACAGGTGGAGGGGTGGTGACCTCTCAATCTGTGCAACCCACAAAGCTGGATGAATAGATCCTGTCCCGCTCGTCTGTTTAAGCCTGAAACGGTGTTTGTTTAAACACCCTCGAAGATACTTCCTGAAAGCTACAAATCCTTGCGCCGTTGCCTACGGCTGCGCCAGAATCCGCCGGCTTGTGCGCCTGAGGGCCGCTCGGTAACTTGATTCCCGTCACTGCTCATCAGTGATCGGGTTTAGTCGCCCGGCTAAGGTAAAGCGGTCGCACGAGCATCGTCAGTCAGGTATTCGCCTGTACTTATGGCAGCTGTGCGCAAGGCGTCTTCGGACGCGCCGGATTTTTGCTTTTCCTTGCCGGTCGACTAACTTGCGCACGGCTGCCACCCTCCGTTTAGTCGCGAGATGGTTGCGGTCCCTACTACATAAGGGAAGCATCTATGTTCAAAGTAACGCCCAACCCACCTGAAACCGATCCAGTCTCCCCCTACGAACCCGATTCAAAAAAACTCAACGAGGCCGCCGAACGGGCCCTCGACTTCCACTTCCCATCGAACGCCGACATCAAAGCCACCCCGCGAACCCGCAGCACCCTGTTCTCCGTAGACCCCGAGGCCACGGCCGAAACCCTGGCGGTTTATCTGGTCGAAATACTCGCCTCGGTCGACGTGATGGTCCACCAGTTGGTGGATCACCTGGAGGGAGAGTCGCGCTACGCCCTGCTGGGGATTTCCAACAGCATCATGATGGCGGAGATCACGGCGAACCGGGTGTTGGATACGATTGATCTGCCCAAGTAAGTGCCGCTTGCTGTGGTGAGTGAATAACTGACTTTGAGTTATACAGCGGTCCCCTTTTTTTGGGGCCGCTTCGCGGCGCAGCGGATAGATAAATAGATGCGTCCCCTTTCTGGTGGCGAGGGGGTTTACCCCCGTTGGGTCGCGCAGCGGCCCCAAAACATCACAAGTAACCCCTTATCACCGGTGTCCTCTCACCACAGGGTTTGATGCTTTACTGAAAAGACTCAAAAACCCTGCGAGTACCCCCACATGAACCGCAACGACCTGCGCCGCGTGGACATGAACCTGCTGGTGATTTTCGAAACGTTGATGTTCGAGAAGAACCTGACCCGGGCCGGGGAGAAACTGTTCCTCGGTCAGCCCGCCGTCAGTGCTTCGCTGGCCAAGTTGCGCGATCTGTTCGACGACCCGCTGCTGGTGCGCAATGGCCGGGTGTTGGAGCCGACGCAGCGCGCCCTGGTGATTCTCAAGGAGTTGCAGCCGGCGATGGACACCATTTCCGGCGCGGTCAGCCGGGCCAAGGATTTTGACCCGTCCACCAGCCGCGATGTGTTTCGCATCGGCTTGTCCGACGACGCCGAGTTTGGTCTGTTTCCGCCGCTGCTCAAGCAAATACGCGAAGAGGCGCAGAACGTCGTGGTGGTGGTGCGAAGGGTGAATTACTTGCTGATGTCACCGATGCTCGCCTCCGGGGAGATTTCCGTCGGGATCAGTTACACCACAGAACTGCCGGCCAATGCCAAGCGCAAGAAATTGCGGGACCTGAGCGTGAAGATTCTGCGTGGCGATAACCGTCCCGGCCCCCTGACCCTGGATGAGTATTGCGAACGCCCTCATGCGCTGGTGTCGTTTTCCGGGGATCTGACCGGTGCCATCGACAACGATCTGGCACGCATCGGCCGCTCGCGGCGGGTGGTGCTGGCGGTGCCGCAATTCGCCGGGTTGCGCGCCCTGCTGGCCGGCACCGACCTGCTGGCCACGGTGCCGGACTACGCAGCGTGTGCGCTGATTGAAGGCAGCAACCAGCTGCGGGCCGACGACCCGCCGTTTGACATCGTGCTGTCCGAACTGTCCATGGTCTGGAACGGGGTCAACGATAACGATCCGGCAGAACGTTGGTTGCGCTCGCGAATCGCCCAACACATGTCGGCTGAGTTGCCGGTGCTCTGAGCGTGTTGAAAGCCGGGTCGGTCTCGCGCAGGAAGATCGGCATGTCGGTCATCGGTGGCATCGCCGGGATGTCGAAATACATCTGGATCACCCAGCCGCGGTGGTAACTGGCGTGGTTGACCACGTGCAGCAGCATCGCGCCGGCGCTCATGGTGCCGCTCTCGCCGGAGACGAACGTGAACTCGACGGACTTATCCAATGACCTCTCGGTCTGCCTCGCGCTCCAGTTGCAATACCAGTGATCGATCTCCTTTTGCGCCATGCGCAAGTCAGCCAGGTCGGGATGGAGCAGATCGTGTGAAGTTTTGAAGCCGTGCCCTCGGCCTTCGAGGTGAGCCTGCCAGATGCAGTCCACGACATAGATGTGGTTCAGGGTGCCGATCATGTTCTTGAACACCGACACCCGCTCTTTGTTGACCTCCCCCGGCGGCAGCGCGGCCAGGCTGTCAAAGAGGCGCTGATCGGCCCATTGCTTGTAATCGGCAAGCATGCGGGCAGTGCGTATGTTGATCATCAGAGTTCTCCCATTACGATGGGCGCACTGGCAAGCATAGACCGCTCGGCGGTTGGCAGCGCAGACGCTGATAACCGGCACTTCACCGCAACGCGACGGGTGTAGCAGCTGCTGCTACAAGGATTGCGGTGTCAGGCGTTGCACCAGCCGATCAGCCAGCGCCAGCCCGACCACTCCGGCGCCGACCACCACGCATTCGATATCGACGCTCAATTGCGAGCATTCCTTTCACGCTGAAAAATCAGAACGTTCCCGGGTAACTGCCGCCGTCCAGCAACAGGTTTTGCCCGGTGAGGAAACCGGCATGGGCGCTGCAAATGAACGCGCAATACGCACCGAACTCATCAGGTTGCCCGAAGCGCTGGGCCGGTACGTTTTTGCGCCGCTGTTCGCTAATGCTCTCGACGCTGGCCCCCTTGGCTTCGGCGGCCGCACTCAAGGTCTTGTATAAACGCTCGGTTTCGAACGGTCCGGGCAGCAGGTTGTTGAGGGTCACGTTGTGTCCGGCCAGCCGCGACTGCCGTGCGAGCCCGGCGATGAATCCGGTCAAACCGCTACGGGCGCCGTTGGACAGGCCCAGCACATCAATCGGCGCTTTGACGGCGCCCGAGGTGATGTTGACGATGCGTCCGAACCCACGCTCGGCCATGCCGTCGACGCACGCTTTGATCAGCTCAATGGGCGTGAGCATGTTGGCATCCAGCGCCTTCAGCCAGTCTTCGCGCTGCCAGTCGCGGAAGTCCCCGGGCGGCGGGCCACCGGCGTTGTTGATCAGGATGTCGACCTGCGGGCACGCCGCCAGCACCTGTTTTCGCACCCGCGGATCGCTGATGTCGCCGGTCACCGTGCACACGTCAATGGACGGCGCCAGGCTGCGCAATTGTTCGGCGGCGACCTGCAAGGCTTCGCTGCCGCGCGCGTTGATCACCAGGTTGACGCCCTCCTTTGCCAAGGCGCGCGCACAGGCCAGACCCAGCCCTTTGCTGGAAGCGCAGACAATCGCCCAGCGACCCGAAATAGCCAAATCCATGAGGGTGCTCCTGTGGTGTTGAGTGGAGAAATTGGCGGACGTTTCTACGTTACCACTGCTGATGTCAATGGATCGCGACCGGGTTGATGTTGACCTGGGTCGAGCCCTTGTACAGCGACTGTCGATCAGCTCAAGGTTGTAGGTGCCGTTTTTGGCCAGCATGAACTGGTTGACCGGGAACGCCTGACCGTCTTTCGCCGGACAGATTTCCGAAGCCCAGGTGTCGCCGCCGACCGCGACGATCTGCTTGTCCGCCAGCCATTTGGCCGGTTGTACATTCAACAAATGCGCTGCAGGTAGACCGCTATCGCGAGCAAGCTCGCTCCCACAGTGGATGGGTGTCATCCCCGGTTTTTTTGATCGCCACTAAACCCTGTGAGAGTGAGCTTGCTCGCGATGACGGTCGCACATTTAACAGATGAGGTGGCAGGTAGATCGCTTTCGAGAGCTTGCCCCGGTCTACAAACTCAAGACCGGTCGCACCCCGGCCCAATCGGTGGAAGTGCTGCGACTGGAAGCCGCCCGCCGCCTGCTGGAAGAGTCCGAACGCAACATTGATCAAATCGCCCGTCAGTGCGGGTTTGGCGATGAAGAACGCATGCGTTTTACCTTTCAGCGCAACCTCGGCATTTCGCCGAGAGATTATCGCAATCGTGTCTCTCGTTAATCACAGGTTGCAACTAACTGTCATTTAGCTGAACAGCGTCCAACTTCAATATGAAGATTCGATGTTTTTCCATTCAACTCGGCATTTAGCGGGCATTGAAGGTTGACTTCACCCACCTCCCTGAGTAAATTGCCCGGGCCTTCGACGAAGGCCTTTTTTCAACTCACAAAAGAATCCAATGGACACAGTATCTAGTCGCTGCCGGGACACTGCGAATTCGCGGAACCTGGCACATAATCCAGTCAATGACGGGACTCGACTTTTCGGTCGGGTGAGCTGCGCTAGAGCTTGATGCTCCGCCGTAACTTGCCTCACCGGCGTCCGTCCGGTCCAGAGGCATGTTATGAACTTCAACACCACCGTAATGCCGGGCGTGCGCGCCTTTGCATCGACCATGCGGGTCAAGCTGTGCCGTGAGCGTCTGTTGACGACGCGGGTCAGCGCCCCGTTTTCCACCCCTTCTGCCCCTGCCAAGGCAAACCCTCGTGCCAACTGGCGCGTCTGCCCGATGACGGGCCGGCTTCAGCAACGCTGGAGCTTCGACGACAGCCAGGAACCACCGGGTCGGCGCATTGCGCGGATGTTCGGTCTTACCCTCGATACCCGCACATTCAGTTGACCTGAAGGCACTTTAAAGTTCTTCCCCCAACGTTTTCCTTAATAGGGAATTCGGCAACTTCTTATTGCCTGTCAAAACACAACGTTATCGGAGTTAGTTATGGACGAAGCCAGTAGACGGTTCGCTGCCTATCAACTTTCCATTGATACGCAGCGAACGTTAAAACACAAGAAAACAACACTTTCGAAATTGATCGCCTGTTTGCGACTCGACATACATTCGCTCGCCTATGAATAGATGAGCGTGCTGTGTGTCGTGCCGCAAGACGGCGGCAGGAGCACACACAATGACGACTGTAAAAACGCCGGATATTCGCGCCAAAGGCGCCAGCAGCAACAATGCCAAACTGTCGATGCGCGCCGCCCGGGAAGCGCAAAACGGCCTGGCCGTCACCCTCGCCAATCTCAACGCCACCCCTGACGGTTTGACTGAACTCGAAGCCGAAGGCCGGCTGGCCCGCGCAGGCTATAACGAGGTCGCCCACGACAAGCCGCCTCACGCCATCGTCCAACTGCTCAAAGCCCTGAACAATCCCTTCATCTATGTCCTGCTGACCCTGGCCGGCATCAGTTTCTTCACCGATTACTGGCTGCCGATCAGCCAGGGCGAAGGCGACGAGGCGGACCTGACCAAGGTCATCATTATCATGACCATGGTCACCCTGAGCAGCCTGCTGCGGTTCTGGCAGGAATACCGCTCGGCCAAATCCGCCGAAGCGCTGAAAGCGATGGTGCGCACCACCGCGACCGTGCTGCGACGCGGACAAAAAGGCAACACCCCGGTGCTGCGCGAAGTGCCGATGCGCGAACTGGTAGCCGGCGACATCGTCCAGCTCAGCGCCGGCGACATGATCCCGGCGGACATTCGCCTGATCGAATCCCGCGACCTGTTCATCAGCCAGGCGGTGCTGACCGGCGAAGCCTTGCCCGTCGAGAAGTACGACACCCTGGGCGACGTCGCACAGAAGTCGGCGACCCGCAGCGCCGCCGATCAATCCAACTTGCTGGACCTGCCGAACATCTGCTTCATGGGCACCAACGTGGTCAGCGGCACCGCCAAAGCCGTGGTGGTCGCGACCGGGCCGCGCACCTACTTCGGCTCGCTGGCCAAAGCGATTGTCGGTTCGCGGGTGCAAACGGCCTTCGACCGCGGGGTGAACAGCGTCAGCTGGTTGCTGATCCGCTTCATGCTGGTCATGGTGCCCATCGTGTTCCTGCTCAACGGCTTCTCCAAGGGTGACTGGAGTGACGCGTTCCTGTTTGCGCTGGCAGTCGCGGTCGGCCTGACCCCGGAAATGCTGCCGATGATTGTCAGCGCCAACCTGGCCAAAGGCGCGATGGCCATGGCCAAGCGCAAAGTGGTGGTCAAGCGCCTCAACGCGATCCAGAACTTCGGCTCGATGGACGTGCTGTGCACCGACAAGACCGGCACCCTGACGCAGGACAAGATCATTCTTGAGCACCACGTCGACAGCAACGGCCGGCGTGACGACACGATCCTCGAACTGGCGTGGCTCAACAGCCATCATCAGAGCGGTCTGAAAAACCTGATGGACCAGGCCGTGGTGCAGTTCGCCAACGCCAATCCCAAATTCAGGGTGCCGTTCGCCTACAGCAAGGTCGACGAGTTGCCGTTCGACTTCGTCCGTCGGCGCCTGTCGATCATCGTCAAGGACAGCCGCGACGATCACCTGATGGTGTGCAAAGGCGCGGTCGAGGAAATGCTGAGCATCGCCAGCCATATTCACGAAAACGGCACGGTCGTGGCACTCGATGCACAGCGCCGCAAAGACCTGCTGGCCCTGGCCAACGAGTACAACGAGGACGGTTTCCGGGTGCTGCTGGTCGCCACCCGCGAGATCCCGAAAGCGCAGAGCAAAAACCAGTACAACACCGCGGATGAGCGCGAGCTGGTGATTCGCGGTTTCCTGACCTTTCTCGATCCACCGAAGGAAACCGCGGGACCGGCGATTGCCGCGCTGCGCGACATGGGCGTGACCGTCAAGGTGCTGACCGGCGACAACGCCGTGGTGACGTGCAAGATCTGCCGCGAAGTCGGGCTGGAACCCGGTACGCCGCTGCTCGGGCCAGACATCGAGAACATGGACGACACCACGCTCAAGCTGCGAGTCGAAGAACGCACGGTGTTCGCCAAGCTGACGCCGCTGCAAAAGTCCCGGGTGCTCAAGGCGTTGCAGGCCAACGGTCACACCGTGGGTTTCCTCGGCGACGGCATCAACGACGCCCCTGCCCTGCGCGATGCCGATGTCGGCATTTCGGTGGACAGCGGCACCGACATCGCCAAGGAATCGGCCGACATCATTCTGCTGGAGAAGAGCCTGATGGTGCTGGAGGAAGGCGTGCTCAAGGGCCGCGAAACCTTCGGCAATATCATGAAGTACCTGAACATGACCGCCAGCTCCAACTTCGGCAACGTGTTCTCGGTGCTGGTGGCCAGTGCGTTCATTCCGTTCCTGCCGATGCTGTCGATCCACCTGCTGCTGCAAAACCTCATGTACGACATCTCTCAGTTGTCGCTGCCGTGGGACAAGATGGACAAGGAGTTCCTGCGCAAACCACGTAAGTGGGATGCGAAGAACATTGGCCGTTTCATGCTGTGGATCGGGCCGACCTCGTCGGTGTTCGACATCACCACCTTCGCCCTGATGTGGTACGTGTTCGCCGCCAACAGCGTGGAAATGCAGGGTCTGTTCCAATCCGGCTGGTTCATCGAAGGGTTGCTGTCGCAGACGTTGGTGGTGCACATGCTGCGCACGCAGAAGATTCCGTTCTTCCAGAGCACGGCGGCGTTGCCGGTGATCCTGATGACCGGGTTGGTGATGGCGCTGGGTATCTACATTCCGTTCTCGCCACTGGGCACTTTGGTCGGCCTGCAACCGCTGCCGTGGGCGTACTTCCCTTGGCTGGTCGGCACCCTGCTCAGCTACTGCGTGTTCGCGCAGATCATGAAGACGATTTACATCCGCCGCTTCAAGCAGTGGTTCTGATGGCCTCAGCCCCCGAAATTCGGGGGCAAACCCAAATCACCTGAACACCCTAACCCCTGTGGGAGCGAGCTTGCTCGCGATAGCGGACTGACATTCAAAAAAGAAGTCGTCTGACACACCGCCATCGCGAGCAGGCTCGCTCCCACAGGGAATTGCGTTAAGCCTTATCGAAAAAGGGAGAGTCCTGATGTCGGGAACGACTCTACTGATCAACCTCGCAGGCTCCATCGCACTTTTGCTGTGGGGCACTCACATGATTTCTTCGGCGTTGTTGCGCGGCTTCGGCACGCCGCTGCGCCAGTGGCTGGGCCACAACTTGAACAACCGCTGGATGGCGCTGCTTTCAGGCATCGGCATCACCGGCATCCTGCAAAGCAGCACCGCCGTCAGCCTGATGGCGACGTCGTTCACGGCCGCCGGGACCCTGGGTCTGGCGCCGGCGCTGGCGGTGATGCTCGGCGCCAATATCGGTTCGACACTGGTGGTGCAACTGCTCAGCGTCGACGTTTCAATCCTCACACCCATCGTGTTGCTCGCCGGTTTGATGGTGTTCCGGCTTCGCGATGACTCGCGCTACGAAAGCGTCGGCTGTGCGCTGATCGGTCTGGGGCTGATGTTGTTGGCCCTGCGCATGCTCGGTTCGACACTGGCGGAAGTCGAAGGCGCGCCGGTGTTCCAGCTGATCATGCAGAGCCTGGACGGCGATCTGCTGATTGCGTTGCTGGTGGCGCTGATCCTCACCTGGCTGTGCCATTCCAGCGTGGCGGTGGTGTTGCTGATCGTCTCGCTGGCCGCCACCGGCCTGCTGTCGGGAACCACCCTCGTCGCGCTGGTGCTCGGGGTGAACATTGGCGGTGCTTTGCCCTCGGTGATCAATGCCGGTTCGAGCGTCGGCCGGCGCTTGCCGCTGGGTAATCTGCTGGTGCGTGCGGTCGGCGCCCTGGTGGTGTTGCCTTTCGCCGGGCTGCTGGCCGAGCTGAAGCTGGAGCCGTCGGTGCTCGTGGTGTCGCTGCACACGGGTTTCAATCTGCTGCTGGCGCTGGTGTTCATCGGCCTGACCGATGTGCTCGCCAAAGGACTGACCCATCTGCTGCCGGCCCCCGAGCGGGATGTCGATCCGGGCATGCCGCACTACCTCGACGAAGCGGGTCTGGAAGTGGCCAACATCGGCCTGTCCAACGCGGCCCGGGAAGCGTTGCGCATGGCCGACATGCTCTCGGCAATGCTCGGCCGCCTGGTGCAGCTGTTCCACACCTCGGTGCCCGCCTGTGCCGATGAAGTGCGACGCGTCGATCAGTCCCTGGACCTGCTGGGTGCGGCCATTCGCGCTTACCTGGCGGACATCGGCAAGGAAGGCATCAGTGACAGCGATGCCGATCGCTCCCAGGAAATCCTGCTGTTCGTGATCAACCTCGAACATGCCGCGGACATTCTTTCCAGCAGCCTGACGCAGTTGGCCATGCGCCGCTTGCGCCGTGGCGAACAGTTCTCGGCGTTCGAGCTGGGCAACATCGCACCGCTGCACGACGCGCTGCTGGAAAGCCTGAGCCTGGCCATCACCGTGTTCCTGCGCGAAGACATTCCCACCGCGCACCACTTGATCCATCGCAAGGAGACCGTCAGAAGGCTCGAAGCGCACGCCAGCCGCGAGCACTTTCGCAAGTTGCAGGAAGACAAGAACACCTGGGCGGAATCCGGCGACATCTTCCAGCGGGTCCTGCGCGATTACCGCCGTGTGCATCACCACATCGCCGCCCTGGGCTATCCGCTGCTGGAGCGTGCCGGCGAGCAACCGGTCGAGAGCACCGACCTGAGCAAGGAGAATCCCTCATGCGCCTCTTGATCTGCGCGGGCCGCTATTACGCCGACAGCCGTCTGTGCCGACGGGTCCTCGACGCCTTCCAGCGCCTGCACCCGGTGCGTGTGCTGATCCATGGCGGTAATCAATACCTGGGCGGTGACATTGAAGAGTGGGCCCGGGAACACGGCGCCGACATCGTGCGCTACCCGCCCAACTGGCAGCGCCACGGCAAGTCGGCTGAACGCCTGCGCAACCACTTCATGTTGCTCGACAGCCGACCTGACGTGGTGATCGCCCTGCCCGGCGGGGAAGACACCGAAGAGCTGGTCGCCCAGGCCCGGACGGCCGGTTTGCAAACCCTATCGGTAGAGGATCGGGGGCTGACCGCCGCCGCCATCAAGTAACTTCGAGATAAATTTCATGCAAAAACCCACTCGTCTATTCGCGTCCTTCGTGCGCAGTCTGCCAGCCGCTCAAGGCCGGCGCCTGCGCCGCAATCTGTTGTTCGTCAGCGTCACCCTGAGCCTGATTGCGGTGCTCAGCATCATCTCCAGCGCCAACGCTGCCGGCGGTGCGTATACGGTGGATGACGCCGGAATCAATGCGCCCGGCGAATGCAACATCGACACCTGGTATCAGAACGGTCGGCACGGTTCATCCAGTACCAGCGTGGTGTCACAGGACTGCACGCTCAAAGGCCTGCCCAACGTACAACTCGGCGCCGCCGTGCAGCACAGCCGCGACGACGGGGACTCGGAAAACCAGTTGAGCCCGCAATTCAAGGCGCAACTATTCTCACGGGAAGACCTTGGCCTTGAGTGGGCGCTGGCGGGTTCGACTCACTTTGCCTTCAATCGGGCCCACGCCTTCGATGGCGTCGACCTGAATCTGCCATTCACCTACCAACCGATCGAAACCCTGCGCCTGAACCTCAATGCCGGCTGGAGCCATGCCTATGACGATGGCGAGCAAAACCATCGCTGGACCTGGGGAACCGGCGTCGAATACGACCTGGCCCGTTCCCTGACGCTGATTGCTGAACGCTACGGCCAACAAGGCGGCGAACAGGCGTGGCAGGCCGGGCCGAGGTTGCATGTCGGTGAGCGCATCGACGTCGATCTGGTGGTGGGCCGCAACTTGACGGGGGAGCGCGATCAGTGGCTGACCACTGGAGCAACGCTGCGGTTTTGAACGATAAGATGCGGATAACGCATCGACAGGGAACTCCTGACGTTCACCGGGCATCCTAAATGATGAGGTACTTCCTTTTTTGCTTCACGCTTCAGAGGACACCGCTATGCGCCGTCTGATTATCATCTCCTCATTCATGTTGTGTCTGCCCTTCGGTTCGGCCTTCGCCAAAGTGGACGCAGGCGATGTCGCCACCTCTGCGGGGGTTTCCGCATCGCTGTACTCGACGTTCAAGGACCACAAACTGGCGATTCCCGCCCGTGATGACGCCTCCAGCTTCGTGGCCAGTGGCGGTACGATTCGCGGTGTGTACCTGGAGTCGGTGTTGAATCAGATTCGCCAGGAAAATCCCGGACTCAAAGCCAGCGACGAAGAGCTCGCCAGAGCCATCCTCATCCAGGAAGGCGCTGCTGCTGGCCAATGAAGGTTGAAAAGGTAACGGTGGGGCTCGGGACAGCCTGATAGTCTCCAGCCCTGCCCTTTTGCTTCACCCCGCGGACAAGCGCGCCCACCCGGCCACCAGCTGCGCGCTGATGCTGACCCCGCCACACACCACAATCACCACGTCATGGGCTTCGGCGATCGCCGGATGGTCCAGGTACGCCACCGCCAATGAAACACCGCATGCCGGTTCGACTAACTGACGCAGGTCGTTGGCGTAACGCACCACGCCCATGATCGCCTCGTCATCACTGAGCACCACGCATTCGTGAGGAAAGTCGAGGATGTGCCGCACCGGCCACGCGGCCACTTTCGCAGCGCCCAGCGATGTCGCAACGGTGTCGATACGCGGCAGCCTGACGGGATGTCCGGCCTCGATGGCGGCGGCAAATGAGGCCGCGCCTTGGGTTTCGCAGGTGATGATCCGGCAGTCCATGCGATGGTGGCGAATCAATCCGGTCAGCAGGCCCGCCAGCAATCCGCCGCCACCCACCGACGTCACCAGCGCATCGACTTGTGGGCAATCCTCGAGGACTTCATCAATCAGGGTGCTGTGCCCTTCCCACAACACGGGATGATCGAAGGCTGGCACGTATTCGGTATCTGCATCCTGTGAAAGCGCTTTGGCCCGTTGGTTGGCCTCATCCCAGACCTTGCCGTGAACAATGACCTCGGCGCCGGTTTTCCTGATCCTGGCGCGGGTGGTTTCCGGGGTGGTGTGCGGCACAATAATGCAGGCTTTCAGGCCTAGGGCAGCGGCGGCCATGGCGGTGGCAAAACCAGCGTTGCCGCCGGAAGGACAGACGACTTTGCGCTTGCCCTGGGCCTTTGCCTGACTGCACAGAAGGCCCATGCCGCGTAATTTGAACGATCCGCTGGGTTGCAGGTTTTCCAGCTTGAGCCAGATGCGCCGGGTCGGCGTTGACAAGCCCGGGTGCAGAATCAAAGGCGTTCTGATGTGAAGCATTGTGTGCTCCCTTTGGCAGCACCGGCTTGTCGAGGTTTCGACGAGCCGGTGATGAACGATCCTTATCCAAGCTTAGTTCACCCTGCCCCAGGGTTATCGGTTTACCGGTAGCGCGGTGCCGCTGATGAGTGGCCGAAGGAGCCTGACAGCACTTGGCGCTGGGCTTCGTAAGCGTCCCATTTGTCGCCCTCGTGCAGGCCCGGAATGGTCACCACTTCACCCTTCGCCAGGCCGACCAGCGCGGCATCGACCATGTCCTCGGCGGACATCACGATCTCTTGCGGCAGGTTTTCCACCGGGTTGCCGGCCTCGCTCCAGAAGTCGGTGGCGGTCGCGCCGGGCAACACCGCCTGAACGCGAATGCCCTTGTCGGCCAACTCATGGTGCATTGACTGACTCAGGCCCAGCACGAAGGCCTTGCTCCCGCCGTAAACGCCGTTGAGGATTTCCGGAGCGACGGCGACGATGGAGGAAATGTTGATCACGGTGCCGGTGCCCCGTGCGACGAAGCCAGGCACCACGGCATAGGACAGACGCATCAGCGCGGTGACGTTGAGGCTGATCATGGCTTCCATGTCGTCCACCGGGCTGCCGAGCAACGGCATCACTGCGCCAACACCGGCGTTGTTGACCAGCAAGGTGATACTCGCGTCGTTGCGCAGAATGCTTTCAACTCGCAGCAGGTCGGCCTTGTCTTTGAGGTCGGCAGCGACCACTTCCACGGCGCGGCCGGTTTCGTTGCTCAGATGATTGGCCAAAGCGTTGAGTTTGCCCTGGCTGCGGGCGACCAGAATCAGGTCGTAACCCTGCCGGGCGAGACGGTCGGCGTAGACCGCGCCGATGCCAGACGAAGCGCCAGTGATCAGTGCAGTGCCTTTGGATGAAAGGGCCATGTTCAATTTCCTTCACAGTAAGGCGATAAGGTCGCCGGGTGTGAACCGTTATAAATTGACTGACGCTCGTCTCAAATGACGTTTAAAGTACGTTTTTCGGACATTGGCTTTGAGGGCACCATCATGACTTCCGTGGCGTTCATGGTTTTCGAGGGGTTCCAGTCCATGGCGCTGGCGGCGATGCCGGTGTTCGAATACGCCAACTTCAGCGCTGGTGAAGCGCTTTATGAGGTCAGCGTGATCTCTGAGGATGGCCGTTCCTTAAGGGCTTCCGGCGGTTTGAGTGTCGGCACTCAGGCGTTTGATAAGCGGGTGTTTGACACCGTAATCGTGGTCGGCGGCGATTCGATTCTCGAGCAGGCGCCCGAGGGTGTGTTGGCGTACCTGCGCGACAGCGTGAAAACTGCCCGGCGCACGGCGTCGATCTGCTCGGGGGCATTCGTGCTGGCCCAGGCCGGCCTGCTCGACGGTCGGCGGGCCACCACGCATTGGGCCTATGCGCGGGATCTACAAGCGCGGTTTCCCTCGATCAAAGTGGAAGATGACCGTATTTACGTGGTCGACGGTTCCATCTGGACCTCCGCCGGCATGACCGCGGGCATCGACCTGGCGCTGGCCATGGTTGAAAAGGATCATGGCGCCGACCTGGCCCGTGCCGTGGCGCAGAAACTGGTGATGTACCAGCGCCGCGCGGGTGGCCAGTCGCAGCATTCGGCCTTGCTGGAACTGGAGCCGAAATCCGACCGTATTCAGACCGTCCTCGGCTACGCCCGGGAACACCTGACATCGGCGTTATCGGTGGAGCAACTGGCGGAAGTGGCACGCCTCAGCCCACGGCAATTCAGCCGGACGTTTCGCGCCGAGACCGGGCAGTCCCCGGCCAAGGCCATCGAAAACCTGCGCCTGGAGGCGGCGCGGCAAATGCTCGAGCGCGGACGGCTGACCCTCGACCAGATCGCCGCCGAGGCGGGCTTCACCGACCGTCGCCGCATGCGCGAAGCCTTCCTCCGGGCGTTCGGCCAACCGCCGCAGGTGATTCGGCGTAATGCCAGGTCGCCGATGACGGCATAAGCGTCAGGGCGCGGGAAGCGCTGCTCGCAGGTCGACCGCTTGATAAAGCGGCATCAGCCGCAGGGCCACGCCATCGGCCAGGGCCATTGGCATCAGCCTTTGCATCGCCACCTCGAATGGGTCCATCCACGCAGGCATGGGGTGCAAGCCCTTGTCGAGCGGCTCGAAAAAATCATCCCAGTGGATCGGAATCACCAGCCGTGCGCCGGTGACTTGCACCACTTCATGCCAGTAGTCCCGGGCAAACTGCAGGTCTTGCTTGCCGAGCATACCGATGCCCAGAAACACAACGTCGGCCTTGACGTTGTTGAACTGGCCTTTGGTGAAATTGGCACTGGGGTGGATGAGAATCCGCAGGCCATCGTGTTGTTCGATCAAGTAAGAGTAATTACCGCCCTCCTTGTATGCACTGGCTCTGGCCGGTGGATTCAGAGGCGCGTCAATGATCCCGGGGAATTTTGCGTCCAGAGAGTGTGGCGACGGGAAGGCTTGCACCTTGAACGGGTCGAACTCGAAAGTCTGTTGTGTTTCGACAGTTTTGATCCGTCCGGGTGCAAGCCCCGCCCCCAATCCGATGTTGGCGACCGATGCCGACCCTATCAGCACCGCCCCCGTGCGCGAGGCGACCACGGCAGAGTCGAGCGCATGGTCGTAATGAGCGTGCGCCACCATCACCGCCGCCAACGTCGGATAGCCGAGAGTGCGCAACGCCGTATCGATGCGCGCGCAGTCCGGCCCTATCCGGCCCAGCGCTACCCTCAGCAATCCCGGACGCGAAAAGAAGCCATCGGTCATGATCGATGTATGGCCATCGCTGAGCATCAGGGTCGATACGCCCATGAATCGCGCGATGAGACGGTCGGACGGGAGTGCCGACGGAGGCAGAACAAGCGCTGAAAAGGGTTCGAGCGAGGGTGTCGAGCAAGCGGCAACGCCGCCGATGACCGCCAGGAACATCACAATCGCTATCAAGCGACGAGCACCTCCCGGGGGTGTTTTATAAGCCAGCATTGAATGGCCCATGCGCCTTTCCTTTTGCCTGATCGAACCGTTCACTCAGGCTAGCCCAAACCGGCGAATCGGCATGACCTTCTACACTGAGGAGATCGCTCAACAACTGGAATCGGTGCTCATGAAAATCTCGGCCAGGCTGGCGTTTTTCGCCATCGTTTCCACCCTCGCCTACCTCGGTCTCGCGGTGTGGGGGCTGGGCGGGTTTGCGGCGTTTTTCGCCCATGCGCCGCTGGTGGTGGTTGCCGTCGCAACCTTGGTGATGGCCGTGGCCTCGCTGTTCACCGAGGTCAACCTGAGCTCCGGCGAACGTGAAGACCGGGCCAATCGCTGGGTGCTGCCGGCGTTCGGCATCATCGGAGTTTTGAGTGGGTACCTGCCGGCCTACACCGACCGGATCGATTTCTGGACCTTCGGTGGCGTGGGTGTGCGCTGGGTGGGGGCGTTGCTGTTCATCGTCGGCGGCGCGTTGCGGATGTGGCCGGTGTTTGTGCTGGGCAAGCGGTTTAGCGGGTTGGTGGCGATTCAGCCGGGGCACAGTCTGGTCACCGACGGGATTTATCGTCGCTTGCGCAACCCCAGTTACCTGGGGATGTTGGTCATCGCCGTGGGCTGGGCGCTGGCGTTTCGCTCGGGGGTCGGGTTGCTGCTGGCGGCGCTGACGGTGATTCCGTTGATTGCCCGGATTCACTCGGAAGAGGCGCTACTGAGGGCACAGTTCGGGGGTGAATATGAGGCGTACTGCGCCCGTAGCTGGCGGCTGATCCCCGGGTTTTATTAGCACCGAAAATCCAATGTGGGAGCGAGCTTGCTCGCGATGGCGGAGTGTCAGTCAACATAAATGTTGAATGTCAGCCCCTCATCGCGAGCAAGCTCGCTCCCACAGGGGATGGTGTTGATTACGAAGAACGTAGACAGAGCCGGCCATCGCCATCCACTCGATGCGAAACGGAGTCATAGCCGGCCAACGTCGCATGTGGTGTCTGAATCGGATGGTCATGGGTCGAGGTAATGATCACAAGGTCCGCCCCTGCCGCCTCCGCCGCAAGAATCCCGACAGTGGCATCTTCAAAGATCAGGCAATCGGTCACCTCAACACCTAAGCGCTTAGCCGCCAGTCGATAGCCCGCAGGATCCGGTTTGCCAGCGCTGACATCTTCGGCCGTGACCATGACACCAGGCTCGGGAATCCCCGCCGCCGCCATTCGGCGTAACGCCAGTGCTCTTGGTGCAGAGGTGACAATTGCCCACTGATTCGCCGGCAAGGACCTGAGGAAATCTGCCGCGCCAGCCACCTCGACTATCCCCTCCACGTCTTCGATTTCCGCCTCGGTAATCCAGTTGGCTTCTGCTTCGGCATCCACCCCGGGCAACGCCAGACGGTTGATGGTGTCGATGGCGCGTGCGCCGTGAATGGTCGGCAGGAAGGACTCGACATCCACGCCGTGGCGCAAGGCCCAGGTGGTCCAGATACGCTCGGCAGCGGCGATGGAGTTGAGAACGGTGCCGTCCATGTCGAACAGGAACGCACGATACGGGGTATTAAAAACGAATTCGTCGGCAGACAAGGATGCGTTTCCTTCGTGTGTCAGGCAGGTCCGTCAATGTACACGACCTACAGAGTCCTTCGCGACTTGAGGGCCCCATCGACACAATCCAGCAGTTGTCCCAACGCCCAGGGCTTCTTGATGAACGACACCGCATGCCGCACCCCGGAGGATTCGGGGGTTTCAAAACCGGACATGATCATGATCGGCTTGTCGGGCCAGCGATCGCCAAACTCATTGGCCAGATCGGCGCCGTTACGCTTTCCAGGCATGGTGATGTCCGTGAGCAACAGACCCACCTCGTTCGCGTGCAACTCCAGGTAAACCGATGCGGCGTCCGCGCTAGCGTGCGGTTCAACCTTGAAACCTTCCTCCTGAAGAATTTCGCAGAGAAATTCCAGAATCAGCGGGTCATCTTCAACCACCAGAATCAACCCGTCAGGAAGGTGCTCGCCCGCCGTCGGTATTGGACACATGACTTTCCACTCCCTGATCGCATAAGTGATTTCGCGGCTCAAATCCGCTGTCTATCAGGTATGAGCAGCGGACTCGGCGGAAATTCATTTTTGATACACGCGTCTTGAATATTCTGCGTACATCCCGACCATCGCAGCCGTTCGCCCGCCCACAATTGTGTTTAAAATGCCGCCCCCACAATTTTGCTGGCCCCTGCCCGATGAACGCTGACGCTCTCTCCACCCTTCACGACCATTTGCTGACGGCCCTGGCCGATGCACCCGCAGAAACCCGCCGGCTGTTCCATGGCCGGGGCCGGTGCTGGCCTGGGCTGGAGCAATTGACCGTCGACTGGCTGCAGGGGGTGGTGCTGGTGTCGCTGTTCAAGGAACCTGAAGCAGCGCATCTGGAAGAGTTGAAGCGGTTGCTGATGGCGGTCACTGAATCGGCGCAGTGGCAACAGTCAGGGGCGCAGACCCTGTTGCTGCAACACCGCTACCTGCTGCAAAGCACCACCGAATGGCTGCTTGGGGAAGCGATCGAGGAATTGATCATCACCGAGGGCGGCCTGCGTTATCGCGTGGACCTGGGCCGCAAGCAGAACACCGGGTTGTTCCTCGACATGCGCTACGGTCGCGACTGGGTAAGGGCCAATGCCGATGGCAAGCGCGTGTTGAATCTGTTCGCCTACACCTGCGGCTTTTCGGTCGCCTCCATTGAGGGAGGCGCCGAACACGTGGTCAACCTGGACATGTCCAGCCCGGCGCTGAACCGTGGTCGCGACAACCATCGGCTCAATGGCCACGACATGAGCAAGGTGAGTTTTCTCGGCCATGACTTGTTCAAGTCCTGGGGCAAGGTGATCGGCAAGGGCCCTTATGATCTGGTGATCATCGATCCGCCGTCCTTTCAGAAAGGCAGTTTCCTGCTGACCAAGGATTACCAGCGCGTATTGCGTCGGCTGCCGGAGTTGCTCAGCCCCCAAGGGACGGTGCTGGCGTGCATGAACGATCCGGCGTTCGGGGCGGACTTCCTGATTGATGGCGTGATGCGTGAAGCGCCGGGTTTGCGGTTTGAGCGGCGGCTGGAGAATCCGCCGGAGTTTCCGGATGCTGATGTTGAATGCGGGTTGAAGGCGTTGGTGTTCACACTCGGCGATTGAGTCCGGTCCCTGTGGGAGCGACGGTGCGACGGTGCGACTTGTTCGCGATGGCGGTGGGTCAGCCGGTATCTGTGTTGAATGATAAACCGCAATCGCGAGCAAGCTCGCTCCCACAGGGGGATGGGGTGATTCGTAATGGATCAACGCGGCTGCAACACCAACGCAAACAGCTCGCCGTGACCGTTCACATTGAGCTTGTGATAGAGGTTGCGTCGATGCACTTTCACTGTCTCCGGCGAGATGCCCATTTGCTGGGCAATGGCTTTGCTGGAGAAGCCTTGGAGAATCAGTCGAGCCGTTTCGACTTCCCGCACGGACAATCGCGCATCGAAGCGATCCAGCAAGGTTGCCAGATCACCGGCCACGGCTTCGGCAGTCGTGCCTTCTGGCGGCATCAATTGCTGATGCCGGCGCATGGCCGACAGCACCCAATCGCGCACGCACAGCAACCGCCCCTGCTCATCAAGCGTGAACCGCGTCGAGCGACCCAGCGATAAGCCGAGCACGGCGCCGTCGATGTTGATCATGAACTGCAACTCGTCACCGCCGACCACCGAGCGGAAGTAGCTCAGGTAATACTCGCTCTGCTGAAACTGGTCGGGGGCCACCGAGTCAAGGCTGTGCAGGCCATCGGCAATGCCCGCGCAAGCCGCTTGGTAAAACGGATCGAGCAGGTACATGCCGGCGCTGTAGTCCGCCAGTTCTTCGTGTTCGGTGGCACCACCTTTTGAGTCGAAGTCGATCAACAAGCGAGGCACTCGCCCCTCCCGCATCACCGCCACCAGTGCGTTGTCCAGCGGCACCAGCAGCCGCAGCGTGTCGACCAGCGCGCGCCAGAAACCGTCGTGACCCAACGCGCCAAATACCCGCGCCAGCCCCTGGTGCACCGGCAACTCTTTCAACAACGCGTCCACGCACTACCCCTTTCGAGTAACCCATGATGGGAATGGGTGTGTACCCCGCCTGCCGATACGCTGCAAGCACCTGTTCATCACCGGCCTGCAGCAGGCCAGGAGTGCCGCATCATGAGTCGTCGCCGTCAACAGATCAATCTTGGACTGAGCGCCTGTTTGTGCGTTTCGCTGTCGGCGCTCGCTGCCGAGGGGCCCACGGTGCATGTCTACAACTGGTATGACTACATCGGCCCCACCACCTTGCACGACTTCAAGCGCGACACCGGAATCGAGCCGGTTTACGACACCTTCGACAGCGCCGAAGTGCTGGAAGGCAAACTGCTGACCAGCCGCAGCGGGTACGACGTGGTGGTGGCGAGTAACTTCAGCCTGCCGACCCTGATCAAGGCCGGCGCCCTGGCGCCATTGCCTCGCGCACAGATGCCGGATTTCAAGAACATGGACACCGAGCTGCTGGCGAAACTGGCCAACAACGATCCGGGCAACCAGTACGCCGTGCCGTACCTGTGGGGCACCAACGGCATCGGCTACAACATCGACAAGGTTCGGGCCGCGCTGGGTGACAAGGCGCCGGTGGATTCCTGGGACCTGGTGTTCAACGAAGAGAACCTGGCCAAGCTCGGCCAGTGCGGCGTGGCGATGCTCGACTCGCCGTCGGAGATGCTGCCGGTCGCCCTTCACTACCTGGGCTTGCCACCGAACAGCACCAATCCCGAGGACTATAAAAAGGCCGAAGCGCTGTTGCTCAAGCTGCGGCCGCACATCGCCTACTTCAACTCCTCCAAGTTCATCAGCGACCTGGCCAACGGCAACATTTGCGTGGCGGTGGGCTGGTCCGGCGCGATGCTCGAAGCCAAGACCAACGCCGAGCAGGCCAAGAATGGCGTGAAGATCGCTTATAGCCTGCCGAAGGAAGGTGCGCCGGTCTGGTTCGACACGCTGGTGCTGCTCAAGGACGCACCGCATCCAGAGCAAGGCCTGGCCTTCATCGACTACCTGATGCGCCCCGAAGTCATCGCCCCGGTCAGCGATCACCTGTCCTACCCCAACGGCAACCGCAGCGCGACACCGCTGGTGGCCGAAGCGACCCGCAACAACCCCGCTGTTTATCCGTCGGCCGAAGCACTGGCCACGTTGTTCACCCTTCAACCGTTGCCGCCGGCCACCGAGCGGGTGCGCACACGGATCTGGAGCAAGGTGAAGAACGGGCAGTAATCCCAGCTGCTACAGGGATCGCATCAGCCACGCATTTTTTGAATAAATTCAAGATGAGAGAAACGATGAAACCACGTGCCCGCGACTTGAACATCCAGTTCGGCCAGCTGCAACCCGGCCCCCTCAACGCCATCACCGATGTGCCCGGCGTGCGCGTCGGCCACAGCGATGTGCGCGGACGGACCGCCAATGGCCGTGACATCTATACCGGCGTGACCCTGATCGAACCGCGTGCCGGGTCCACCAATCAGCAACCGTGTTTTGCCGGCGTCCATGTGCTCAACGGCAACGGTGACGCCACGGGGCTTGAGTGGATTCGTGAAGCCGGCCTGCTGACCAGCCCGATCGCCTTCACCAACACCCACAGCCTGGGCGTGGTGCGTGATGCGCTGATTGCTTTGGATCGCGAGGCTCAGCCCGATGACGGACGACTTTACTGGAACATGCCGGTGGTGCTGGAAACCTTTGACGGTCTGCTCAGCGACATCAACGGTTTTCATGTGAAGCCCGAACATGTGGCCGAGGCCCAGCGCAATGCCGTCGGCGGACCGGTGACGGAAGGCGCAGTGGGCGGTGGCAGCGGGATGATCTGTCACGAATTCAAGGGTGGCATCGGCACGTCTTCGCGCCAATTGAGCAAGGCGCAGGGAGGCTGGACCGTCGGTGCGATCGTCCAGGCCAACCATGGCATTCGCAATGAACTGCGCGTCGACGGTTACCCGGTCGGTCGCTATATGGAACAGGCTGACTCACCGTTCCTCAGGGCATCGCTGCCTTATCCGGGCATGGGCTCGATCGTCGTTTGCCTGGCCACCGATGCGCCGCTGCTGCCGCATCAATGCACACGCCTCGCACAGCGTGCCAGCCTCGGGCTTGCCCGTACCGGCGGCGGCAACGAAGACCACAGCGGCGACATTTTCATTGCCTTCGCCACCGGCAACCAACACGTGCCACCGGCCGCTTACGAAGGGAAAGGTGCGCCTACTTGCGACAACCTGAGCATGGTCAACAACGACCACATCAGCGAGTTGTTTTTGGCCGCGACTGAAGCGGTGGAGGAAGCGATCATCAACGCCGTGCTGGCCGCTGAAACGACTGAAGGTAACGGCCACACCGTGCCGGGTCTGGACGCGAAAACACTGCTCAAGGCCTTGCGTCAGGCGGGTTGGCCAGGGGAGACGGTCGGGATCTGAATACCCTTTAACGAAGACGCCCGATGCAGTGCATCGGGCGGCTATCGCTTATTTTTCCAGGATCAACAGCGGCGTGTCTTTTTTCACGAGGTACGTCGCCAGCTCCGAGGCTTTGCCGTCACCGATGTTCTTCGCGACATGCGCAGTGCCTGCGGGGATGTACAAGGAGTCACCGGCCTTGAGCGTGACGGGCGCCCGCCCTTCGAGTTGATACTCAAACGTGCCCGAGATGACGTAAGCGACTTCCACCCCAGGATGAGAATGCTTGGGGGAAGTGACGCCCGGGTCGAAATCGACACGCACCTGAATCACCTCACCCTTGGAAATGTCGAGGTCCTGGCGCACCAGGTCCGTGCGGTGAAGGCCTGTCTGCCAGCTTTTTGCCGGAGTGGCTTGCGCCGGCGCTTTGGCTTCTTCAGCCGCGAAAGCGTTAAGTGATACGGCGGCAGCCAGGGCGATGCCGAGCAGGCCTGCGGTGTGACGGGATGTGATACGGGACATCGCAATTCTCCAATGAATGCCGCGGTTGCGGTGGCTTCATTACGAGGTCGCGGTGTATCGCGCAAGTGTCGAGAACAGCATGGTTTTGTATGCCCAGGTAACTACCGGCGCCGGGGATACGTTCGGATACAACCGCAGATGCGCGTCAATGCGCAACGCCGAATTTGGTCACGATATCTTCTGGCTTGAGACGTCGCCCGTCCGTTGAAACCAACTGCAATTTCTGGATGGGCTGACGATCCTGTGCGTCGACCATGACGGATCCCGCTTCGCCGGGTTCGTACAAAAACTCGTTGCCCCACTGCGACAAGGCAATCAGGACGGTTTGCAAGGCCCTGCCCTTTTCAGTGAGCACGTACTCCTTGTAGATACTTCCATCAGCCGCCGGCTCCATCCGCATCACACCTTCTGCCACCAGGCCTTTGAGGCGGGTGCTCAGAATGTTTTTCGCGACATTGAGGCTTTTCTGAAAATCGCTGAAGCGCCTTGTGCCTGAGAGCGCGTCACGAATGATCAGCAAGGACCACCAATCGCCAATGAGGTCCAGGGATCGAGCGACCGGACACGGACTGCCCTGCAAGCTTTTGCGTTTCACGTAAACGAACCTCCACCAAAAGGGTGCCAACGCTGACGCAAATTCGGTCAGATGGCAGGTGGTTGCATAATACAACCCATACTGGTAAAAATCACTTCCGTTGGTTTCATAATGAAACCTACAACCCGATTTCGAGTGATTCCCTGTGCCAGACGCACAGTGATTTCGCCCTCAATGGTTGCATGATAAAACCGTAGGAGATTCCCAATGAAACTGGCTGGAAAAACTGCATTCATCACCGGCGGCAACAGCGGCCTGGGCCTGGCCACCGCCAAATTGTTCATCGCTGAAGGCGCAAAAGTGGCGATCACCGGGCGCAGTCAAAAAACCCTGGATGAAGCCCGGGAAGCGCTGGGTCCCAACCTGCTGGCGATCCAGGCGGACCTGACCGACGTGAAAGAGATCGAGCGCGCCGTATCAGAAGCCGTCGCGGCATTCGGCAAGCTGGATATCGTGTTCGCCAATGCTGGCATTGCCGGACAGACCCCGGTCGGCGGCACCTCGCTGGAAACGTTCCAGACCATCATCCAGACCAACCTCACCGGCACGTTTTTCACCGTGCAGGCAGCCGAACCGCATCTCAACCCGGGCGCTTCGATCATATTGAACGGGTCGGTGCATGCCGTCATGGGATGGCCGGGTTACAGCGCCTACGCAGCAAGCAAGGGCGCCGTTCGCTCGATGACACGGGTGATGGCCGCAGAATTTGCGCCGCGTGGCATTCGCGTCAACCAGATTACCCCCGGGGCTGCACGCACACCGGTCTGGGACCCCCACACGGCAAAAGTGGGCATGGATGCGCTGGAGGAAAAACTGAACACCACCATCCCGCTCGGTCGCATTGGCGAAGCTGAAGAAGTGGCCACCGTCGCCTTGTTCCTCGCCTCCAGCGACTCTTCGAATGTCGTGGGCGCAGAGATTGTCGTCGACGGTGGCGCAACCAGTTCGCCATTGGGCGCACCGGCTCACCGAAAAAACTGGCAGGCGTAACGGGTTTGTATCGGTGTGTATGTTCGCTGACGATCTTACACAGCGATACACAACCAGCGGATCAGGACATATAGGCACTACATAAAGGTGGAAAAGTGGGGCTTCTCCCGTTCGTCCGTAACGCGGCGACATAAACGGTGAGGCCCCCAACCCTTTAGCAGGAACCCGTCATGATCAATGAAATCGACACCGTGCTGTATACCGGCAAGACCCACACCACTGGCGGCCGCGACGGCGAATCGCGAAGCGATGATGGGCGTCTGGACATCAAGCTTTCCCCGCCAGGCTCTTCAGGGGCTGGCACCAACCCGGAACAGCTGCTGGCTGCTGGCTGGTCGGCCTGTTTCATCGGCGCGATCGGTAAAGCGGCTGCCGCGCTGAAGGTGACCTTGCCGAGCGGCGTCGCCGTTGATGCCGAAGTGGATCTGGGCAAGACCGACAACGCCTTCTTCCTCCAGGCTCGCCTCAATGTCAGCCTTCCTGGCCTTGATCCTGTCGTCGCACGGGCGTTAGTGGATGCTGCCCACCAGACCTGCCCTTACTCCAAAGCAACCCGTGGCAACATCGACGTCACCCTCAATCTGGTTTAAGCCGGGCCCCATGGCGGCCTGCCTTCCCGGCAGGCGGTACCGGGTTGTTCCCTGAGCATTTATCCATCCTGCCGCCGTTGCCCAAGGATGAAATCGGTCTAAAAAGTCCGGTTTGCGATTCGCAGCCTTTGCTATTCTAAAACCTGTAGGTGAAGACGCAGACTGATGCGCAAGAGGATAGCGAGGAAGCGTGGGGCGCGCTCCTAAGGGTACACGGTTAGAAAGATCTCCGAGGTGAGGTCCAGCCCTTATGCCGTGTGAAGCAGGACAGCACAAAACTGTTCTGTCAGAAGCCTGATAAACCTTGTAAGCCAGAGACCAGCGCTGGCCACCTACTCGATTTCGAAGCCCGCCCTGTGCGGGCTTTTTCGTTGTACGAATAACCGGGAGCCAATGCCACTTCCTTCCCATCCGACCGTTTGTCGCCAAGCAGGCCTTTCCCCTATTGACTTCAATTGGCAACTGCGCGAGTATTATTTCCATCGCATACGATACAAACGTATACGCCATACAACCAAACCTTACTGCACCTTTGAGGATTCATCCCATGAGCAAGATCGAAAAAGTCCTGGCCTCCGGCAAAACCCACACCACCATGAGCAGCACGGGTACCACTTCGCGCGGCCATAATGGCAGCCTCGACATCGTGCTTTCGTCGCCCGGCAGCGACAAGCCCGTTCATGAATTCAAAGGCACTCAGCCACACCCGAAAGCCGAGCAACTGTTTGCCGGTGCCTGGTCGGCCTGCTACATCGCCGCCGTCGGTCTTGCTGCCAAACAGCGCAACGTTGAGCTTCCCTCGGATTTGTCCGTCGATATCGAAGTCGACCTGGGCCAGACCGGCGACGCTTACTTCCTCCAGGCACGCCTGACGCTGCGCGCTCCAGGTCTGGAGCAGGGTGTCGCAACAGAAATCGCCCACGCCGCCGACCAGATCTGCCCGTACTCCAAAGCAACCCGCGGCAACATTGACGTGGCCCTGAACGTCATCACGGCCTGATACACCGCGAAGCTTTGACATCAATTGGCTTTCTAGAAATATCTTATATATCGCATGCGATGTAAGCGCATACGAACACCAAATATTGAAACATTCAGGTAATCATCCATGAGCAAGATCGAAAAAGTACTGGCCACCGGCAAAACCCACACCACCGCCAGCAGCACCGGCAGCACCTCGCGCGGCCACAACGGCAGCCTCGACATCGCCCTCTCGTCGCCCGGCAACGCCCAGCCTGCGCACGTGTTCGCCGCCACCCAGCCGCACCCGGCCGCCGAGCAATTGTTCGCCGGTGCATGGTCGGCCTGCTACACCGCCGCCGTCGGGCTGGTGGCCAATGACCTGAACGTGGTGCTGCCGGCGGACATGTCCGTCGACATCGAAGTCGACGTCGGTCAGACCGGTGCGGAGTACTTCCTTCAAGCTCGTTTGACCCTGCGCGTGCCCGGCCTGGCGGACGACGTTGCAAAGACATTGGCCCACACCGCCGACCAGATCTGCCCGTACTCGAAGGCAACCCGTGGCAACATCGACGTGGATCTGAAAGTCCTCACGGCGTGACACACCGCGCGGCGGGTTCGACGTGTCCGTGCACGTCGACCCGTCGGAAGGCAGAAACGAGGTTTTCGGGCGCGACCGGTCTGATGCAGAATGAGTTCACGCCACTGCAGACCTCGATCGAGCCCCTGCGCAATAACCTGATCACATCAATGAACACTGAGGAGTAAGCGATGACCACGCAAACTGAAACCGCCCTTCTGGCCGGCGGCTGCTTCTGGGGCATGCAGGATCTGATAAGGAAACAAAAAGGCGTGCTGTCGACGCGCGTGGGTTACTCCGGCGGCGATGTGCCCAATGCCACGTACCGCAACCATGGCACCCACGCCGAAGCGATCGAGGTCGTGTTTGATCCGGCCATCACCAGCTACCGCCAGATCCTTGAGTTTTTCTTCCAGATTCACGATCCGTCGACCGCCAATCGCCAAGGTAACGACATAGGCCTCAGTTACCGCTCGGCGATTTTCTATCTGAACGAAGAGCAGCAAGCGGTGGCCGAGGACACAGCGGCCGATGTGGATGCCTCCGGTCTGTGGCCCGGCCGGGTCGTGACTGAAATCGTCCCTGCGGGCCCGTTCTGGGAGGCAGAGCCGGAGCATCAGGATTACCTGGAAAGACTGCCCACCGGTTACACCTGCCACTTCATTCGGCCGAACTGGAAACTGCCGAAACGAGCGTGATGCTTTGAGGTCTGGGTTCCGTCAACGGAACCCAGGCAACTTTGCGTCAGGTGTTGGTTTTCAGCTTGGTCCACAACCGTGTGCTCAACCGTGCAATCGCGGCGGGCAGGTCCTCGACGGTGAACAACTTGTCCATCACGGTTTTCGGCGGGTAGATCGCCAGGTCCTGCTTCACCGCCGGATTGACCAACGTATCCGCTGCCAGGTTCGGGTTGGCGTAGTGGATGCTGTTGCTGATATTGGCAATGACGTCCGGCTTCAACAGGTAGTTCATGTAGGCGTAGCCATTCTTCTCGTGGGGCGCGCTCTTGGGCATGACCACCATGTCGAGCCACAGGGTCGAGCCTTCGTCCGGGATCGAATAGGCGATCTCGATGCCGTTGTTCGCTTCCTTGGCACTGGCGGCGGCTTGCACCACATCACCGTTGAAGCCGATCACGGCACAGACATTGCCATTGGCCAGGTCGCTGACGTACTTGGACGCATGGAAATACTGGACGTAAGGCCGGATCTTGAGCAGCGCTTGCTCGGCCTTCTTGTAATCCGCCGGCTCGTGGCTATGGGGCGGCAGTCCCAGGTAATTGAGGGTGATCGGCAGGATTTGCGTCGGATTATCGATAATCGCCACGCCGCATTCACTCAACTTCTTGATGTTGTTCTCATCAAAAATCAGGCTCCAGGAATGGGTGACGTCGGTGGTGCCGAAGATTGCTTTGATTTTCTCGACGTTGTAGCCAATACCCGCCGTGCCCCACATGTACGGATAGCCGTACTGGTTGCCCGGGTCATTGACCTGGAGTTTTTTCAGCAGCGCCGGATCGAGGTTTTTCCAGTTCGGCAGCTGGCTTTTGTCCAGTTTCTGAATCGCACCGGCCTTGATCAATCGCGACAGGAAATGGTTCGAAGGGCTGACCACGTCATAACCGGTATTGCCGGTCATCAGTTTTGATTCCAGGACTTCGTTGCTGTCGTGAATGTCGTAAGTGGCCTTGATTCCGGTTGACTGGGTGAAGTTGCTCAAGGTGTCGTCGGCGATGTAGCCGTTCCAGTTGGAAATATTGACCTCTTCGGCCGCGTAGCTGACTGCTGAAAACGTCGTGAGCGCAACCATCAGGGAAATAGTAGGGGCCTGCATGTTCAATCACCTTTTTTGTTCTTTTGGGATAACCGGAATCTAGATTTCTGTCCTGGCCCGGACGGCTTCGACGCGCATCCGAAACATCGCGCCGATGTCGAGCAAGGGTCGCGGCGGAAGCCAGCCAGGCTGGGCTCGATCCATCACGGAATCGAGCAGAGGCGAGCCAACACCTGATGCCAATTCAGCGAGCAATCGGCCCCAAAGAGTGCCGCGCGCCACGCCGGAGCCATTGCAGCCGGCCACGGCAAACACGCCCTCTTCCACTTTGGAAAAAAACGGCTGCCCGGAGCGCGAGGCGCTCAGGTGTCCGGTCCAGGTGTGCTGGATATCCTGCTCGGTCAACCACGGGAAACGCCGCTGTAAACCCAGGACATGGTGCTGGCGACGGATCGCCAGTTCAGGGCCGGACAAATCCCGCGAGCGGTATTCCGCGGTGTTGCGGATCATCACCCGACGATCGGGTGTCAGCCGTACCGTGGCGCCGAGCGGACGGGTGGACAGCACGCCCCAGGGCTCGACACTGCCGATGTTGCGAAACTCTTCGTCACTCAACGGCCGCGTCAGGCTGGCGCTGAGTTCCATGGCAAAGGTGCCGCTGTCCTGAATGCCGGCGCGAGGCACGAAGGCGTTGAGGCAAATCAGCACTTGCTTCGCCTCGAGGCTGCCATCGATGCCATTGGCCCGCACTCGCCCTTTACCCAAGCGTTCGAGGCCGGTGATGTCGGTATTTTCGTAGACGGTCACGGTCTCCGGCAGTGCTTCCAGCAAGCCCTTCACGTACTTTGCCGGTTGCAGCAACGCGTTGCCCTTGCCGCACCAGATCGCGGCGCGGTAATGCCGGGTGCCGAGTTTCTGCTTCAGTTGTTCACCTTCAAAAAACTCCGCCGATGCACCGAGCGCCCGCAGGGTGTGCAGCTTGGCGTCGATATGGGTCAGCTTGCCGGGATCACTGACGGCGAAGAAATAGCCCGACTCCCGGAAGTCGCATTCGATGCTGTGTCGGGCGATCACCTTGCGCACTTCCGCACTGGCGGCACGGGAAATCGTGGTGTCCACTTCAAACCCGGCAAACCCGGAGTTGCCGATCAATTCATCATTGGAGGGGTGTTCGTGGGCCACCACAAATCCGGAATTACGCGCTGAAGCGCCTTGTGCTGCGCGTTGCCTGTCGACCACCACGATGCGCGCCTGAGGGTGCATCTGCGCCAGCGCATGGGCGGCACTGAGGCCGGTAATGCCCGCACCGATGATCAGCCAATCGGCCTTTTGCGCGCCGATCAGACCCTCGCGCGCCGGGGCACATCCTGCTTGCGCGATCCAGCCACATTCATTTTTCATGCGTCACCTGCCTATGCTGTCGTTCTGCTCGCCGATGCATGCGGCCATTGCATAGGCAATGTCTGACGGCGGCGGCCAGGACTAGAATCTATTAGGTCTTCGGTGCTACAACCAACGTTATAAACTCATTGAGCCATTCATAAAAAGCATGGATAAGATACGTCACGTGCCTTCCCTTCAAGCCATGCAGGCCTTGGTGGAAGTTGCTGAGATGGGCAGCTTCACCCAAGCGGCGCATAAGCTCTGCCTGACCCAAAGCGCCGTCAGCCGGCAAATACAGCAGCTGGAAAGCCACTTTGGTGTGCCGATGTTTGTCAGGAGCAGCCGCAGCATTCGCCTCACACCGGAGGGCGAACAGGTATTGGCCAGCGCGCGCACTATTCTTGAACAACTGAAAACCCTTGAGGATCGGCTGTCTCCGCAAAAACGCCCGTTCCGCATCCGCATGCATGTGTCGCTGGCGGTGCGCTGGTTGTTGCCGAAACTGAGTGATTTCTATCGCTCTCACCCGGACATTTCCCTGTCGATCGAAACCGTGGCGACCGAGATCGTCGAGCCGGCCAGCGACAGCGACGCCTACATCCTCTACCTGCCCGAACCGTCCAGCGAACCCGCCTGCCTGACCCTGTTCGAGGAAGCGCTGGTGCCGGTGTGTGCACCCGGCCTGGCCAGCGCAACCCGGCCGCTGGCGTCGGTGGAAGATCTGGTGCAATACCCGCTGCTGCATCGTTCGGCCGACCAGCAAGCCTGGATCGAATGGCTGGCCGCCAATGACGGCAAGCCGCTGCAGGACTATCGGCACATTCCCTTCAACCTCGACGAGTTGGCGCTTGATGCGGCAGCTCGTGGGCTGGGGGTGGCGGTGACCGATCTGACCCTGGCGCAGGAATCGATTGATCGCGGGGTGCTGGTCGTTCCGTTCGGCAGCCCGTTGAAGACCCGCGGCGTCTATTCGCTGTGCCTGCAACCTTCGGCGGCGACTCATCCGGCATGCGCGCAGGTCATGCAATGGTTCGCTGCTCAGGCTGAATGATGCAGGTACGGATACCTATGTGGGAGCCAGCCTGCTGGCGATGAGGGTGTGTCAGTCAAAGAATTCATGGCTGTCAGACCGCTATCGCGAGCAGGCTCACTCCCACAGGGTTTTGTGTTTATTCAGGGATTCAGGTTTCTGGCCGCACCACACCGCGCTCTTCCAGCAGGCGCACAAACATGGTCAGGCTCTGCGACACCGTCCCTCTGCGCCACACCAGCCAGGTGCACAAAAACCGGAAGGATTGCGACAACGGCCAGACGCTGACCGTGGTGCAGCCCGGCATGCTTTCGAGCATGCTGCGCGGCATCAGCGCCAGGCCGGCACCGGCGCTGACGCAGGCCAGCATGCCGTGATAGGACTCCATTTCGAAGATTTTCCCGGGCACTGCCGCGTCCTTGCTGAACCAGCTTTCGAAGTGGTGGCGGTACGAGCAGTTGGAGCGGAAGGCATAGATGTTTTCGCCGTTGACCTCCCGCGCCCGATGGATCGGTGAATGATTGAGCGGCGCGATCAGCACCATTTCTTCCTCGAACGCCGGCACGCCTTCCAGTGCCGGGTGCAGCACCGGTCCATCGACAAACGCAGCGGCCAGCCGGCCCGACAGTACGCCGTCGATCATGGTCCCGGAAGGTCCGGTGGACAGGTCGAGCTCGACCTTGGCGTGTTTCTGGTTATACGCGGCTAGCAGCTCGGGGATGCGCACCGCCGCCGTGCTCTCCAGCGATCCCAGCGCAAAGGCGCCCTGGGGTTCTTCACCGGCCACCGTCGCACGGGCTTCCTGCACCAGGTCGAGAATGCGCCGGGCGTAATCGAGAAAACTCCAACCGGCCGGCGACAGGCGTAGGCGGCTTTTCTCGCGGATAAACAGGTCCACGCCCAAGTCTTGCTCCAATTGCTTGATCCGTGTCGTCAGGTTCGACGGCACTCGGTGGATGTGTTGGGCGGCCACGCTGATGCTGCCGTGCTCGGCCACTGCTTTGAAAATTTCCAGCTGAACCAGATCCAAAGTCATTCTCCAAACGTGAACGATATGCTCAGCATTATTCAGTTTCCAGAAAACTAACGCCACCGTAACCTGAGCGTATTCCCACCTAGCAGGACGGTGCCATGACCAACGTTTCCAGCCTCACCCACGCCATTTCGATCAACCCCGCCACCGGCGAGCAGATCGGCCACTACCCGTTTGAATCCGCTTCGGCGCTGCAAGCCGCCCTGTCCCGTGCCGCTGCCGGGTTCCGTGTCTGGCGCAGCACAGCGGTTGCGCAACGCTCACAGCTTTTGATCGCCCTGGCGCAAGCGTTACGCGCTAACGCCGCAGCGATGGCGAACATGATTACTCTCGAGATGGGCAAGCCGATCACCCAGGCCCGCGGTGAAATCGAAAAATGTGCCCAGCTCTGCGAGTGGTACGCCGAACACGGCCCGGCCATGCTGACCGCCGAGCCGACCCTGGTTGAAGGCGGCAAAGCACGCATTGAATATCGTCCGCTCGGCCCGATTCTCGCGGTGATGCCGTGGAATTTCCCGATCTGGCAGGTCCTGCGTGGCGCCGTTCCTGCGCTGATCGCTGGCAACACCTACGTGCTCAAACATGCGCCAAACGTGATGGGCAGCGCTTACCTGCTGCGGGAAGTCTTCAAGCAAGCCGACTTCCCTGAAGGTGTGTTCGAGGTCATCAACGTCACGCCAGAGGGCGTCTCCACGGCGATCGCTGATCCGCGCATCGCAGCGGTGACCCTCACCGGCAGCGTGCGCGCCGGCATGGCCATCGGCGCGCAGGCCGGTGCAGCGTTGAAGAAATGCGTACTGGAACTGGGCGGTTCGGATCCTTTCATCGTACTCGACGATGCCGACCTCGACGAAGCGGTCAAAGCCGCCGTGATTGGCCGTTATCAGAACACCGGGCAAGTCTGCGCAGCCGCAAAACGCTTGATCGTCGAACAAGGCATCGTCGAGGAATTCACACGCAAGTTCGTCGAAGCCACGCGCAACCTGGTGGTCGGCGATCCACTGGCCGCCGACACTTACATCGGCCCGATGGCTCGCTTCGATCTGCGTGATGAACTGGATCAACAGGTGCGCGACACCCTGGAAGAAGGCGCGACATTGCTGCTGGGTGGCAAGAAGGCTGAAGGCCCGGGCAACTTCTACGAGCTGACTGTCTTCGGTGATGTCACCGACCAGATGACTTCGTTCAAGCAGGAACTGTTCGGCCCGGTCGCCTCGATCATCACCGCACGCGATGCCACCCACGCGCTGGAACTGGCCAATGACAGCGAATTCGGCCTCGCCGCGACGATCTACACCGGCAACGTCGAACGTGCCCAGCAGATGGCCGGCGAACTGGAAACCGGTGGTGTGTTCATCAATGGCTACTGCGCAAGCGACCCGCGCGTCACCTTCGGCGGCGTGAAGAAAAGCGGTTTTGGCCGCGAGCTGTCGCACTTCGGCGTGCGCGAGTTCTGCAATGCCCAGACGGTGTGGCTGGATCGTCGCTGATCGCCCCCAGCAATAACTAGCGCCTAACCGACGATATCGATCAACTGCTCACGCTGCGCACCGGTCAGCATCGGCCCGAAACCGGCGCCGGCGTTGTCCGCCATGTAGCGCGGGTTGCCGGTGCCGGGAATCACGCAGGTCACCGCTGAATGCGACAGCAAGAACTTCAGCGCCATCTGCGGCCAACTGTTGACCCTCACGTCCGCCGCCCAGCGCGGCAAGGGTTTGTCCTTCAAACGGGTAAGCAGGTTGCCGCCGCCGAACGGCCGATTGCAGATCACCGCCACGCCGCGTTCGCGGCACAACGGCAGGATGCGTTTCTCGACGCCGCGGTCATCCAGCGCATAGTTGATCTGCAAGAAATCCAACGGCTCGGCCTTGAGCACCGCTTCCACCTCGTCATACGCCGACGCCGTGTAATGGGTGATGCCGATGTAGCGGATGCGCCCTTCTTCCTTCCATTTGCGCAACGTCGGCAAATGGGTTTGCCAGTCCAGCAGGTTGTGGATCTGCATCAGATCGATGCGATCGGTTTGCAGCAGCTTGAAGGACTGCTCCATCTGCGCGATGCCTTCTTCGCGGCCACGGGTCCAGACCTTGGTGGCCAGGAAAGCGGGCGAACGTGGCTCATGAATCGACAGCAACTCACCGGTCGTCTCTTCCGCCCGGCCATACATCGGCGAGCTGTCGATGACCGTTCCGCCCTTCTCGAACAATGCGCGCAGAACGGCGGGCAACTGCTTGTAGGCGGGGCTCGACGGCTCGACATCAAACCCGCGATAGGTGCCCAACCCGACGAGGGGCAATGGCTCGGAGCTGGAAGGAATGGCGCGGGTCAGCATGTTCTTGCCTCCTGTGTCCTTCGACGGCGTGGTTGCAGCGAAGGCCGGGCCGAAGGTAAAAACCGCCGAAGCACCGGCAGCCAGCGTGAGTATTTGGCGACGTGTGTATTGATCAGTGTGGCTCATGGAATGACCCTTCCACCTTTTTGCTTTCAGCCTGTTTTTCCTGATGCCTGGCCAGCCACAGGCATAACCAGCCCCACAGCCCGGCAAACGGCACGATCACCAGCGCCACCAGACCAAAACCGGCGCCCAATGCCGTCAGACCGACCGACAACCAGCCACTGGCGGCGTCTCCGCCGCGATACACCAGGGTTTCGATCACATTCTTGGCCTTGTACTTTTCCTCGCGGCTGACCACGGTCCACAACACTTCACGCGCCGGCCGCACGATGGCGAACTCGACCGCACGACGCAGCCCCTGCGCCAGGGCGACGGTAGCGGGCACCGGCGCCAGCGCCATGGCGCTGAACGCCACGATGGTCGCCAGCGGCAATGCCACCAGCGCCCCGCCGACACCGACCAGCCGAATCAACGGCGCCGTCAGCAGCAGTTGAAAGACCAAGGTCAGCGCCGACACGATCAAATCGACCACGGCGAAGAATTGCGTCCGGCTGGCCACATCAGCATAGCTACCCGCCACAATCCGTCCCTGCTCGAAATACAACAAGGTTGCGGCGCTGGTGTGCAGCAGCATGAACAGCACCAGCCCCAGCAGATAAGGCGAACGCGTAATCAACGTGATCCCGGCCAGCATGCTGCCGCCCATGCGCCGATCATCCATCAAGCGGCTGCCGGACTGCGATTGGGTCCGGGAGAGCAGCGCCCGATAGCAGCGCACCGCGACTTCCAGCAGCAACGCCGCCGCGACGGTCAACGCCACCGGGCCCAGTCGCGTGGCCATGGTCGCCGCCAGCAACGGCCCGATGAACGTGCCCAGGGTGCCCCCCGCCGCGATGAATCCGAACAGCCGCCGCCCTTGTTCACTGGAAAACCGGTCGACCAGCACGCTCCAGAAAATGCTGACGATGAACAGGTTGTAGAGGCTGATCCAGACGAAAAACACCCGCCCGACGGCCACCGGCGCGATGTGATTGGCGATCAACACACCAAACACCAGCATCGACGCGGCGATCACGCGATAGATCAACGGCACGAACCGCGTGGCGGGCAGCCGCGACGCCAGCGCGCCGAACACCGGCACCATCAGCAACATCACCACGAACGTCGCCGTGAACAGCCACTGCAATTTGTCGGCACCGCCCTCAAGGCCCAGGGCATCGCGCAGCGGTCGCACCAGGTAATAACTGGCCAGCACGCAGAAATGGAACGCGAACCCCAGCATCAGGGCGGTTCTTTCGCCGGGCTGCACGTCGAGCCATTTTGCCGCGATGGGCATGGGCGCCCTCCTCTGTAGCCGGGCTCGATGTGCCTCGCTACCGATGAACTAAACTCTGGCTCCGATCCAGTGGATTGGGTTTCTCAGCCCAGAGCCGTCAATGTCGCCCACTAAAGTTAGCCGAATGCCACGAACCCTGGTGTTAATCGTCGTCATCCTGGCCGCGTTGTACCTGGCGCTCTGTGCGGCGCTGTTCGTGTTTCAGCGCGCGCTCATCTACTTCCCGCAGCCCAGCGCCATCGAGACGCCCGAAACGCTGCTCAAGCTGACGGTAGTCGATGCGGACGTGCGGGTGTCGGTCAGGCCCCACGACGGGCCGAAGGCGTTGATCTATTTCGGCGGCAATGCCGAGGATGTTTCTCGCAACCTGCCCGGCTTCGCCCAGGCTTTCCCGGAGCATGCGATCTATTTGCTGCACTATCGAGGTTTCGGGGAAAGCTCCGGCTCGCCTTCGGAGGAGTCGATTCAGCGCGATGCCATGACCTTGTTTGACAAGGTCTACGACACTCATCCGCACATCGCCGTGGTCGGCCGCAGCCTCGGTTCGGGGGTCGCCGTGCGTCTCGCCAGCCAGCGGCCGGCCTCGAGCCTGATCCTGATTACGCCCTACAACAGCCTGGAAGACCTCGCCGTGCGTCAGTTCCCGTGGTTTCCGGTGAAGTGGTTGCTTCAGGAGCGCTTTGAATCATGGAAGTACGCGGCGCACATCACGATACCGACGCTGCTGATCGCGGCGGAGCACGACGAAGTCATACCGCGTTCAAGCACCGAGCAGCTCTACACGCATTTCGCCAAAGGCGTGGCCACGCTGCGGGTCATACCGGGGGTGGGCCACAATTCCATTTCCGAGAGTCCCGAATACCTGAAATTACTTGGCGATGCGCTGTGAACAACGCCTGTCTACGACCTGTCGCCGTAAAAGTGTGGGTCATAGAGCCCATCGATCACTCGGTCGGCAACGTGATTGGACGGACTGCTTACGGGCTCTTAGCCTGCGCCCGCCCTGACTGTGTTGCACATCGAACACCTGAATCACCCGTTATCTGCGCAGGCGGAACACCATGATCGTCAGACCCAAACCGAACTTCCTCAACATCATGAGTGCGATCAAGGGCTCGATCGCGAAAAAGATCGCCCTGCGCTGCCTGATGGTGACACTGCTCGCTTCGGGCATCGTGCTCGTCGAGACCTTGCACCCGACTTACTTCTCCAAGGTCAGTGCAACGCCCTTCACACTGCTGGGTTTGTCCCTGTCGATTTTCATGAGTTTTCGCAACAACGCCTGTTATGACCGCTGGTATGAAGGCCGCAAAGCCTGGGGCGATGTGATGGTCGCGATTCGCTCGATGATTCGCGAAACCCGGGTCATCAAGGACGAAACCGAGCGCCGGAAAATGCTTCATCATTTGTGCGGATTTGCCCATGCGTTGAACGCGAAACTGCGCCTGGAAAATCAGCGGCAGGCCAGTAGCCCCTGGCTTTACCCGGTCCCAGAGGACCACACGCCGGACTTCAGCGGGCAAATTTTGCAGCAGGTCGGCCAGCAATGTTCGACACTCAGCGAGTCCGGGGTGATCAACGAATGGCGCTACACAATCATGAGCAATCACCTGGCGCACCTGACCCAGGCCCAGGCCGTGTGTGAACGCATCAAACACACACCGCTGCCATTCGCTTACACCTTGTTGTTGCACCGGACCAGCTATCTCTTCTGCTTCTTGCTGCCCTTCGCAATGGCTGAACCGCTGGGGTGGCTGACACCGATTTTCACGGCGATTGTCAGCTACACCTTTTTCGGTCTGGATGCGATTGGTGATGAACTGGAAGACCCGTTTGGCCGCGACGAAAACGACCTGCCCATCGACGCGATCGTGCGCAACATCGAGCGGGAAATTCTTGCAGCGCTGGGAGACACACCGCCTGCGGCACTCGAACCGGTGGATTTCGTGTTGAGGTGAAACGCAAGACTCAGACCTGATAGAAGTCGCGATACCACGTCACAAACTGCTTCACGCCTGCTTCAACCTCCACGTGGGGCGAGAAGCCGACCCAGTCTGTCAGCGCTGACACATCGGCCCACGTCTTGATCACATCACCCTGTTGCATCGGCAAATAATTGCGCTGCGCTGTGATGCCCAGCGCCGTCTCCAGGCATTCGACAAAATCGAGCAACGCGACCGGTTTTCCACGCCCGATGTTGAAAATCCGGTTGACGCCATTTGCCGCCTTGTCCGGGACCGGCGGCTTCGCAAGCAAACGGGCGATGCTTTCGACAATATCGTCGACATAGGTGAAATCTCGCGCCATCTGGCCATGGTTGTAGATATCAATCGGTCGGCCCTTGAGCATCGCTTCGGTGAACGTGAACAGCGCCATGTCTGGACGTCCCCAAGGGCCGTACACGGTAAAAAAACGCAGGCCGCTGGCACGAATCCCATAGAGATGGCAGTAGCTGTGGGCAAGCAATTCATTGGCGCGCTTGCTGGCGGCGTACAGCGACACCGGTTGATCGACCGGGTCGTCGACGCTGAACGGGAGTTTGCTGTTGGCGCCATACACCGAACTGCTGGACGCATAGATCAAGTGCACAGGCCGGTAGTGGCGGCAGGCTTCGAGCACGTTCAGAAATCCCACCAGATTCGATTGCGCATACACATCGGGGTTATCCAGCGAATAACGAACCCCCGCTTGCGCCGCCAGATGCACGACCTCGGTGAACTTATTGTCTTTGAATAACGCCATCAAGGACGGCTTATCGACAATGTCCATCCTCTGAAAACGGAAGCCGTGCAATTCGCTCAGTTGCTTGAGCCGAGCGTGTTTCAATTCCACGCTGTAATACGCGTTGAGGTTGTCGATACCAACAACTTCGTGCCCTTCCAGGCACAATCGTTTGACCGTGTGATACCCGATAAAACCTGCCGCGCCAGTCACGAGAATAGTCATTATGTCGCCCCGCTTACCCAGTTACAGGCAGTTAGTTATAGCGTTGCAATTACCGTGGATCCAAGTTTCATAACTGCCCCCATCACTGGGGCACCCTTGCGGTTTTCCCGCCCTTCACGACGACTCTTTATAGCTAAAAAAGTTTAATCCGTTTGACGGAAAATAAATTGTTTTTAAAAACAACAAGTTAACCAATGCCGAATACACTATTGGATGAAAGGCATGTTTTTTGACAAGGAACGTTTGACAGCTTGTTGCGAGTGGTCAATAACTACACGGGTCTGATGAAACAGAATCCGAGTGCAGTTTGTTCTTTTATCGCTGCTTCTCAGACAACTTCTGAAGTATTTGTTTCCTGTGGCCCCTTCGTATGGACCGTGCGGTAGCTTTGTCTCCGAATAATGACTCAAGCTATATATCCAACAGACTGTCAGATATAGCGCACATTCATTATCACGCTGTTACGCCGATGTAACACTACCTGATTCATTATTGACACACATCTACGCCCCCCCCATAAAAACAACAACTCTGCCTCGCTTAATTACTTCTCGGGCCTCTATAGAGCCACTGCCTGCCTAAACTTTCGATATATACGGAGTTTACCAGCATGCCAGCAATCCCTTCCGAACGCTCTAACTGGTACCTTCTGCAGTGCAAGCCTCACCAGGATGAACGTGCGCACCTCAACCTGCTTCAACAAAACTATGTCGTATTTCACCCCCAACTGTTGAGTGAACGCCTGATTCGCGGCAAATATCAGAGGGTGCGCGAATCCCTTTTTCCCGGGTATCTGTTTATCCATCTTGGCGGTAATGACAACTGGGCGCCCATACGCTCCACTCGGGGCGTCAGTCGTTTCGTCGAATTCAATCATGGTCCTGCGACGGTGGCCGAGAACGTCATCGAGCACCTGCGTGCGCGCTGTTTCGAATCATCGATATCCCACGATGCCCCGCCCCTTACACCCGGCGACCACCTGCAAATTATCCGTGGGCCACTGTCGACACTCGAGGGGATTTTCATCACCTCACATGGGGCTGAGCGCGTCATGATCCTGATGCAGTTTCTGAATCGGGACCAGGCGATCAGCATGCCCCTAAGTGACCTCGAACGTCAGCACCCCTCGTTTCAATCCAATATCTGACTGATCGCTTATTCCAGGAGCCATGACATGGCCTTGAATTCACGCTGCCCTTTTGCACTGATCATGGCCTCTCTCTACCCTGGAATGGCCTGGAGTATTGATCCGGCACCTATTGATGTTTACGGGTTCGATTTCACACCTACCTTTCTGTTTTCAGAAAGCTATGACGATAACTTTCGAGAACTGGAGAACAACAAACAGTCCTCGATGATCACGAAGCTGGCGCCCTCTTTCGAACTCAAGGCCGAAGATCGCAACAGCGCTACCCGACTGACCTGGCAACCCACCCGCTACATTTATCACGACGAGTCGGATGCCTCGAACACCGCACAACGGGTGCGGGCGGACAGCATCATGGAGTTCACCGACCGGCACCGTCTGAAGCTCGACGCCGAATACCGCAAATGGGAGCGCACCGAGGACACGGCGGTCGACGGCATCAACGACAAGCTCAATAACAAAAGAGTCGGCGGCCTCTATACCTACGGCGCCAGGAGCGCTGACAACCAGATCGATTTTGGCGCCAGTTATGCGGAACTTCGCTATGACAACGCCGACGGCATCAATGACGACAAAGAGCGCAATACCGCAGCCCTGACCAGTACCTGGTATCACCGCATCGGTAGCAATACCCGTGGCCTGCTCGAGTACGACCACACCAATTTTGACTACCAGGAACCCAACAGCCCGCGCAGCAGTAAATCCAACGCGGTACTCGCCGGTGCCGTCTGGGACATTACCGCAAAGACCACCGGTAAAGTCCGTGTCGGTTATGAGAAAAAGGACTTCGACAGCAGCGAATCCAAAGACCTCGACAACCCCACCTGGCAAGTGGACCTGCAATGGAAACCACGCACTTATTCGACATTCACCCTTGTGGCCCGCCAGGCTCTCGCCGAGGGCGACGATGGTGCCGATGCCGTCAAGTCCACCTTCACCCAGGTCGGTTGGCGCCATGGCTGGACCGAACGGATCACCACGGTGGCACAAGCCGGGTACGGTCGTTATGTCTACGAAGGCGAAAGCCGGACCGACAACTATCAGGACTACAACCTGGCCGTGGTGTACGCGATGCGCCGCTGGCTGGACATCGAGCTCGGCTATCGATTCCGCGACAACGACTCTGATGCCGACGACGAAAGCTACACCCGCAACGTTGTTCAGATCAGCTTCAACGTCAGCCTTTAAGAGGGTTTCGACATGAACTCACGCACCCTTGGCTTATTGTTCGCACTCGTTGTTCTACCCGATACCTACGCAGCAGACCCTGATACCCAGTACAAACTGGCCGCAGGCGATGTCTTGCGCATCATCGTGTTCGGCGAGCCGGAGCTGAGCATTAAAAAGATCCGCCTCAGCGATGCCGGCACATTTTCCTATCCGTTCCTGGGTGAGATTTCCGCCAAGGGACTCACGCCCGGCCAGGTCGAAAAGATCATCGTCAACGGACTTAAACAAGGCTATCTGAACGACCCGAAAGTCAGCTTGAGCCAGATCGAATACCGCTCGTTCTACATCAACGGCGAAGTGAAAAAACCCGGCAGCTATCCCTTCATACCCGGACTGACCCTGGAAAAAGCCATCGCTCTGGGCGGTGGACTGACCGAGCGAGCCTCCATCAAACGCGTGACCATCCTGCGCGGTGATGGCGGCCCGCCCCTCACCGATGAGGTCACGCGAAACACCACGATTGCCCCCGGCGACACCATTTCCATTGCACAAGGCTTTTTCTAATCATGGACAACAGCCCTAGCACCTACGTCGAACGTCCTCTGCAAACGCATCTGCATCAGCAGTACAGCGAAGACAAGGACACCATTGATCTTCTCAAACTGTGGAGGGTGATCTGGCGCGCCAAATGGAGCATCGGATGGTTTGTCCTGGTGTGCGGTTTGCTGGCGGTCGTTGTGGTCTCGAACATCACCCCGCAATACGTCGGCAGCACCACCTTGCTGTTCAACGATAAAACCCCGCCGCTGATGTCCTTCCAGCAAGTCAAGGACTCAGGCAGCAACGCCACTGATTACTTGCAGACACAACAGGCGCTCCTGCAATCACGGGACCTTGCCGAACGAGCGGTGAAAAAACTCGAGCTGACGACCAACCCGGTCACCGATCCGCGCCAGCAATCGAAGCCATGGTTCACGCCACGCCAATGGCTGGCCGACCTGAACCTTGATCAATGGATCCCGGGAATGGGCGGCCTGTTGAAGCCGATGAAAGCTGAGCCAAGTGAAGAAGATGTCTTCAATCAGGTCACGCAGAACCTCATGCTGCACACCAGCGTCAAGTTCGTCGGCAAGAGCCAACTGCTCGAAATCGAGGTCGAGCTGCCAGACCCTGTCCTGGCGGCAGCGGCGGCCAACGCGTTGGCCCATGGCTTTACCGACAGTCAGCTCGACACCAGCGAAAAGTCCTCGCAGACCACCACCGCGTGGATGAACACACGATTGGTCAAACTGCGCGACAACCTGCGTGTTGCCGAGAAAAAGCTTCAGGGCTACCGGGAGGAACAAGGCCTGGTCGATGTCGGCGGGGTTGCCACCATCAGCGCCAACGAACTGGAAAT
>NZ_LT607555.1:157253-202660 GCF_900095275.1 Pseudomonas sp. UMAB-40
CGACCTGAGCCGACTCTCCAGCGTGCCGGCAGTCTTGAGTAACCCGCTGGTCCAGCAATTCCAGGCGGACCGAGCCAAGGCGCAAGCCAAGGTCGATGAGCTGTCAGGACGCTATGGCCCGAAACACCCGAGCCTGATTTCCGCGCAATCGGAATTGCGCGCCGCCACCACCAGCCTGCAATTGCAGGTGCAGCAAGTGGTCGCCGGGATCGAACGGCAATACCAGCTGGCCTCAGCCAGTGAAGCTTCGTTGCGCCAATCCTTCAACAGCAACAAGGCGCAGATCCAGGACATCGCCCGCAAGGAATTCCAGTTGCGCGAGTTCCAGCGGGAAGTCGACAGCACCCGTGCACTGTATGAAACCTTCGTCACCCGCTTGAAGGAAACCGCGGCCACCGCCGACATGGACTCCACCAAAGTGCGCATCGTCGACCCGGCGATCGTGCCAGTGGAAGCGAGCAAGCCACGTAAAACATTGATTGTCGGGATCGTCGGGTTAGTGGCTGCAGTGATCGGCGTCGCGTTGGCGCTGCTCTTCGACAGCCTGAGTAACACCTTTAAAACCGACGAGACGATTGAGAGCACGCTTAACATTCCTCTGCTCAGCGTGGTGCCGCTGGTGATGAAGAAAAGTCGTCGGCAACTGGCGCGCTTGTTCGAAGACAACGACAACCCGCGCTTTTCCGAGACCATTCGCAATCTGCGCACCTGGCTGATGTTGCAAAGCAGTGAAATGCCGTCGCAAGTGGTACTCGTGACGTCGACCGTTGCCGGTGAGGGTAAAAGCACCATCGCCACCAACCTGGCCAGTTCCCTCACTTCGCTGGAGCGGGTGCTGCTGATCGATGCTGACATGCGCCAACCGACCCTTTCACAGAACTTCGACATTCCGCCTGACAGCCCGGGACTGGCCAATGTCATTGCGGGCACCGCCAGGCTTGAAGACTGCATCGTTTCGGTGGGCAATCTGGACATGCTGCCGGCTGGCATGGTCATGCCGCCTTCGCGGGATCTGTTCACCGCGCCGCGCCTGCCGTCCCCCGCCGAATCGCTTAACCCGTCACGCCAGCCTCCACCGCAGGATCTGCTCAGTTCGCCGCGCATGGCGCGCATGCTTGAGGCGCTGAAGTCGCGTTACCGCCACATCATTATCGACTCACCGCCAGCGGAAATGATCAGCGATGCACTGTTGCTGGCCAAGCATTCGGATGCGGTGATCTATGTGGTCAAGGCCGACAGCACGCCGATCAGTCAGGTGCAGAGAGGCATTGCCATGTTGCAGCAAAGCCATGTGCCGGTATTTGGCACCGTGCTCAACCAGGTAGACCTGCGCAAGGCGCGCAAGTACGGCTACCACCATTCCAAGACGTTTTATAACTACGACTTCGCCCCCCGCTGACACCACAAAATCTGCGGCGAGGCCGGACGGGGCAAGCCCCCTCACACACTCTTTCTGCCATCACCACACATTGCTTCACCTCTGCCGAGCTACGGAAAAGCCTGCGGGAGCCACGTCGTGCGCGCCCTTCAGCGCTGACGCATTAATTCTGCCTTGAGGTCAAGCCCATGACTCCTCTCTATACCGCTCACATGACACACCGCCGAGGCCTGACGTTCTGGGGGCAGTGGTTGTGTGCACTGACGCTGGCGACTTCGCTGCTGATGCTGCTCGTGTATTGGCGCGTTGGCAGCCTCACCAGCGAATACCGCATCCTGATCGTTCTGACGGTGCTCGGCTCGGTGCCGATCTACAGCGTGATGCAGGTTTACCACAAGCGTCACGGCCTGGTGGTCGGGCTCGGTCGGTTGCTGGCCGGCTGGCTGATCCTGCTGGCCGTGCTGGCGGCCATTGCCTTCATCACCCAGACCAGCGCGATTTACTCGCGCCAGGTCATCATGGTCTGGGCGGTGCTGGGCTTTGTCGCCCAGGCGGCGATGTTTCTGCCCCTGCATTACTTCGCACGACTGCACTCGCGAATGGTCTGCAACGAGCGTCGTGCGGTGATCATCGGCACCTGCCCGACCGCCCATGAACTGGCGAAAAAACTCTCCAGACCAAACCGTGCGCTGGTCATGGGTTTCATCGCCGCAGCCGACAACAGCGGCCCGGCCCCCAGCATCCTGCCGCTGCTCGGCCACGTCGATGCGATCCGCGAAATCATCACGCGCCTGGACGTGCGCCGCGTCTACATAGTCCTGCCGATGACGCATGCCGCCACCATCGAAGCGCTGTACATCGACCTGCTGGACATGAATGTCGACGTGGTGTGGATCCCGGATTTCGGCAGCATGGTATTGCTCAACCATTCGATCTCAGAAATCGAGCGGATGCCCGCCATCTACCTCAACGAAAGCCTGATCAGCTCCCATCCCGCCAGCCTGTTTTGCAAAGACCTGTTCGAACGCAGCCTGGCCGCCGTGGCCATTATTGTCCTCAGTCCGGTGCTCTTGATGGTGGCGATCGCCGTCAAGCTGACCTCCGCCGGTCCCGTGCTGTTCAAGCAAAATCGCCACGGCTGCAACGGCGAAGTGATCAAGGTCTGGAAATTTCGTTCGATGCGCCTCCACGACGATCGCGAAGTGCACCAGGCCACCCGTGATGATGACCGTGTCACACCGTTTGGCCGCTTTCTGCGCCGCAGTTCCATCGACGAACTCCCCCAATTGTTCAACGTGTTGTTCGGCCAGATGGCCCTGGTCGGCCCTCGTCCGCATGCCGTCACCCACAACCTTTACTACACCGGCAAAGTGCGCGCCTACATGGCCCGTCACCGCCTCAAACCGGGGATTACCGGGTTGGCCCAGATCACCGGGCATCGAGGCGAAACCGAAACGGTGGAAAAGATGCAGCTGCGGGTCGCCCAGGACCTCAACTACATCAACCAATGGTCGCTGTGGCTGGACATCAAGATCCTCATCAAGACCCCCTTCACGCTGTTCTCGAAAAACATCTACTGACCCCTGCCCCCTCGTTGATCACTGTCACGCCGACCTGAGGTTTGATCATGAATGTGAGCGTATTTGGTATTGGTTACGTGGGCCTCGTCCAAGGCGCCGTGCTGGCGGAAGTGGGCCATAACGTCCTCTGTGTGGATGTCGACGCCGATAAGGTCCAGGCGCTGAAGGACGGCACGCTGCCGCTCTACGAGCCGGGGCTGAAAAGCCTGGTCCACAGCAATTACCACAGTGGACGGCTGCGGTTCGGCACTGATCTCGCCAGCGCTGTCCACCACGGCGATGTGCTGTTGATTGCCGTGGGGACACCGCCGGACGAAGACGGCTCGGCAGACCTCAAACATGTATTGAGCGTTGCGCAAACCATCGCGCTGAACATGGACCGGCATCACATCATCGTCGATAAATCCACCGTCCCCGTCGGGACCGGTGACCGGGTGCGTGCGCACATCGAGCAGGTGCTGGCCGACACCGGTCGCTGCGACATGACCTTCGACGTGGTCTCCAACCCCGAATTTCTCAAGGAAGGCTGCGCGGTCGAGGACTGCATGCGCCCGGACCGGATCATCATCGGCACCGACAGCCAGCACGCCGAAGAGGTCATGCGGGAACTGTACGAACCGTTCAATCGCAACCGCGAAAAGATCATCGTCATGGACCTGCGCAGCGCCGAACTGACCAAGTACGCCGCCAACAGCATGTTGGCAACCAAGATCAGCTTCATGAACGAAATGGCCTGCCTCGCCGAAAAACTGGGTGCCGATATCGAGATGGTCAGACACGGCATCGGCTCTGATCCGCGCATCGGTTATCAATTCATCTATCCGGGTGTGGGCTACGGCGGGTCGTGCTTTCCCAAGGACGTGAAGGCGCTGATACAAGCCGCCGCCAGCGTCGACATCGACGCTCGGCTACTCAAGGCCGTCGAGTCGCGCAACCACGAACAGAAGGCCAGCCTGTACACGAAGATTTTCAATCACTTCGACGGTGCCCTTCGCGGCAAGACCTTTGCCCTGTGGGGGCTGAGCTTCAAACCCAACACCGACGACATGCGCGAAGCCCCCAGCCGGGTACTGATGGAAGCCTTGTGGCACGCCGGCGCCAGCGTCCAGGCGTTCGACCCCAAAGCCATGGAGGAAGCCCAGCGCATTTACGGTTCGCGCGACGACCTGACCCTGGCCGGCACCAAGGAGGCCGCCCTGAAAAATGCCGACGCCTTGATCATCGTCACCGAGTGGCAATCGTTTCGAGCGCCGGACTTCGACTTGCTCGGCCGGCAGCTCAAGCAACCGCTGATTTTTGACGGGCGCAACTTGTTCGATCCGCAGCGGTTGAGCAAACGCGGTTTTACCTACGTCTCCGTGGGCCGGCAAACCCGCTCAGTCATCTGAAAGGAGCGGCGCCATGATCAGGCTGGAATTAGTCGGGCAATACTCAACGAAGTTACTGGAGGCCAACCAGGCCTATTCCTTCATCAACTTCGCGTCCATCGGCCGCGTTTTCGAGCAGCCCCCGAACACCGTCGTCTATTTTTGCGACGGCATGCTGATGTCGACCTTCATGTCGCGTGTGACCGGCAGGAGGATTGGACGGGTCAGCTTTGACTTCACGTCCATCGCCGACCTTGTACTGCGCAGCGCCGAGCAACAGGGCAAGCGCGTGTACTTCGTCGGGGCCCGGCAAGTGGAGCTGGAACTGTTCGTCAGCAAGATCAAGGTCCTTTACCCGCGGCTGACCCTCGCCGGTTACCACAACGGTTACTTCAATGCGTCCCAGGCCGAGGGCATTCGGGCCGACATCTGCCGCAGCGAAGCGGACATCCTGATCGTGGGTCTGGGTGCCGGACTGCAAGAGCAGTTCGAGCAGGACGCGTTGCGTGCGGGGTTTCGCGGTGTCGCCTTCACCTGTGGCGGGTTCATTCGCCAGGAAGCCCTGGCCACGCGCGCCTATTACCCGGCGCTGATCAATCGCCTGCACCTGCGCGCGTTTTATCGCATGTATCGCGAGCCCCATACGATCAAACGCTACCTCATCGACTACCCAAACAATTTTGTGCACCTGTTGGCGCTCATCGCGTCACGCAAAGTCGCCATCAGCGTGGAGGAATGACCATGCACATCCTGTTTATTCTCAAGGACTTCAAGGTGGGCGGCGGTGTCGAGCGCGTCCAGCAACGGCTGTCCGCGCAGTTTCTCAAGGATGGCCAGCGCGTGAGTTTTTTCGTCATGAACGGAGACACGCCCGACACCGAGGGTGTGCAAACGCTCGGCAGCGGCAACGGCATCGCCGGCCTGCTCAGGTCCATTGTGCAGTTGCGCCGGCTCATTCGCCGTGAAGGCGTCACCCACGTGATTTCCGCCAAGGAGCAAGCCAACCTCTGCGCCTGGTTCGCCACCTTGGGCCGTCCTTGCAAAGTCATTTACAGCCGCCACGCGGCACTGGATTGCACTGAACAGAAAACCGGCCCTTCAAGCCTGCGCCTGCTCTATACGTTGTACCTCTGCGGTAACGGCAAGGTGGTCACGGTTTCCACCGCCTTGCGCCAGTCACTCGTCGACGTGATGCCCTGGGGTCGCCAACGGATCCGCTATTGCCCCAATGCCGTCGTCACCGAACAACTGCTTCAAGCCGCACAAGCGCCGCTGTCCGCCGATTTGCCCCGCGACTATTGGTTGAGCCTGGGCCGCCTGGTGGAACCTAAAGGGTTTCATCTGTTGCTGGATGCCTACGCCCTGGCGTTGCGCAGTGAAGCACTGCCGGATCTGGTGATCGTCGGTGACGGTCCGTTGCTCGACGCACTGACCACGCAGGCACACCGACTGGGCATCACGCACCGGGTGCATTTCACCGGGTTCCTGAGCAACCCCTATCCACTGCTGAGGCACGCACGGCTGTTCATTCTGAGCTCCGTTCAGGAAGGCATGCCGACCGTCCTGATCGAAGCGCTGGCGCTGGGCACGCCCGTGCTGGCATGCGACTGCGAGACCGGCCCCAGGGAGCTGCTGGACAACGGTCGACTGGGACAACTGGTCGCCGTCAACGACGTACCGGCGTTGGCGCGGGGAATGTTGCAAAGCCTGACTGCACAAAGCGGCGTTGCACCCAGCGCAAAAATGCTCAGTGACGCCATCCATCCGTACACCAGCCAGTACGCCGCGCAAGCGTACTACCAGGTATGGAACCAATGAAAAAGCTGCTGATTATCCTGCATGACCTCAGCGCAGGCGGGGCTGAAAAAATGATGGCGCGCCTCGCCGGTGCCCTGGTGGACGCTGGCAATGACGTGACCTTGCTGCTGCTCACCGGCGGCGGCCTGCATGCGGCGAACCTCGACCCGCGTGTCAAGAAAGTTGAATTGCAAAGCCAACGCACCGCGCGAGCGGTGCCGGCGCTCGCGCGATTTCTGCGCGCCAATCGCTTTGACGCGCAACTGGCGGCCCTCACGCACGTTAACGTGGTGGCGATCGCCGCGGCCGCGCTGTCCGGCACGCTGGCACGGCTGCACGTCAGCGAACGCAATGCGTTTTCCCATGACAAACACGTTAACCCCGACTTCATGGTGCGGGTCGCGTACCTGGTGGCGCCGCTGCTGTATCGGCTCATTCCCAACCCGGTGATCTGCGTCTCGCGCGGTGTCGCCCAGGACCTGATCGATACCACCCTTGCGCGCCGCCAGGACGTGACCATTGCCGACAACCCGGTGCTCGATAACGACTTCCGCGACAAGTCACCTGGGCCGCCAAGCCACCGCTGGCTGCTGGAAAAATCCGGCTCGGTGATTGTCGCCGTGGGCCGCCTGGTGCCGCAAAAAGGCTTCGACACCTTGATTACAGCGTTCGCCGCGTTGCCGGATCCCGACGCCCGCTTGATCATTTTTGGCGAAGGCCCGCTCAGGGCGCAGTTGCTGGACCAGGCCCGGACGCTGGGCGTGGCGGATCGCTTCGACCTGCCGGGTTACACCTGCGACCCTCTGGCAGAAGTGGCCGCGGCGGATTGCTTTGTGTTGTCGTCACGTTTCGAGGGCAGTCCCAACGCCCTGGTAGAGGCCTTGTCCACGGGTACACCGGTGGTGGCGACGCGCTGCCCCCATGGTCCTCAGGACATCCTCATCGGCGGCCTTGTCGCACCGCTCGTCCCCGTCGACGACCCGATCGCGCTGGCGCAGGCGGTTGCCCTGCAACTCTCCACACCGCGGGACCTGCAACGCCATTCCCGTCTGGATGCGGCCACCCGGTTCATGAATGCCAGCGCGGTGCAGACCTACCTCACCGCGTTGCTCGGGAGCCCATCATCATGAGCACACTGCAAATCAGGTATTCGACGTTGCGCGATGGCTTCACCTTGTTTGGCGTGCTGTTCTACATCCAGGTGATCACGTTTGTCCTCAGCCTGGGTGGCGCCTCCAGCTTCGGCGACATCGATAAAGACCTCGAAGGCAACGTCGCCAACCAGATCTGCGGCCTTGTCACACTGTTGGTGCCTTTGTTCTTCTTCATCCGCAACAAGGTGTTCCTCAGCAAAACCTTTTACCGCAGCAACTTCTTTCTGCTGGTGTTCATGCTCTGTGTCATCGCATCGATCGGCTGGTCCCAAGACCCGATGCTGAGCCTCAAGCGGTTTATCGCAATGCTTAGCGTGGTGTTTTTTGCCGGTTTCATTGCCTACAACTACCCCCTTGAAAAAATCACCTTCATGCTCGGCTGTGCCATCGGCGTGGCGGCGTTGATCGGCTTGATACTCGCCGTGGTCATGCCGGGCGTCGCGTTCTTGTCCGGTGGCATTCGCGACGGCGCATTCAAGGGGATTTTTGCCGAAAAGAACGCCGGCGCACGGCTCAACGCGATCGCCATCCTGCTGTTGCTGCCGATGATCCGCCAACGCAACCGCTGGGCGCTCTTCTGCTCGTTTTTTTCGCTGATCGCCATCCTGCTCGCCCAGTCGGCGACCGGCGTGGCATTGATTCTTTCCGGCACGTTGAGCTACGGGTATTTCCTCACCCTGATCCGCCTGCATATCAACCGCTCGCAGTGGCTGTTCTTCGGTTGCACGCTGGTGTTCCTGCTGGTTTGCCTGCTGCTGTACAACCACCTTGCGTGGCTGCTGGAGATCGCCGGTCGTGATCCGTCACTCACGGACCGCACGATGATTTGGGAGCTGCTCGCGCCCTTTGTCGACCAACAATGGCTCAAGGGGTACGGCTTCGGCGCCTTCTGGGCCAGTCCCGACGCCAATGCGTTCATCCTTCGCTGGGGCTACATCGGCAACGCCCACAGCGGCTACATGGAGACCCTCCTCAACGGCGGAGTCATCCAGTTGACTGCCCTGGCGTTGCTGCTGGGCGAAGCGCTGTTCAAACAGTACCGCGCCGTGACGGCGAACCAGGCGGCGCAGTTTCGCGCCAGCGCCCTGGTGATCATCGGCTTGTTCGTCGTCACCAATTATGTGGCTTACGTGATTCCCAACTACCGCTCCGCCGAGTTCCTGGTGTTCTGCACCCTGGCCCTGTCCTTTCGGCGTCACCACGCGACCTACCCCGAATTCTCACCGACACCCCTGCGCCAGCGTCCTTCTGGCGGGGGATTTCCGCGCGATTCAGCCCAGGCGTAATCAAAGGAGAAACACCCGTGCCAGACCAAACCACCCCTTTAGCGCATTCAGTGTGCGTCGTCATCCCGATGTACAACGGCGCCGGCAGCATCGAGCAAACGCTGACGTCCCTGGTCGAGCAAACCCGGCTGCCCGATCACGTGATCGTTGTCGACGATGGCTCCACCGATGACGGCCCCCAACGGGTCAAAGACTTCGTGGCGCCGTTTCGCCTGACACTGTTGCAGCAAGCCAACGAAGGCCAGGCCAGCGCCCGCAACCACGGATTGCGGCACTCGGAAGAGACGTTTGTGGCGATGCTCGATGCCGATGACCAATTTCGTCCACAAAAGCTGGAGCTGCAACTGGCCCTGTACGACGAACTCAGTCGTCAGGGACGGTCGGTGGGGCTGATCGACTGCTACACGCAGGTCAATTACAGCGACGGCCGGCGGCAACTGGACAACCGGCGCAAGAACGGCCGGCATTTCTACGATTTCATCCACGCCAACGTCGTCAATGGCGTCTCCACCGCGCTGGTCAAGCGCGACGTGATCATGCAACTCGGCGGCTTCGATGCCAGCCTGCGTTACTCCGAAGACCGATACATGTGGACCCGGATCGCCGAACACTGGGAGATCCACACGGTGCCGCAGGTGCTGCTGGAGCGCACGGTCAACGGCGGCAACATGACCGCGCAGCCGAAGAAGTATTACCCGAACAAGATCCGTTTCATCGAGGTGTATCTGGCCCGCTATGGCGCGCAGCTCAGCAAGCAGCAACGGATCGATTTCGTGCTGGGCAACCACACTGACTTTCTCAATGCCTTTTCCCGACGCGACGAGCACGCCGAGGTGCTCGACGTGTACCGGCGAATGCTTGAGTGCTCCTGGCAAGCACTGATCTTCGCCAACGGCAAACCGACCTTGCGCTACCTCTACGCCCGCGCCAGAACCTTGCGCAAGGCAACGGCGTCAACCACCGCTCATTGAACCGGTCCCACGCCCATGGCCAATCATCGCCTCATTACCTTAGGGTGGATCTTCACCGAGAAATTCGGCCTGATCTTCCTGTCCATGATTACGTTTGTCGTGTATGCCAGGCTGCTGTCGCCGGCGGAACTGGGTGTGGGCACGGTCATCATTGCCATCGTCGAGTTGATCGGCCTGGTGTACTCATCAGTTCTGGAAGACCCGCTGGTACGACTCGAACGCCTGGAGGACAAACACATCACCACGGCCTTCTGGGCGGCGGTGCTCGTCAGCCTGGGGTCCATCGTCGCCATCTCGGGCGCAGTGATGCTGTACACGCCCGACCCGGTGCTGCAATGGATGACGGCTGTGGCCTCGGTGAAAATCCTCTTCACCATGATGGCGCGCGTCTACGTGGCGCAGATGCGCCGCAACGGCAACTTCAAGATGCTGGCGTCACGCACGTTGATGGGCAAGGTGTTTGGCGGCGTTGCCGGCATTGCTGTCGCACTCTGGGGTCTGGGAGCATGGGCGGTGATTGCCCAGGCTGTGATCATGGAACTGGTGTCCATCATCGTGTTGATGCTCGGAGACCGGCGCCGCATTGCCTTCCATATCGATGGTCCGGTCTTGCGCGAACTGTTGAAATCCGGCGCACCGGTTGCCATCAACGCACTGAGCTCACAAACACTTCAGCGCGGGGTCAACGTGGTGCTCGGGATAACGGCCGGCGCCAACGCGGTCGGGATGTTCAACATGGCCATGCGCATCATCGAGCTGCCGCGCACTGCGATTTACAACGGCCTGCTGAGCTATGCGCTGCCGGCATTCGCCCGGCGCAGCGCAGAGCCGTTGCGACTCCTGGGGATCATTGGCGATTCAACCGCCGTGAGCGGATTTCTGTTGACGCCTCTGTTCATTGGGATCGCGCTCACGGCAAACGACCTCATCCCGTTGATATTCGGCGCCAAGTGGACCGACGCCATTCCCCTGCTGCAAGTGCTGGCCTGCACGGCGGCCATTGGCAACACCGCCATGTACGCCACGACTGCCCTGGTGGCGGTCAACCGCAGCCACCTCACGATCAAGGCTGAAGTGGCAACCACCGTTCTCGCGCTGGCGCTGGTCTACACCCTCGGCAACCTGTATGGCGGCATGGCTGCGGCCCTTGCTCTGCTGGCGCGAATGCTGATCATCACGCCGCTGCAAATCCGCGGGCTCATCGAGGCCATCGGTTACGGCTGGCAGCGGTTCTTCGACTCCAGTTACCGCAGCGTGATTGCCTCGGTCGTCATGGCCGCGACCGTCCTGTTTGTTTCACCGCAGCTGGGTTTGCACGGCTCTCTGCACCTGATCGGCAACATCGTGGTTGGCGCGCTGAGCTATGCCGTGGCGTATAGCGTCATGCACCCGCGCTGGCCGCAAGAATTCAAATCGGTGTTCACCGCTCGCTGAATTCAATACCTGAGACAGGAGACCTCACCATGCGCAAAACTACGTTGATTACTGGCGGGGCCGGTTACATCGGCTCCCATACCGCGTTGGCGCTCATCAACGCCGGGCACAATGTGCTGGTGCTCGACAACCTGTGTAACAGCTGTCGAGAGTGCATCGCGCGTCTTGAGTTGCTGACCCACACCCGGGTCGATTTCATCACTGGCGATATTCGCGACGAGATCCTGCTCGACGATATCTTCAGCCGCTACGACATTGATGCCGTGGTGCACTTTGCCAGCCTCAAATCCGTAGAAGAAAGCGTGCGCAAGCCACTGGACTACTACGCCAACAATGTCGCCGGCACGCTTAACCTGTGCCGGGCGATGGCGCGCAATAACGTGTTCCAGCTGGTGTTCAGCTCATCGGCCACGGTGTACGGCGAGCCCACACGCACGCCGATTGCCGAAGATTTCGGCACCGGCAAACCGGTCAATCCTTATGGACGCACCAAGCTCATGATCGAGGAGTTACTCACCGATCTGTGCCACTCCGATCCGCGCTGGAGCATCGGGTTATTGCGCTACTTCAATCCGATTGGCGCGCACGAAAGCGGGATGATCGGCGAAGACCCCAGAGGTCGACCCAACAATCTGTTGCCGTGCCTGACGCAGGTGGCGATCGGGCGGATGCCCGAACTCACGGTGTACGGGTGCGACTACCCGACCGTGGACGGGACGTGTGTGCGCGACTACATCCACGTGGTCGACCTTGCCATCGGGCACCTCAAGGCGCTTGAGGTGTTGCAGCATCACAGCGGCATCAACTTCTGGAACCTGGGCACTGGCATTGGCTACAGCGTGCTGCAGATCATCCAGAGTTTCGAGGACATCACCGGCATCACCATTCCCTACCGCTTCGCACCGCGACGCGAAGGTGACATCGCCAAATGCTGGGCCGACCCTGGCAAGGCCGGGCGGGAACTGGGCTGGACCGCGCAACGCGATCTTCAACAGATGATTGTCGATACCTGGCGGTGGCAGTCGTGTAATCCGCAGGGATATCAGTCTTCATTCGAAATGCCAGTGCTGAGTGCCGTGAAGTGATTCAGGTGTTTAATGCCTCTGTGGCGGCCCTGCTGCTGTCGGTCTCGATGGTTTGCAACGCAGCACAAGCACCCCCCGGTGTACCCACCACCGGGCTGGTGCTGTGGCTGGATGCGGCCGATGCATCATCAATGACCCTGTATGCGCAGAACCGTGTCCAGCACTGGAACGACAAATCCGGCGAGTCCCATCACGCCACCGTAGACGATGCCGCCTCGCAGCCACAGCGGATGGCAAACGCGCTGAATGGTCATTCGGTCGTGCGCTTCAGTGGCGTGGCGGCGTTTCTGGGTAAAACCATCCGCAGCGCCAAAGGCCCTGTGACGGTATTGATTGTGTCCCGTCGATTGCCCGAACACGCCGAGGCCGATCCCTGGCAACGGTTGTTCAGCTCACGCCCGCAAACCGCCAATAACGATAACGTGTTGCCGAACTTCGCCATCAGCCTGCAACAGACCACCGCGTATGCGCCGACCGTCTCCGTCCTGGAGCTTTACGATGTGCCGATTGGTCCATATGCCGTCGGACGCAATGTGGTCGGCAATGCCGACAACTTTCGCGGCGACATCGCGGAAGTGCTGGTGTACGACCGTGCGTTTGCCTCCCTCGCAGAACGCCAGCGCGCATTTCAGTACCTGGCGGATAAATGGTCCGTTGCCATTCCCAAACTGGCCGATACCTGGACCCGTGTCGGACCGCTGGGCCGATTGCCGGCCCAGACCAACCCCGATCTGCCACTGTCCGATCAGGTCAATGCCGGCCAGTGGGTGCTCGACACGAAACTGTCCGACGACTTCAATGGCACCACCCTCGATCTCGAACGCTGGCACGTCAACAACGCCATAGGGAACGAGTCGCTCGGACGCAAACCGGCACTTTTCACCCCGGCCAATGCCAGCGTCCACAATGGCAACCTGAACATTGTTTTTCGCAAGGAAACCTTGCCGCAGAAGTACGTGCAGCTCGGCTTCAAGGACTACACCTCGGCGATGGTCCGGACTAATGAACGTGGGTTCTACGGTTATTACGAGGCGCGCGCCAAACCGATGAACTCGGCAGGTTCCAGCGCCTTCTGGCTCGCGTGGACGGGCATGGCGGACAACGCCACCGAGATCGACATCTTCGAAATCGGCGGTAAGACCAAAAACGCAGCGTTAGACCGTTCGTACAACATGAACGCCCACCTGTGGGCCACGCCGCAAAGTACCGAGCATATTGCCGATGGCAGCGTCTGGATCAGTCCCTGGCGCCTGGCCGAGACCTTCCATGTCTACGGCTTCGACTGGCAGCCCGACACCCTGCGTTGGTACGTCGATGGCGTGCTGGTCAGAGAATCGAAAAACAACCATTTCTTCTTCCCGATGCAGGTTGTGTTTGACAGTGAGGCCATGTGGCAGTGGTTCGGCGTGGTCGACGATGCTGACCTGCCCTCTACCTTCCGCGTCGACTACGTCAAGGTGTGGCAACAGCATCGATAGCCATTCAACCGCCGCCTGGCTGACGTCGGCTCAGGTGATAGATACGACCTGTTTAACCTGACAGCGCCACCGTCCTGAACTTTCTTTCGACCACAGGAGTCGACCGGGTTCCTGCCTCCTCCGTGCCACCGACGATTCCCGTAGCGGACGTCACAACCGGCTCACGGGCGACGGTTAAATAACAAGAATGGATGATCACGATGAATTGCCTTATCTGTGTCGGCGTGGCGGAACGCATTCAGTGTCAGGGCCCTTGGGAGGAAAGGGATTGCCCGGACTGCGGGCGTTATCGGGTGTCCGATGAGCTCCTTTTGACCTTGATGGATCAAGGCCAGATCTTCGATATAGATAAAACCAGACGCTGGCTCGACAGCCGACGCAAAAAAGAAGGCATGACACCTTCAATAAAACTCCACGAAGCGCTACTGCTGCTATAGCGTTCAGCCCGGGTCAAATTTCAATCGGCAACGTGGTCAGTTTCCATTCAGCGCTAACACGTCTGGAGCGCATAGACATGATCAAACGCCGGCTGAAAGAACTGGACTTGCTGCGCTTCCTCGCGGCAATCGCCGTCGTGTTTTTTCACTATGCTTTTCGCGGGTATGCAAAAGGCGACATGTCGGTAATGCCCTACCCGTTATTGGCCGAGCCTGCCAAATACGGTTATCTGGGCGTCGAACTTTTTTTCATGATCAGCGGCTTCGTCATTCTGATGACCGCGTCGAGCAATAACCTCAGGGTATTTTTTATATCCCGTGTCGTTCGTCTTTGCCCTGCGTTCTGGGTGTGCTGCACCCTTACTTTCCTGATCACGCTTGCCATTGGCCGGCCAAGATTCACGGCTGACCTCTATCAATACATGATCAACATGACATTCCTTGGCGACTTGATGGGTGTGCCGCCGATAGACGGGGTCTACTGGTCGCTGTTTGTCGAAATAAAGTTCTACCTGATGATCTCCATTCTGTTGGGCTTCAAGAAAATAGAAAAAATAGAGACCTTCCTCGTACTGTGGCTGTTGGTCTCCGCCACCGCAGAAGTGCTCGCTTTTGAAAAGCTGCGCTCGATATTAATTACCGATTACGCGGCCTATTTCATCGCGGGCTCGACGTTCTACATGACCTGGGCCAAGGGGTTCACAACGACACGTTTGCTCCTGTTGGTGGGTTCATTGGCATTGGCCAACTACACCGCCATTGTCTGGGCCCAACTGCTCGAATCAAAATATTCAACCGAATTCGATCTCGTGATCGTATCCAGCATGATTATCTTGTTCTTCATGACCTTTCTTTTGATCGCAACGAATAAAACGGCAGCCATCGGCGCATTGAACTGGACGGCATTAGGCGCGCTCACTTATCCCCTCTACCTGCTCCATCAAATGATCGGCTTTATGATCTTTAACATTGCTTATCCGGCTGTAAACCCGCACCTACTACTGTGGGGCACCATCGCCTTGATGATCAGTGCGTCTTATATCGTTCACACACAGATAGAAACCCCCATGGCCCGGTACATCAAGAAAATCCTTTCATTGTCCTTCAAGCGTGTCGAGGCTGATTAGCGCCCACCCGGAGGGCGGACGATCAGGCGTCAGGACCTTGTCCCCTGACACCTGCCAACGCCCTCAAATCATCGGCGAACTGCTCACCACGCGCAGTGCCAACCCTTCGTAGGCGTCCAGCGTAATGGTGAAATCACCCTCAGGCGTGAGATCACCTTCGACTCGCTCGTTGATGATGTCGACCACCGGGCCCGGCGCAATGTTGGGTAGGTGCAAGGTTTCGGTGATCGGCGTCGAGCCGAAGTTCAGCGCAGTGATTTGCGTGCCTTTACCCGCCGGCAATTCGTGGACCATGACCAGCAGCCCCGGGTGCTGAACGTCCGGAATAAGGATCTGCCGACTGGCGGCGATATCGTAGGCGCGGCGCGCGGCGAGGATTTTTTTGAGTTGCGAGACGAACGAATCCGGGTCTTTCAATTGGCTGGGCAGGCTGCCGTACAAGGCCTTCGGACGCGGCATTTGCCCTGCGGACAATGTTGCATCCGGATTGAGGTCCACCAGATCGTAGGCGCCACGATGAATCCAGCGGGTGTCGCCGTCCCCCATTAAGTGCTCGACCTGTTCGGCCGGCAACGGCAGCGCGCCGACCAGGTCCCAGCCCGACAGCGCGAATACGCCCGGTTGCATGGCGTTGTACATCACCAACAGCAAATGCACCTGGCGAATCTGTTGGATGTCCGCCGCCGTCATCGCGTCGAGATCACGTATCCCCAGCGCTGCCGTGATGATGCTGACGGTGGTGCACGACACACCGTTGGTGACGAACTTGAGGTTGTAGGGCGCGTGCTCCCCCGCCAGACGTTCGTACATCTGCTCGCGAATGTGTTCACGCAGGATGTTGCCCGGAAAGGTCTGACCCTGGTAGAGGTAGGTGTCATGGGCGTGTAGCGTCCAGAAATGCACCAGTTCCAGGGTCAGTTCGTCGTGGTTTTGCAAGGCATGGATCAACGATCCGGGGTCGATGCCGAGGGTGTGCATCTGCCGCAGCATCAAGCGCAGAAACTCGGTGTCGCCCATCAGCAACGCGTGCTGGTAGGCCGGTCGGGTGATGAAGTCATACGAAAGGTCGGCGCCGCCGTGGGACATGTTGGCGATGTCGTCGACGGTCAGGTTGAGCTCCTGGAAACTGAAACCGCCGGCCTTGCGGATCGCCCCGGCCAGCAGCTGGTTACCGGTGATCGATAACGGATGGCTTTCAGACCAGGCCGTGCCGTCAAGCTTGCGCTCCACGCCGAGGAATCCGTTGGCGTCCAGGCGCAGGATTTTCGCGCCCATGACGTCAATGGCGTGCAGGGCATCGCCGATGATCATCTGCTGTGCGGCGAAGGTCGGGTCCAGCCAATTCAACGACGGCTGCCCTTCCTTGAAGTAATGCAGATAGACCCAGCGCCGCGGCTTGCCATCAACGCCGATCACGATCGGCGTCGCGCTCCAGTCGGTTTCCTTGACCCCGGGTTCGAAGAAGATCACCCGCTGCAACTGGCCGACGATGTAGTGCTTGTCCCGGAGCACGTCGACCTGCAACGGACTGAGGTTTTGTGCATCACGGCCATCGGCGATGTCCGGCAGCAACGGCCAGTCCTCTTCGCGGATTTCGACCATGTGGTAGAGGCCCGGATAGTCTTCATAGGCCATCTCGGCCAGGCGGAAGTCCGCGCCTTTGCCAGTGTGCGAAGGGATCACGTCATCAATGATCACCGCATTGTGCGCGGCGGCCATGCGCACCAGCGCCTGGAGCTGCGCCTCGGTGCCCAGTTGCGGGTCGATCTCGAAACTGATGCGGTCAAAATTGCCGTCAATGGTCGGCGTGCGTTGGGTGCCCGTCAGGCCGCCCGACATTTTCAGCGGCCCGTTGTGAATGCCTTGAATGCCGATTTTCGACAGGGCATGCCATAAGGTTTCATCGCCCAAAGCCTCCAGCACGCTGCCGTCTTCGCGGGTGACGATGGACGCCGGGTAGGCGGTGAACCACACCGAGGCCAGGGCCGAAGCATCACGGGGCCGGGTATGGGCGTAAGGCTGTTGCCACAACCGACCTTGCCCCGAATAGAGCTTGGCCCGTTGCCTCGCGGCATGCAGCATCGATTGTTCAACCAGCCAGGTCACATGGTTTTTGTCAGCCGCGGTCATAAAAGCAATCACCTGTTGTCGGGTTCAATGTGCGCGTGGCCATCCCGTGCGTACCTGCACCGGTGGACCCGTCCTTTTCATATGAGGCCCTGCGTTGGCATTCGTTGCATGCCGGGTTGACGATTCAGAACCCGCATCCTGTTTCACGTCATACCGGTGGGTGAATCCTTAGCACCTCTATGTCCCCCCGGAGCAACCTAGGCATAAGTGACGTAAATTCGCCTCTGTTACGCCACCACGGGTTCTCTTTTCAGCGCGGGTAATGCAATGACGAGCGCCAGGCCAATCAGTCCCGCCGCAACTGCAAAGGTGATTGCCATGCCATGGGCGACCGCTTCCGGGGCTGCGCGGGTGACGTCGGTCGTCGATGCCGCCAGCGTAAACACTGCGCCCATGACAGAGGCGCCAGTGATGAGCCCGAGATTGCGTGACAGGCTGAGCAGACCGGCAATGACGCCGCGCTGATCCTGGCTCACACCGGTCATGATTAATGTGTTGTTGGCCGCCTGAAACAGCGCATAGCTGGCGGTGATCACAGCGATGGGCGCGAGGTAGCCGAGGACGCCGAAACGCGTCGGCATCATCGACAGCACACACGCACCGAGCGCCATCGCGACGAGCCCCAAAACGGTCATGCGCTGAGCACCAAAACGGTCCACCAAGCGGCCGGCGGGCACGCCAGCCAACGCCGCAACGAGCGGACCGACGGACAACGCGAGCCCGACCAACGCGGCATTCAAACCGAGTGCGCCCGAGAGATAAAACGGCCCGACCACCAGCGTCGACATCATCACCGTCGAGACGAGCATGCTCATGGCCAGGCTCGCGCTCAATCCCCGATCACGCAACAGCGCCAGTTTGATCAGGGGCGACGCAACCGTCGCCTCGATGAACAGGAAAACCCCTGCCCCGGCAACAGCGATGAGCAATAACCCAAGGTTGAGCGATCCCCACTCGCCTTCCCCCCCTGTCATTGCCAGCGCATACGCACCGAGCGTCAAGGCTAGCACCAGCGTGCCCGCAAAGTCGAAACCGCCGCGCCGAGCCTTTGGCATTTGGCGATCCGCAGGCAAGTAGCGATACGCGAGCACCCCATTCAAAATGCCCAACGGCAGATTAATCAGAAAAATCGCCTGCCAGCCGAAACCAGAGATCAACACACCGCCGAGCGACGGACCCAGCGTAGTGCCGATCGCCGACATCGTGCCGAGCATTCCCATGGCGCTGCCGGTCTGCGCCTTGGGCACCGTCTCACCGACCAACGCCACAGTGAGCGCCAACATGATTGCCGCGCCGAGGCCTTGCACCGCTCGCGCGGCGACCAGCCACCCCAGCGAAGGCGCGAGGCCACAGGCCAGTGAAGCCAAGGTAAAGATGCCGATTCCGCTCAACAGCAAGCGACGGCGACCGACGATGTCGCCCAAGCGCCCGACGCTGACGATCAACGTGGTGATTGCGAGCAGATACGCGAGGACGATCCACTGGATTTGCTGGAAAGAAGCGTCGAGTGCCTGGGACAAGGCTGGCAAGCCGGCATTGGCGATGCTGGTGTCGAGTGAAGGCATCAACATCGACAACGACAGGCTGGCGAGCGCCCAGCGAGCCGAGCCGGATGGCGTGGTGCGTTTCATGGTTGTGCCCTTGATGAAGTGTCGGCCTTCAGCGTATGCCCGCGCCTGGCATGGCGGAAGACGCACCACTTGCACTTGATACCTGCACATGACGCCATGTCATCACCCAGCCGTGCTAACGTTGAACCATGACCACTCCCGACCTGAACCTGCTGATTACCCTCGATGCGCTGCTCACCGAAGGCAGTGTGGCGCGTGCCGCCCAACGACTGCGGCTGAGCCCTTCGGCGATGAGCCGGGCGCTGGCGCGACTGCGTGAAACCACCGGCGATCCCCTGCTGGTCCGCGCCGGACGCGGCCTGGTGCCGACGCCCCGGGCACTGGAACTGCGCGAACACGTCAGCCAACTGGTGCAGCACGCCGAAGCGGTACTGCGCCCCGCCGAGCAGCTCGACCTCAAGCACTTGATGCGAACCTTCACCCTGCGCACCAGCGACGGCTTTGTAGAGAACTTCGGGCCAGCGCTGATTACCCGGCTCAGCGAAGAAGCACCCGGGGTACGGCTGCACTTTTTGCAGAAACTGAACCAGGACAGCACGCTGTTGCGGGACGGCACGGTCGATTTGGAAACCGGCGTTGTCGCGGACACCACCAGCCCGGAAGTGCGCACCCGCGCGTTGTACCAGGACCGTTTCATCGGCGTGGTACGGCCGGGGCATGCACTGAGCAAGGACAAGATCACGCCCGCCCGGTACGCGGCCGGCCGGCACGTCCTGGTCTCGCGGCGCGGACGGGACCAAGGGCCGATGGATGATGCATTGAACACGCTTGGACTGACCCGGGAGATCGCCACCATCGTCGGCGGTTTTTCCGCGGCCCTGGCGCTGGCCCGGGCTTCGGACCTGATCGCTACGGTGCCCGAACGTCACACCCACACGCTGCGCGCCGGCCTGCACAGTTTCCCCCTTCCGGTCGCCACGCCAGTGATCACCGTTTCAATGCTCTGGCACCCGCGAATGGACGCCGATGCCGCGCACCAGTGGTTGCGTGGGTGTCTTCGGGAAGTGTGTTCGGGGTCGCTGGATTAGCAAACTGATTTTTGTCACCGCCGGGTCTAGACTCTATGCGTTGCTTCGGGCCATACCGGTCGGGCCAGCGAGCTGGATAGGAGGGAACGTCATGAGCGACAAAGACGATTTGCGTAAGTACTCCTCTCAAGTGGTCGACGGCGTGGAGCGCGCGCCCGGCCGCTCCATGCTGCGGGCCGTGGGCTTCACGGATGAGGACTTCAAGAAACCGCAGATCGGCATCGCCTCGACGTGGGCGATGGTCACGCCGTGCAACATGCACATCGACAAACTCGCCGTTGAAGCTGAAAAAGGCGCGAATGCCGCAGGCGCCAAGGGCGTCATTTTCAACACCATCACCATTTCCGACGGCATCGCCAACGGCACCGAAGGCATGAAGTACTCGCTGGTGTCCCGGGAAGTGATCGCCGATTCCATCGAGGTGGTGGCCGGTTGCGAAGGCTTCGACGGGTTAGTAACCGTGGGCGGGTGTGACAAGAACATGCCGGGGTGCCTGATCGGCATGGCGCGGCTGAATCGCCCGTCGATCTTCGTCTATGGCGGCACCATCCGCCCGGGCGCTGGCCATACCGACATCATTTCCGTGTTCGAGGCCGTGGGTCAGCACGCCCGCGGTGACATCAACGAGATTCAGGTCAAGCAGATCGAGGAAGTGGCAATCCCCGGCCCCGGCTCCTGCGGCGGCATGTACACGGCCAACACCATGGCCTCGGCCATCGAGGCTTTGGGCATGAGCCTGCCCGGTTCCAGTTCCCAGGACGCCGTCGGCAGCGATAAAGCCTCGGACAGTTTCCGCGCCGGTCAGCAGGTCATGGAGCTGCTCAAGCTGGACCTCAAGCCACGCGACATCATGACCCGCAAAGCGTTCGAGAACGCCATCCGCGTGGTGATCGCCCTCGCCGGCTCGACCAATGCCGTGCTGCACCTTTTAGCCATGGCGCATGCAGTGGACGTCGAACTGACGCTGGACGATTTTGTCGAGTTGGGCAAGATCTCCCCAGTGGTGGCCGACCTGCGCCCCAGCGGCAAGTACATGATGAGCGAGCTGGTGGCCATCGGCGGCATCCAGCCGTTGATGAAGCGCATGCTCGCAGCCGGCATGCTGCACGGCGACGTGCTGACCGTGACCGGCAAGACTCTGGCAGAAAACCTGGAAAACGTGCCCGACTACCCCGAAGGCCAGGACGTGATTCTGCCGTTCGATCGGCCGGTCAAAAAGGACTCTCATCTGGTGGTACTGCACGGCAACCTCTCGCCGACCGGCGCGGTGGCCAAGATCACCGGCAAGGAAGGTTTGCGCTTTGAAGGCACGGCGCGCGTGTACCACGGTGAAGAAGGCGCGTTGGCCGGGATTCTCAACGGCGAAGTCCAGGCTGGCGACGTCATCGTCATTCGCTACGAAGGGCCCAAGGGTGGGCCGGGCATGCGCGAAATGCTCTCGCCCACGTCTGCGGTCATGGGCAAAGGGCTGGGCAAGGACGTCGCGCTGATCACCGACGGCCGCTTCTCCGGTGGTTCCCATGGATTCGTGGTGGGGCATATCACCCCGGAAGCCTTTGACGGCGGGCCGATTGCGCTGATCGAAGATGGCGACAGGATCACCATCGATGCTGAAACCCGGCAGATCACGGTGGATGTTTCTGACGCTGATCTGGCCGAGCGCAAGACCCGCTGGGTACGGCCGGAATCAAAATACAAACGCGGGGTGTTGGCCAAGTATGCGAAGACTGTGTCCAGTGCTTCGGAGGGGGCGGTGACGGATAAGTACCTTTAAGATCAACAGATCGCAGTCTCGTTTCACTCGACAGCTCCTACAAGGGTTTTGCATTCCCCTGTAGGAGCTTGCGATCTTTTAACGATGCCTACAGTCGAAACCGATCCACCGACTGCGAAAGCTTACCCGCCAGGCTCGACAGTTCATCCGTCGTCGAAGCCGTCTGGCCAATAATCTTGCTGTTGCCTTCCGACATCCCGGCAATCATGTCCACCTGATGCGCGATTTCGTTGCTGGCCAGGCTCTGCTCGCCGATCGTGCGGGTGATGTCATTCACCAGTTCAGTGGTATTGAGCGTGGCTTCGAGGATTTCGCGGATCGCGCGCTCGACGTCGGCCGTCACGGCCATGCCTTTGTCGACCTGTGCTACGCCCGCCTCCATGCTGGTCACCGCCTCACGGGTGCTTTGCTGGATGCGCGAGACCATGCTGGCAATTTCCTGCGTGGAGGCGCTGGTGCGTCCCGCGAGACTGCGGACTTCGTCGGCCACCACGGCAAAACCGCGGCCCTGCTCACCGGCGCGAGCAGCTTCGATGGCGGCGTTGAGGGCCAGCAAGTTGGTTTGATCGGCGATGCCCTTGATCACCTGAATGATGCTGAAAATCCCCTCGGACTCCTTGTCCAGCGTGCGAATCACCTGGGCTGACTGCTGCGCCGAACGCGCAATGCCGTCCATGTCATTGACCACCTGATGGATCACGCGACCACCATCCTTGGCCAATGCCTCGGCCTGGTTGGCCATGTTCAGCGCGCGCTCGGCGTGACGGGTGATTTCCTCGATGCTGGCGGTCATTTCACTGGCGGCAGCGGCCATGGTGCTGGCGGCGACGCTTTGCTGTTGGCTGCTGTCGGCGACCTGATGGCAGCCGCTGCTCAACTGCACGCTCATGCCGCTAACGCCATGCGCATTGCTGCGAACCACCTCGATCATGCCGCGCAAGTCACGCTGCATGGTGGCCAGGCTGCGAATCAAGGCGCTGGCTTCGTCCTTGTGGGTCGGTTCGACGATAGGCTCGCTGAGGTTGCCATGGGCGATGCTTTGGGCAATGCGGCTGGCGGTCTGTAACGGCCCCATGATGCTCAAAATCACCCAGCGGCCCTGGATCAGTAGCAACAACAGGCTGGCGATGAGCACGATACCCAGGGTGAAATTCGCACTGCTGATGGCCTGTTCGGTGCCTTTGCTGGTCTGTTGGGTGTTGGTTTCAATCACCTCGCTGAGGGCGGCCATCTGGTCTTCCAGTTGGCTGAACGCGGTATTGAACGTGCCGAGTTCCTTTTGTGCCGAATCCGGATTTTCCAGCGCGAGACCAACAATGCGCTCGGCCGCGCTGATGTAGGTGTCGAGGCTCGGCTTGACCTTGTTCAGGCCCGCCTTGATGGTGTCGTTGACCGGCAACTTGAGGTTTTCACCCAGCACTTCACGAAAATGCGCCGCATGCTCCTCGATGGAACTGCGCACCTCGGCTTTGCTGCTGGTGCTTTTGCCCAGCCCGACCACCATCGCGGACAGCACATCGGCGCGCAGTGCGTCGTGCATCATGTCGGCTTCGAGGTGATTGCGCAGCGCGGTCATGCTGACCTCGTTGTCCTTCACCGCTTCGGCCATCCGGGTGTTTCCCACGTAACTGACCAGGCTCACGATCAGCGCGGTGAGCAAGCTCGTACCAATCAGCAGCAACAAACGTAATTTTATAGACATGGGTAACCCTCTCGGTACGTCGCTTTTATGAACACGTTATCGGCTGCGCTGGCCAGTCTTTGAAGCTGGACGCCGGACTTTCAGTGTTTTGCGACATGCGGTAGGTGCCGCCGGTCCTCAGTGTGATTGCGCGCCGCCGCTTTCTGATCGCTGCAGCCATCGCCAAACCTTGCGCAGGGCCGCTAAAGTAGCGCGACGAAAATCAGGGACCCCATGAACATGGACGAGCTTCACCAAGGCAGTTGCCTATGCGGCGCCGTTGAATATCACGTATCCACCGAACTGAAAGCCGTCACCCACTGCCATTGCAAAAAATGCCAAAAGAGTCATGGAGCGGCATTCGCGACGTATGCGAGCGCTCCCAGGTCGACGGTTTCAGTGGTTGCCGGTGCAACGGTGCTCAAGGGCTACGAATCGTCCAAAGGCGTCACACGCCAATTCTGCTCCCACTGCGGGTCTTCGCTGTTCTGGTCTGATTCGAAGGGGGCGTTTTCGGACTGGGTTTCGATAGCGATCGGTACGCTGGATACGCCTTTCCTGGCCTTAAAGCAGAAACACACCTGTATTGAGTCCAAAGCGTGCTGGTACGAAGCCGATTCGCTACAGGGCTAGCGCTTGCGCGCCAGGCGTTGCTGCCAATTGCCGCCATTGGCGCGCTGGCATTGTTCTTCAGAATCAAACTGCACATGGGCCGCGACCGATCTGACGTGTACATCCGCTTCGCTTAATGCTGTAGCCGTCAGTTCGACCATGCGTTCGCCCTGCCCGCCCGCCAGCGCCTGATCCTTGTTGGTCTGGGTGTCGAAAACCCAGACAACCCTGAGGCTGGAAGGAAATTCGTCGTAATCGACTTCGTGGGTCAGCCATTCAAAGCCGACGATTTGCGTTTTGGCCGTTTCGCACGCTTCAGTCAGGGTGGCAATCAGGCGACGCTCGATGTGTGCCTGATCGCGTTTGCTTAAACCCATGGGGAATCCTTGTCATTGTCGATAATTTAGAACGATTTCACTCGTGTACTTCTTCGGGCAATCGATGCTCCCGGCAAATCAAATCGATTTCGCCGGACTCAAGGGGTTCCTGAGTCAGCCCACAAAAGGCCCCGCCAGCCACTGTCTGATGGAAGCGACAAGACCGGCAAAGTCCGAAACCCGGCACATTTTCCCCTTGCTGGATATTCCTCAACAGCTCCAGCAGCAACCCTTCCAGATCCTCTGATCGAGCGCCCATACGCTTGGCGGCAGCGACCAGAAAATCCGGCGGCATCACGTCATTTAACAGGGCTCTGGCCGGCGCGGTCAGTTCCAGGTGCACGCTGCGTTTGTCCTTGGCGTCCGGGGTCTTTATCAGCAGCCCATTGGATTCCAGCGCCTTGAGCGATTGCGACACGGTGCCCTTGGTCAGCCCCAGGTACTCGGTGACCGCCAACGGCGTGTTGGAGTAACGATTGCAGCGGCCCAGGTACATCAGCGCGCTCAGTTGAATCGGCTGCAGATCCGTCAGTTTCGGGTGCTCGCGAAACCAGACGCGCGTCAGGCTCGACAGTCTTTCCAGCAGATCGAACAACACGGTCAAATTCCTGAATCGATAGGGGCGATAAATAGTATCGGATAAAAACCATATTGACAAAAAACGGCCTTGTCGTAGGCTTGGTATCGATTCGAAACAAAGCAACTTTGGAAAACTGAAGGAGAAAAATGATGAGCATCAAAGTGTTCGATACCCACGTGCGCACCAAAGATGGCCGCTACTTGCATTTCGATGTGTTGATCGACAGCAACAACCCGGACCTGGCGAAGACCTACGCCCGCCGCTTCCTTGATGAACAGGGCGTTCAGGACGAAGATATTTCCCAGAATGAATGCCGGTTCTGCCACGTTGAACCAAGCAATCCAGTCGTCGCTGAAGCGATCAGCAAGCAAGGTCACTTCATCATCAAACTGCAAGGGTGCAAGGAGTAACGAGATGAACGCGTATCAGCCTTTGAACTGCGATCTGCACGACTATCTGGAGATCGCCTGCCTGCACGGTTATCGACTGGATGTCGAGTTGAACGACGGCTCACGCCTGGTCGCCAAAGCGCTGACGACGCGAACCTCCAGCGATAAAGAAGAATTTCTCTGCCTTGAAACGGCTGATGGCCCGCGGGAAATCCGTCTGGATCAATTGCTGGCCGTCACGCCACTGGACGCCAATGCACAGTTTGGGCGGGTGGTGTTCCAGGGTGCGGCGTGCACGTTTTGAGCGCCCACACGGGTGATTCAATACAGCACGGCCCCGGCATCACGCATGAAAATTTCGATGGTCTTGGGGCCGACCCCTTCGAACGCCGCCAAGCGCTTTTCGAACGCTTGGCGGTTTTCACTGGCGCGTTGAATGTCGCCGATCTTCCCGGCGTATTCTTCGTGCAGTTTGGCGCTCAGCGCTAGCAATCGCCGAGCGGTGGTCTCGTCATAACGCACGTAGTGGGCTTCGCCCAACATGCCGACCAGTTCCCGATGCGTACAGCGCCCAAGCTTGAGTGCGGTATCTCGAGCGTGCTGTTCAACGATGACGCGATACGCCTGCGCGGCGATTTCAGCCTGAATCCGCTTGCCCATCAGAAAGCTGGCGATAAACCATTTGAACAGGGCGCTTTCGTCATCCTGCTTCAAGTCGATGCCCAGATTTTGGGCGCTGATGGTTTTGTTCATGCTGTCGAGCCCCGACTCACTCGAACGGGATGACCGAAGTCTTCATCATCTAACCCCGCTCGCCGTTGAGCATGGCCTGATGAAACGTCGGCAATTCTTTCAAAGCATACAACGACGCCTGCTGGAGCACGGACTCCCGACCGCCAGAAAATCGCTGCTTGCGGCTGAATACCGCCATTTCCTGCCCTGCCATGAAGGCCCATGCAAAGCAAACCGTTCCGGCTGGAATACCATCAACATCCTCCGGCCCCAGCAGCCCTGTCGTGGACACCGCCACGTTGGCCGGGCTGTCACGCAGCGCGCCGATGGCCATTTCCCGAGCCACTTCGCAGCTGGTGAGATTAAAGGTCTCGATAGTGATTGCACTGACGCCGAGCAAGCGTTGCTTGGCCTCGGGTGAGTAAACCACGTAGCCGCTTTCAATCAGCTCACCGCTGCCGGGCACCTGGGCCAGCAGCGTGATGATACTTCCCGCCGTGCAGGATTCTGCGGTGGTCAGCCGCAACGACTGTTGACGCAGATAATCGACGACTGTTTCAACGATCGACATCGCCATTAACCCGTTTTCCGTGTTTAACACCGAATCAAACTTCAGCCTCAGCGGTGCACCGGCGAAGCTCATCAACCGCTCCTCTTCCTTAGTGCTCGGTGATAATCCTCGCCCGCGATGGCGCGCAGGTACGCTTGATCGGCCTCAACCCTGAGGTCGCGCCATTCCTGCCAGCTCACGATTCCCAGACGATCCATCTCGTCAGACTGACGAATCAGCGCCTCGTGATACGCATCGGGGCACTCCATGCGCAGCTTCAAGTCCTCAAGGACAAGATGCCAGGTGTTGAGCGCACGCAGCTTTTGCTCTTGCGCCGGAGTCAGCAGATTGGCAAACGAGTGCATGGCAGCGCCCCCCGAGAGTTCTTTCAGAATGGATCAATCCATCGTGAAAGCGGTTCAGGTACACCGACCAAAGGCAGTTTTTCAAGGCTGCGCCCAATGGTGAGACGCAGTCCATTGTCATGGCTTATTTCCCGTTAAGAAACTCGACCGTTTGCGCCGTACTCCACAACGCATTGGCGATGTAGCGATAGTTGATCAGCGCTGCCAGGTAGCCATCGCCCTCGGGAGTCGTCGGGCCGGCGGTGGCGTCCCGAACCACGGCCACTTCGAAGCCAAGCTCCAGCAATTCACGCAAGTGCGACTCGACACAGAGGTTCGCCGCCATGCCCGCCAAAATGATTTGCGACACGCCGTGCTTGCGCAGCTGCAACGCCAGGTCATTGGTTTCCGGGCCGTACACCTTGTGCGGTGACGCGATGATGGTTTTGCCGTCGAGAATGTAGGGCTTGTACTCGGGCATGAAGTCGGCACCGGAGTTCTCGAAACCGTCGAGGGTCAGCGGCCCCTTGCGATCAAACATGCAGATACTGTGCATGACCTTCTCAAGCGGTCCGCCGAAATGCCAGTCGTGGTCACATGGATAGTAATAGTGCGGCGAAACGGCGACCGTGATGCCCGCGCCCTTGGCAGCCGCAAACAGCTGGCCGATGTGCTTGACAGTATCGTGCTCGACGATGCTTTTTCCAAACACGCCCCAGCTCACGCCTTCGGGGCTGAGGAAGTCGATTTGCGGATCGATCACCACCAGCGCGGCCCGCGAGAGGTCAAGCTTCATGCCGGGATCGGGCAGCGCAGGCTCTGCCGGGTCTGCATACTGGGGGGCGATGCGGTTCGAATCGTTGCTCATGACAGTGGACTCCGGTCGATAACAGGAAAATCGCTCTGCGCCATGGCGCCCGGGTGGGGCGTTGTCTACCATCGGCGAGAACTTCATCCTATTGCCCTGCCCTGCGCGGCTTTTGCCAGGACGTGCAGAGTCTTTACCCGGTCGTCTCTATCATGGATATCCTGTCCGAATTCTTCGAACGCACCAACCTTCAGGGCAGGCTGTTCTTCTCTGGCAGGGTCGATGGCACGCTGGTGCTCGACAAGCCTCCTGGCATGGCGTTCATCCATGTCATCAGTGAAGGCGGGATCGACATGGTGCAACCCGGCCTGCCGAAGATTTCCATCACCGAACCCAGCGTGTTGTTTTGCCCGAGCAGCTGCCGCTACCAGTTGCGCGCCAGTTCGGCACACGGCGCCGAACTAATCTGCGCCTCGTTCCAGTTCGGGCGCAACGCCCTGCAACCCTTCCCTCTGGGCCTCAAGGAAACACTGGTTTTCCCGTTCAGTGAACTGCAGAACATCACGCCCGTGATCGGCTCACTGCTTGCCGAATTCAAGGATCAGGCCCCCGGCAGAACCAAAGCGCTCAACCTGTTGCTTGAGTACATTTTCGTGGTGTTGGTGCGCCGTTCGGTCGTCGAGCAAAAGATTTCCAGCGGCCTGCTTTATGCGCTTCAGGATGGGCGTCTTGGGGCGGTTTTCCAACGTGTTCACCAGGCGCCGGAGGCGCTGTGGACTGTCGAGAAACTTGCTGGCCTGGCGAACATGTCCCGGTCGAAATTCTCTGCGTATTTCACGCAGATCATGGGTGCATCACCAATGGGCTACGTGACGGCCTGGCGGATGAAAGTGGCCCAGGATCTGCTACGCAACGGGGTTCAGATCAAAGTGGTTGCCGCGTCGGTTGGGTACAGCTCGCAAGCTTCTTTCTCCCGTACTTTTCTCAACGTGATTGGCTGTCCACCGGCCGAATGGTTGAAACGTGACGCAGGTGGGGAGTTGCCGCGGGTGACCGCGCGCGTGCAGCGGGTTCGGTCGGATGACGCGGCAAATGAAACTGCGTGAGCTCGCGTTTTTGTGTCTTCTAGCGCCTTGAGTTTTATACTTCTGTCCCGGCGGCCAATACACCGGGGTGCGGTATCACCACCTCCCATGGAAGACGTCCGCGCACGACAAATGAATCGAATGGAATCCATCACAATGAGTTTCACCGCTATAAAGAAAGTATCCGCTAAAGCCTGGATCGCGCTTGCGGCCTTGATTACGGCGTCAAGCGGCATTGCAACGATTTACGCCACGCTTCACGAAACCAACCCCAACAATCCCCGCTTCATCGGTCGCTGGATGACCGATTACACCTACCCGATCACCAACGGCACGTTCGAATTCAAGGGGATGACAGAGTATTTCCGCAACGGGCGGTACAACGTCAATGGCGTTGTCTTTGTGGACGGAACCGTTGAAGCCAAACCTTACCGGCTTGAGTACAGCGTAAATGGAGCCGGCAGCTGGACGGCCGATTCCAGCCTGCTTTCGTTCACATTGGCTGACATGAAATCGATTCCCAAGTCTTACGTGATCAACGGCACAGCCATTCCCCCCTCGCTGGTTGCCAGGTTTGCCGGGCCTTCCATGCCGACCTTTAGCGACGGCTTAGCGTCCGGCGCTTCCGACGAACTCAAAATCCTGATGATCAAGGACAATGAGATAACGCTTGAGGGTAAAGACCCGGCAGGGAATGCCTTCACCCTACAGACGTACAGACAGCACTAGGTTCCTGGTGGGTTCTGGTCTGAAAGATTCTGTGTCTGTGCTGCCTTACTCGCGGGCAGCCACGCTCCCACAGAGGGATTTTGTCGATCACTCCTCATGTGAACGACGCAAATCCTGTGGGAGCGTGGCTTGCCCGCGAAGAGGCCCGAACAAACAACCCACCCCCCAATGACTCGACAGTGACAACCCCGGCCTTTGCGACCAGCGGCAAAATGTCATACAGCCCGCCTCAACCCCTCTAGTTCGGCAGTCTCAGACACCCAATCAAACTCCGCGCATCGACATGACCGCACGCTACAAATACCCGCTTACAATTTAGCCAATCATAAAACCCGATCGTGTACTACCAAGTGTTAGGTTGAGCGCCTTATCGATCCATGAGATGCCAACGTAGTCATGCGCATCAAACCTCCCGGTTTTCCTGCCTTCTGTGCTTACCTTCTACTGTCCTGCCTGTTTGCGACCGCGTGGATCATCAATCCTGCCAATACGCACTCTTCCTTTGCCCTGATCAGTCCCGTGATGGCAGTGGCCGGCAAAGTGGCCAAGCCCATCTATACCAGCCGTTTCGCCTCCTCCGGGCTGGTGGATTTCGTGCATTCCTCGGCGGTCACCGCCCTGCCCGACGGCAGTCTGATGACGGTCTGGTTTGCTGGCTCCCGCGAAGGCGCAGCCGATGTACAGGTGCGCTCCGCCCGGTTCGACTCGAAAACCGGCGAATGGGGTGCTGAACAGGTATTGGCCACTCGGGACTCGACCCAACAGGGCACTCGTAAATACATCCGCAAGCTGGGCAACCCGGTGGTGGCCCTCGCGCCGGATAATCGCGTGTGGCTGTTTTATGTCTCCGTGTCCATGGGTGGCTGGGCCGGAAGCGCGGTCAATGTGATGGTTTCCGACGACTTCGGTGAACATTGGTCCGCTCCGCGCCAACTGATCACCTCGCCCTTTCTCAACATCAGCACCCTGGTCCGCTCGGCACCGGTGTTTCATGCCGACGGTTCCATCGGCCTGCCGGTCTACCACGAGTTCCTGGGCAAGTTTGCCGAGTACCTCTACCTGAGCGCAGACGGCGATGTGATCGACAAATTCCGCATTAGCCACGGCACGAATTCATTGCAGCCCACGGTGGTGCCGCTGGACGGCCAGCGAGGCATCGCCTTGCTGCGTTATGCCGGCAACACCCACCACCGTGTTCTGGCGACACGCACTGACGACGCAGGGCAAACCTGGAGCGAGCCTTATCCGCTCGACCCCTCGAATCCGAATTCCTCGCTCGCCGCCGTCGCAACACCCGAACATGGGTTGCTGGTGGCGCTCAACGACCTGATTGAGGGGCGCTTCAAGCTGAGCCTTTATGGGACCGACGCCAAAATGGACGATTGGCGCTCGTTGCGCGACCTGGACAAATCACCCGATCCACTGGGCGCGCCGTTTTCTCCCGAAGCCTACAAGGAGATCATTGGCAGAGAATTTCGCGGCTCCAGCGGCGCACGCCGCCAATCACTGGAAGCGGAGTTCCTGGATAATCTCGACAACCGTGTCTGTAAAAACCAGGAATGTGAATTCGAATACGAATACCCCTACTTCATCCGCAGTCCCGACGGCATGTATCACTTGGTTTATTCCTGGAACAACACCTTCATCAAGCACGTTACCTTTAACGATGCATGGCTTAACGAGCGTCTCAAATGATCAGTCTGTGGCAAGCACATGTCAGCTTCGCAATGATCATCTTTCTGGTGCTGCCTTCGTTCGGTTTGCCCAGGACCCGGCGGATGGCACTGCTGGCCGCGTTGCTGGCCGTCAGCTTCATCTCGCTGGAAGGGTTGTCGTTGGCCGCGTATTTGCGCAGCTACATTGATGACCTCGCGATCACCACCCTGGTGTTCATGGCGTGGGGCTGCTTGCGTCGGCTGGACATGTTGCCACCGGCACGGGGCAAAACCGGCGTATTGATCCTCTTCGCCGCGATGGCCGTGGTGCTGTACCCGGCCACTCTGGGCATGAGTGATGTGGACCCCTATCGGATCGGCTACAGCCCGCGCCCCATGTTGATGTTCTTCGCAGCGCTCACGCTGGGCCTGTTTTACCTGCGCAATGGCCTGGCCGTCTTGATGCTGGCCACCGCAACCCTGGCCTTCATCGTCGGGATCAAACCTTCGCAAAACTATTGGGATTACCTGGTTGATCCGCTGCTGGGTCTGTACTGCTGCGGGGCACTGCTGATGCTTGCCCTGCGCTGGACGTATCGCTGCTCAATCAAGCGGCGTGGTGCGGTGGCCGACGAATGCAAATCCGTTTGAGATTTAACGACTTTTTAACAGGGGATCAGGGATGGGTTGGCTGCACTCGAGACGTTTACATTATTGGCTAGGCGCTACAGCGATTGCGTTTGTGCTGTTTGCACTGCTGAGGGTGGTGTTCTTCTTCGGCTTTTCCGGGTTCGAACCCAACGCCCTGATCGACACAAAGGGCGTCTGGAAAACCCTGAGCATCGGCTTCAATTTCGATCTGCGCCTGGCCATTCTGACGATGTTGCCGTTGGCGTTGCTGGCCTGGATGCCTCGCTGGAACCTGCTCAGCAGCCGTCTACTGCGCCGCATCGCACGCGTTTACCTGGTCGCAGCCCTGAGCGTGCTGCTGCTGATCTACATCATCGACTTTGGCCATTACGCCTACCTGGGCGTGAGGATCAACGCCACCGTGCTGCGCTTCATCGAGGATGCGCAGATCTCCCGCGACATGGTTTGGCAGACTTACCCGGTAATCTGGATTTCACTGGGTTGGCTGGCGACGGTCGCGTTGGTGACACTGGCCCTGGTGCGTCTGGAGCGCGTCACGCTGGACCGCCCTCGCAAGGTCATTCGCAAGCTCTCCGCGGCGTGGGGTGGCGCGTTGATGGTCGTCTTGGTGCTGCTGGGCATCTTGGGTCGTGTCGAAAACATGAACCTTGAAAACCCCGTTCCGTTGCGCTGGAGCGATGCGTTCTTCTCGGGTAATAACCAGATCGCCGCGCTGGGCCTGAACCCGGTGCTGTTTCTCTACGATACGGGCAAAGTCGGGCAGTCGCGTTATGACGAGGCGCAAGTGCGCGAACATTACGCGGTCATGGCCAACTACCTGGGCGTCGACAAGCCCGACCCGCAGACCCTTGATTTCGTGCGGCACCAGGCGCCCCAACCGTACAAGATCCCGGGTTCCCGTCCCCCGAACGTGATGTTCATCATGCTTGAATCGCTGGGCACCAGTGCCGTCGGGGCCTACGGCAACCCGATCAATCCGACGCCCAACCTCGATCGGCTGGCCACTCAGAGCTGGTTCTTCGAGCATTTCTACGTACCCGTAACGGGGACCGCGAAAACCGTCTGGGCCAGCATCAGCGGGGTACCTGATGTCACGCGACAGGAAACCGCGACGCGTAATCCGCTGATCACCCAGCAAAACACGCTGATCAATGCGTTTACCGGTTACGAGAAGATCTACACCATCGGCGGCAACTCTGGCTGGGCCAACATGAATGCCCTGATCCGGCAGAGTATCGACGGCGTGCGTCTGTTCGAAGAGCGGGACTGGAAATCGCCGGTGGTGGATGTCTGGGGCATTTCCGATCTGGACCTGTTCAAGGAAACCGACCAGATCCTGCAAGCACTGCCCAAGGACAAACCGTTCTTTGCGTATGTGCAGACGGCCGGCAATCACCGCCCGTTCACGATCCCCAAGAGCAATGACGGCTTCGAGGTCAAGCACCCGACCCTGGACGAAGTACAGGCTGCCGGATCGCGCAGTGTCGAGCAGTACAACGCCGTGCGCCTGCTGGACTTCAACCTCGGCCGCTTGATGGAAATCGCCAAGGCCGGTGGCTGGTATGAAAACACCATCTTCGTGATGTTCGGTGACCACAACACCCGGATCGCGCAGATCCCGTTCCTGGCACCGGCCTACGAGCAACTGGGCCTGGAAAGCAACGCGGTGCCGATGATCATCCACGCACCTGGCTTGATCGGAACGCGCCAGGTCAAGGAAGCGGTTGGTCTGGTGGACTTGCTGCCCACCGTGGCGGGGATGGCCGGCCTTGAGTTCCGCAACAGCGGCATGGGCCGTGATATCCAGCAGCCCGCGCCCGAGGGTGAACGCGTGGTGCCGCTGGTATTGCGTGAGGGCACGTTCCCGCTGATTGCCGGCGTGACTCAACACTACATGGTGCAGATGGAGCACGACGGCAGCTCGCCGACCCTTCACGACTTGGCCTCAATGACGCCACGGGACAATGTTGCCGAGAAAAACCCTGAAGAGTTCAAACGCCTGTCGGCGCTGACCCGCGCCATGCATGAAACCTCAAGGTTGATGCTGTATCAGAACGTGCGCAAGTAACCGCTCAGGCCTGCAAACCCGCGTCTAAGCTCCAGATAGACGCGGGCCCTCCCCGCGCCCCCCGTAAAAGACTCTGCCTATCACTCCCCAATACTCCACCTATTAGCTGACTTCCCAAGTGGGGTCTAACCTGTATCCAGCGCTGGCGGAACAAGCTGGCCGGTTTAGTGCTGATAAGGAGACAGGAATGAGCCCGACGCTTGACTAGGCCACCCGTGGGCCACCGCCGCTGTCCAATTCCCGTGTGGTCCAGACCATCAGTTGATCCAACTGTGGGTCCTGCAGCCTATGTCATTGAGTTCGCTCGTTGCTATCTAACGCCCACCCCGGGCCGATAGCCGGATGAAACACGACCAAAGGTAGCTCACACATGGCAAATGAATCGAAATGCCCGTTCAATCACGCCGCTGGCGGTGGCACGACGAACCGCGATTGGTGGCCGAACCAACTGAATCTGAAGATCCTGCACCAGCACTCGTCCCTGTCCGACCCTACGGACGAGGGCTTCAACTACGCCGAAGAATTCAAGACCCTGGACTTTGAGGCGGTCAAGCGCGACCTGACGGCGCTGATGACCGATTCCCAAGACTGGTGGCCGGCGGACTTCGGTCACTATGGGCCGCTGTTCATACGCATGGCCTGGCACGCCGCTGGCACGTACCGCACGGGCGACGGTCGTGGCGGTGCCGGCTCCGGCCAGCAACGCTTTGCACCCCTCAACAGCTGGCCGGATAACGTCAGCCTCGACAAGGCGCGCCGGCTGCTCTGGCCGATCAAACAAAAGTACGGTCGTAAAATCTCCTGGGCCGACCTGATCGTCCTCACCGGCAACGTCGCGCTGGAGTCCATGGGCTTCAAGACCTTTGGTTTTTCCGGTGGCCGTGCGGACGTCTGGGAACCCGATGAAGACGTCTACTGGGGCTCGGAAAACAAATGGCTGGGCGGCGACACCCGCTACGGCAAAGAAAGCGCTCCCGTGGAAGCTCCCGGTGACGGCCCTCTCGTCGCCGAACCCGGTAAAAATGAGGAGAGCCGTACCGACCACGGCCGCAACCTCGAAAACCCGCTGGCCGCCGTGCAAATGGGCCTGATCTACGTCAACCCCGAAGGCCCGGAAGGCGAACCAGACCCGGTCAGATCCGCCTTAGACATCCGCGAAACCTTCGGCCGCATGGCAATGAACGACGAAGAAACCGTGGCGCTGATTGCCGGCGGCCACGCCTTCGGCAAAACCCACGGCGCCGGCCCTGCCGACAACGTCGGCGCCGAACCCGAAGCGGCGGGCCTCGAAGCTCAGGGCTTTGGCTGGAAGAACAGCTTCGGCACCGGCAAAGGCCCGGACACCATCACCAGTGGCCTGGAAGTGACCTGGACCACTACGCCTACAAAGTGGAGCAACAACTACCTTGAAAACCTGTTCGGCTTCGACTGGGAACTGAGCAAAAGCCCGGCCGGTGCGCACCAGTGGGTCGCCAAAAACGGCGCCGGTGCCGGTACCATCCCGGATGCTTTCGACCCGTCCAAACGGCGTAATCCGACGATGCTGACTTCGGACCTGGCCCTGCGATTCGACCCGATCTACGAACCGATCTCGCGGCGCTTCCTGGCCAATCCGGATCAGTTGGCCGACGCCTTCGCCCGTGCCTGGTTCAAACTGATCCACCGTGACATGGGCCCCCTCTCCCGCTACCTTGGGCCAGAAATGCCCAGCGAAGAACTGCTGTGGCAGGACCCGATCCCAGAGGTCGACCACGCGTTGGTCAACGACAGCGACGTCGCAGCACTCAAGAGCAAAGTGCTTGCTTCGGGCCTGAGCGTCTCGCAGCTGGTATCGACGGCGTGGGCAGCGGCTTCCACCTTTCGTGGCTCCGACAAACGTGGCGGCGCCAACGGTGGTCGTCTGCGTCTGTCTCCGCAGAAAACCTGGCAAGCCAACCAGCCTGAGCAACTGGCAAACGTGCTGGCGAAGCTCGAGAGCATCCAGAGCGAGTTCAACAACAGCGGCAAGAAAATCTCGCTGGCGGATTTGATCGTTCTGGCGGGTGATGCAGGTGTCGAACAGGCGGCGAAAAACGCCGGCCACAGCGTCACGGTGCCGTTCACACCAGGGCGGATGGACGCCTCGCAAGAGCAGACGGATGTCGAATCTTTCGGCTTCCTCGAACCCATCGCCGATGGCTTCCGTAACTACCTCAAATCCCGCTACAGCGTGTCGGCCGAGCATCTGCTGATCGACAAGGCGCAACAGCTGACATTGACCGCGCCTGAAATGACCGCGCTCGTGGGTGGTCTTCGCGTGTTGAACACCAACGTCGGGCAAACTAAACACGGCGTGTTCACCCAGCAGCCAGAGGCGTTGACCAACGACTTCTTCAAGAACCTGCTGGACATGGGGGTGGAATGGAAACCGACCTCGGAGGCTAACGAGGCGTTTGAAGCACGCGATCGCAAAACCGGTGAAGTGAAGTGGACCGGCACGCGGGTTGATCTGGTCTTTGGCTCTCATGCGCAATTGAGGGCGCTGGCTGAGGTGTACGCGAGCAGTGACGCGAAGGAGAAATTTGTGAAGGACTTCGTGGCGGCGTGGACCAAGGTGATGAACCTGGATCGGTTCGATGTAAAGTGATGAAAACGTTAAGTCTATGAGGCCTGGAATGGGCCACCTCGATCCGGTGATACGGATGGGGGTGGCCCATGTTTTTTGACTGGACTAGACGGCTGTTGCTTCAGGCGACACTCAACCGGCAGGTGACAGATCAAAGTCCACCTTCAATCGAACCCCTCCCAGCCTGAAAGGTCTGCTGCTTAGTACTTCTCTGGAATAGCCCCCATGTCTGCGCACCAAAGCCTTGTTGTACTCGCTCGGGGAGGGTATGCCGCTCGAGGCGTTCTTTACCTGATCATTGGCATCTTCGCGTTGCTGGCGGCTCAAGACTCGACAAAACCGAAGGACAGTCATCGGAGTCTGGAGGCCGTGTTAAGCCAGCCTTTCGGTTATGTTTTAGTTGGATTAGTGGTGGCGGGGCTGCTCGCGTTCGCCTGTTGGCGAGTGCTGCAAGCCCTGCGCGACGTTGATCATCACGGTAACAATATGAAGGGCCTGGTCATTCGGGCAGGACTGTTGGCAGGAGGTTTGGTCAACGGCGCGCTGGCGTTTTTTGCGTTGGGCTTGCTCATCAGCGGCATCAGAAGCTCGGGCGACTCCAGCGGTGGGCAGACCAAGGATCTACTGGCGCATCTGTTGTCCTGGGAACACTCGAATGTCTTGGTGTACCTCGTCGCACTCGTCCCTCTTGGTGTAGGTATTGCCCACATCATCAAGGGCTGGAAGTCGTCGTTCGAGAAATATTATGAAGCGGACGAAGACGTCATGCGCTACGTCCGTCCCGTCTCTCGGTTCGGTCTGATCGCCCGTGGCGTCGTCTTTATCGAGATCGCCCTGTTGCTGATGATCAGTGGCTCCCGCTATAAAGCCATGGACCCACCCGGCATGAAGGAGGCCCTCGATGCGCTGCAGAATCTACCGGCGGGCGGCGTCATCTTGATGGTGATGGCCCTGGGGTTGATCGCCTTTTCGGTGTACAGCTTGTCCGAAGCCGCCTGGCGCAAGATCAACATGGATGTGCCTGGCGTACCGGGCGCATAGCGGCATGAACGTCCGACCGGTTTTTGCATCCCCCACACAGCTGACCTCAACCAAGGACTGATGATGACTTTTCTGATTTTTCTTTTAGCCTGCGGTGCTGCGGCCAGTACTGGCCTACTTTTCAAACCGGGCCAGTGGTACGAATCACTCGTCAAACCGAGCTTCACGCCACCCAATTGGCTGTTTCCAGTCGCCTGGTCGATTATCTATCTGCTGCTCGCCTGGACCGGGTACCGGTTGTCGCTGATACCTGGAAGCCAGGTGGTGCTGGCGTTATGGGCGGCGCAGATTGCCCTGAATACGCTGTGGACACCGGTGTTCTTCGGCGCGCACCGCATTTTCGCCAGCATGGTGATCCTGACGCTGCTCTGGCTGGTGGTCGCCGCCATGGTGGTGATGGCGATGCGGCTAGATGTAATCACTGGCTTGATCCTGTTCCCCTACCTTGTGTGGCTTTGTGTGGCGGCGGCGTTGAATTTTTCCATCTTGCGCAATAACCGCTGATGACGAACTTCGAGTGGGCAACTCGACGGCTGTCTATTCACGACTCGCCGTCGACAAGTCTCACCCGGTGGCAGTCTGAAGGTCCCAGTTTTTGCCCGGTGGATGAACGAACATCCATCGGCATCAGGGCCTGGCCGGACGCGTTGTCCAACAGCACAGAACGCGTCTCCTGCGGCTGGAACAGAAAACGTTCGCCCCACTGCCTCATGCTGATCACCACCGGAAAGATCTCCCGCCCTTTGTCCGTCAGGACGTACTCCTTGTAGGCGCTACCATCTGACGCCGGTCGAACGTCGAAGACCCCGACCTCAACCAATGCCTTCAGCCGCGAGGCCAGAATATTTTTGGCCACGCCCAGGCTCTTCTGAAATTCGCTGAATCGGCGAATGTCATCAAAGGCGTCGCGAAGGATCATGAGCGACCAGCGATCCCCAATCACCTCAAGTGTTCTTGCTACCGGGCATTCGCTGCTCTGCGGTGAAGTGCCTTCGACCATCGTATTTACCTTTTGGATAACGGTTGCCAAGTCTGTCGACCAAGCTGGTTGCAATTTGAAACTTGATTCAGCAATAATCAAATCAGGTTTTTAATTGCAACCAGCTTAACGCCATGGAGGCGTTCATGACAGCAGATGCCGACGCAATAGCCAAACGTAACACCGGGCAGCCTTCGGGATTGCCGCCTGCGGAAGCCGGAGAAAGCAGTAGGACTGACCCGTCTTCGGGGCTTTCTCCGTCACTCACGTTATTGTTTTCTGTCACCTGCGCGCTGGCCGTCGCCAATGTTTACTTTGCCCAACCTTTGCTTGCCTCGATGGCCGACAGCCTGGGGGGCACTTCAGGATTGATTGGGGTCGTGGTGACGGCTACTCAGGCCGGATACGCGCTGGGGTTATTGTTCATCGTACCGCTGGGCGACAGGGTCAACCGTAAACGGCTGATTTTGACTCAAGTGATGCTGTCTGCCCTTGCGCTGGCGGCCGTCGGCGCATCACAGCAGTGGCTGGCTCTCTTGGGCGCCATGATTGTGATGGGCTTACTGGCCGTGGTGGTTCAGGTGCTTGTAGCCTATGCCGCCGCGCTCGCAACGCCGTCACAACGCGGGCAGGCCGTGGGAACCCTAACGAGCGGAGTTGTCCTGGGCATTCTGCTGGCGCGGTTTATCTCTGGGCTGATCGCCGATCTGGCGGGCTGGCGCGCCGTCTATTTCGTGTCCTCAGGGTTGATGCTGACCCTCGCGGCGGTCCTGTGGAAAGTGGTGCCCGCCACGGCTTTGCCACGCAATCAAGACACCTACCCCGCGCTGATCCGGTCGCTCTTCAAGCTGTTTATGTCCGAACCGGTTTTGCGGATCAGGGGCCTGTTGGCCTTGTTGATCTTTGCCGCTTTTTCCGTGCTGTGGACCTCCATGGTGCTGCCGCTGAGCGCTCCGCCACTGTCGCTTTCACACACGGCCATCGGCCTGTTTGGCTTGGCCGGCGTCGCCGGTGCCTTGGCTGCCAGAAGAGCCGGCCAGTGGGCCGATAGAGGTTGGGGGCAACGGGTGACCGGCCTTTCGCTGGGGCTCCTGACGCTTTCCTGGTTGCCCATCAGTTTTGCCGAGACGTCCCTGATCGCGCTGGTTTTCGGCGTGGTCGTGCTCGACTTCGCAGTGCAAGCCGTGCACGTCACCAATCAGAGCTTCATTTTTGCTGCACGACCCGACGCCCAGAGTCGCATGGTCGGCGCCTACATGTGCTTCTACTCGGTCGGCAGTGCGCTGGGGGCGGTCGCCGCAACCCAGGTTTATGCGCGCTGGGGCTGGACGGCTGTGAGCCTGCTGGGCGCATTAATCAGCGCTGCGGCTTTGGCGCTTTGGGTTTTTACGAGTCATCTATCACCGACCAATCAAGGACGATCAACATGAAAGCCAGACACCTGCTGCTCGCCATCTCGATTACGGCCATTTGGGGTGTGAATTTTTCAGTGATCAAACTGGGCCTCACCACCATTGACCCGCTGATTCTTGCCGGCATTCGCTTCACGCTTTGCGCACTTCCAGCGATCTTTTTCATTCCGAAACCTGATGTGCAGTGGCGCTACATCATTGGTTACGGCCTGGTCTTCGGCATAGGACTCTGGGGCGTTGTTAACCTCGGCATCAAGTCGGGCCTCTCCGCAGGCATCGCTTCGCTGGTGCTTCAGTTCAGCGCGTTTTTCACGATCCTGCTGGGCTCATGGATATTCAAGGAAACCATTTCCCGCTACCAACTGGCGGGCATGGGCATCGCCTTCTGTGGCTTGTTGAGCATCATCTCGATTGTTGACGGGACAGTGACGACGGCCGGGCTGATCCTGGTGCTGCTGGGCGCGGTGGCCTGGAGTGCAGCCAACGTAATCAACAAAAAAGCCAGGACCACTCAGGTCTTTGCTTTCCTGGTGTGGTCCAGTGCGTTTTCGCCCATCCCTCTTTTCGCGCTTGATTACGCGGTCAACGGCTCGACGGGTTACAGCGCATTGGTGAATCAACTCGACTACCGTGCCGTCCTGTCGATCCTGTTCCAGGTCTACCCCAATACCCTGTTCGGCTACTGGGTGTGGAATTCACTTCTGAAACGGTACCCAGTGTCTACCGTCGCGCCGTTATCGTTATTGGTGCCGGTATTCGGACTGCTGGGTTCAGTCATGATTTTCAATGAGCCCCTGTCATTCAACAAAATCGTCGCCGTCGTTCTCATCGTGTCGGGGCTTGGCGTCGGCTTATACGGACAGCGTTTGCTCAGTGCCGTGCTCAGGCGAGAAGACCGACGCCATAGTGCAGCTGAAGCAAGTGCATCGCTGCCTCATGGACGGGCAACCGAGGCCACACGAAAAATCTTCTAATGCTGAGTCAGCGGTCGTTACCATGGACACGGGTTCAACAGGAGGAATGCAATGGAGCTGAAGTTCAGTCACGTCGATGTACTGGTCAACAACCTCGAAGAAGCCTGTGCTTACTACGCACAGATACTGCAAGCCAGGATCTCTAAAACGCTGGTCTGGGAACGCGGTGGTCTGCACGTGCGCTACGCGGTTGCGTTGATCGGTGCGGAGCGATTCATGCTGGTACAACCGCTGGCGGGGAACCTGAAGGAGCTCCTCGATTCAGCGGGCGAAGGCATGATTTACCGCCACTGCTACTCCACACCGGACATCGAGAAAGCCTATGACGAATTGATAGCCGCGGGTGTTCAGCCTGAAGACGAGAATGGAAAACCACTCGCCCGCGCGAACCTGCAATCTCCGTCCGGGACTCGCATCATCTGGCTGCCCAAGCGCTTCGGGCATTTCTCCATCGAGATATTGGAAGACACTGCGTTGGAGGCCTTTATCGAGGATGCTTTTGCCTGAATGGGGACGTCATTGATGACGTTTGCCACCTGCCGAAATATGCGTGGAAGCAACGTCCCGGGTGGGGCCTCGATTGTCCCATCCGAGTTGACAGTCAAACCGTTTTCACCCTCTTTTTCCCTTTCTTGTAGATCATTAATCTAAGCCCATGTTGAACGAAGCCACTTACCCCTCCCGAGAAAGGATTTCATCATGAGCAAAGCCACTTACAACCGCCTGAACAAAGACGACGCCGTAGTCCTGATGATCGACCACCAGACCGGTCTGATCTCGCTGGTGCAGGACTTCTCGCCGAACGAGTTCAAGAACAATGTGCTGGCCCTGGCTGACGTCGCCAAATTCTTCGAACTGCCGACCATCCTGACCACCAGTTTCGAACAAGGCCCCAATGGTCCGCTGGTCCCGGAGCTCAAGGAAATGTTTCCGGACGCGCCCTACATTGCCCGCCCTGGCCAGATCAACGCCTGGGACAACGAAGACTTCGTCAAGGCGATCAAGGCGACCGGCCGCAAACAGCTGATCATTGCCGGTGTCGTGACCGACGTGTGCGTGACCTTCCCGACGCTGTCGGCCCTGGCTGAAGGGTTTGAAGTGTTCGTGGTCACGGATTCTTCCGGCACCTTCAACACCACCGTGCAACAGGCAGCGTGGAACCGCATGACGCAAGCCGGTGCGCAAATGATGAACTGGTTCTCGGTCGCCTGCGAGTTGCAGGGCGACTGGCGCAACGACATCGAAGGCTTGGGGAACTTGCTGTCCCAGCGCATCCCGAACTACCGAAACCTGATGAACAGCTACTCGGCATTAGCAGCCCGTCAGGCGTAAATCTGGCACGCAAAAACCAAGGCCCGCTTTTGCGGGCTTTGGCAATCTTCTGATTTTTCATATCCGAAAATCGTGTAGGAAACCACCCACTGTGGCGAGGGAGCTTGCTCCCGCTGGGCGACGAAGCCGCCCCAAACCCTGCCAAAATTTTAAACATGCCCACCTCCCGTAGCCGCTGGCGAAGCCTGCGTTCGGCTGCACAGCAGCCGCAAATCCGGCACGCACGGTTCATCTGACGTTAAACACGTTCTGATTTCCCGACTGTTATTCAGCTGAATGCAGGATCCGCCATCAGCCACAAAGCAACGATTTTCGTCCTACACACCCGTTTGCAGGCACCAAAATCGCCACCTATATTCGACCCGTCGCTGACCAAAGTTAGCGATAGGGTTTCGCAGCCCTCAAGATTGACACCAAAACACCGTCAGGCATGATGCAGCCGGCTCCGGCTGCAAAGTGTTTTATGGCGGTTGTGCGTGGGAGACCTTCGGGTCTGCCGGGTTTTGGTGTAAATCCTCCGGTCTGCGAACCCGCGCACAGCTGCCACCCAATTTGTTTCGCAGCAAACGGTGGTAATTCTTCTTTTTTATTAGGATTTACACCATGACAGCTCAACAACCGCCTCGCCGCTTCACCCCCATGTCCCAACTCGCCACCGACTACCCCGTCCTGCTCATCGACTACGACGCCCCACTGCGCGAACTCCACAACTGCCTCAGCGAACGCCTTAACGCCGTCCTCAAATACCTCAACCTCATGGCCTGCACCAGCCTCCCCGACTACGCCGAACACGACATCAACACCGTCACCAACATCGCCCGGATCATGGTCCAGGATGTGAGCGATGTGTTTCGGGTGATTGAGCAGCGAGGGTTTGATGCACCCAAGCGTCAGTGATCAAAGTTGAGTCGTAAAAAACCCGCACTGAGTTGCGGGTTTTTTGTTTTGTTCAGGCCTGTCGAGTTGACGAAAGGATTGTCGTCTCTATCAACGCGGCGACATCCTTCGCACCAAAACACCGGAATTTAACGCTGCCAGCACCGGTATCCAGACGGATGATCTTCGTCATGAACCCGCCTTCAACAGTGACCTTTCGGATGAATGCCAGTGGGAGCTCAATATCCAGCGTCCCGTCCTGAACGAGGCGGTTCATGGCATTGGCACTCAAACGAACCATTTTTTGCGTCAGCTCCATCTTCCCGCCAACCCAAAGTCCTCCGTATGCTTCCTTGAAGGCCTCCAGCACATCGCCCAACGCGTCCACATCCCCTGCCTCGGCTATGGAATACAAATCGTCCATGTTGTCGTAATTCACTTCGGCATCGGCGACCAGAAAATTCACCAACTTCGATTTTAAAACCTGTCCAGTCATCCTTGCCTCTCCATTATTGAAAAATGGCGACAGGTCTATTTATTCAAATAGTTCTATCACCTTTTCCTGTCACCTTTTTCTTGCCTTTTCTGCCTGGAACTTTACTACAAAATGATGTCGATATGATGGCGCACCACGACATCTTGTCAGTGGGGCTACCAGAGTCAGGCTGATTCCTGATAAAACCATGGACGTATGTGATGAGACTGATCCTTGCTGTGTTTTTGATGCTTAGCGGGTATGCCTACGCGGGTTGTGCCAACATCAGCGACAGTGACCAGCGCAACTACTGTAATGCCAAATCAGGTAACGGGAGTTGTGCGAGTATCAACAACTCGGATTTGCGCAATGCCTGCAACGCGGAGACCGGCAGCGGCAGCGGCAGCGGCAGCGGCAGCGGCAGCGGCAGTTGCGCCAACATCAATGACAGCGACCAGCGCAACTACTGTAATGCCAAAATAGGGAACGGGAGCTGTGCGAATATCAGCAACAGCGACCTGCGTAACCAGTGTGATTCATTGAAGCGATGATCAAACAGTTCATCGAGTGAACCAAGTAGAAGCCGCAACCGATTTCAGCCACAAATTACCCGCATCACTGCGGGTTTTTCATGACCTGTATTTACCCCTGCCCGCCTTCCCCGATCAAGGCTAAAGCCTCTTCGCCATAGGCACACATGCCAACTGAAGCCCTGAAGGTGAATGGTAAATAGCAGGTTCGTCACCCACGAAACCGCAGCGCCGGTAAAAATCAGCCGCGTTTAACGTAGCGTCCAGATTAACTTCTTTCACGCCCAACTCCCGCGCCAGGCATTCCAGATGGTCGAGCATCTTCAAGCCGATGCCCTCCCCCATGAAACCGGGTAACACAAAGATCGCGCCGATTTCGCTGTTGTTCAGATCAAGCATTCCAGTCGCCACCGGCTCACCCTGAATACAGCCCAGGTAGAAGTGCTTCTCCATCAAGTCGCTGTACCCGTCGTTGGCCGCGCCTGCCGTCCAGGCAAGCATCTGTTCTGCGGTATAGGCACCGATGCATTGGTGCCGTATCGCTTGAAGGCGGATATCGAATGCGGTTTGGGCATCGTGGGGCTGAGCGCGTCTAATCTCGAACATTTCATTCTCCTAGAGCCATCGGTGGACGGAGAACTAAAAAGCCCCGTCCATCTCTGGCGGGGCTTTGGGTACCTACGTCAATCCAATGAACGCGTGACCTCACGGCCCGCCAGCGGCGGTCATGGAGGAACACATCATGTTCATGCGGGAAATGTAGGTCATGGGTCGATAGTGTTTTGGATGAACGGGGTTGTCAATTTTGATGGGGAAAATAAACGCGTCCTTTTTTACATATTTCGCTCCTCACACTGTCTTTTTCTGTCTTGGAACTTTTTAACAAGCTGATGTCGATATGATGGCGCACCACAACATCAATCAGTGGGCCAACCAGCGCCAGGCTGTTTCCTGGAAAACCATGGACGTGTGTGATGAGACTGATTATTGCAGCGCTTTTGATGCTTAGCGGGTATGCCCACGCCAGTTGTGCCAGTATCAGTGACAGTGACCAGCGCTACTACTGTAATGCTAGAGCAGGTGGCGGGAGCTGTGCGGGTATCCGTAACTCAGGTTTGCGCATTGCTTGTTATGCAGAGACCGGCAACGTCAGAGGCAACGGCAGCGTCAACGTCAGAGGTAATGGCAATGGCAATGGCAATGGCAATGGCAATGGCAATGGCAACGGCAGCGGCAGCGGCAGCGGCAGCGGCAGCGGCAACTTC
>NZ_LT607555.1:202690-247979 GCF_900095275.1 Pseudomonas sp. UMAB-40
TCAGATTTGCGCAATGCTTGTAATGCGGAGACCGGCAACGGCAGTTGTGCGGGCATCAATGACAGTGACCAGCGCTACTACTGTAATGCCAAAGCAGGTAACGGAAGCTGTGCGGGTATCATAAACAGCGACCTGCGCAGCCAATGTAATGCCTTGAATCACTGAGTGCACGGCTCATCCGAGTCCCCATTCATCCTGGGCCACTCCGCGCCATGCGGCTCCCTGGCAATCAAGGAAGTGTGTAATGAGACTAATACTCGCAGTGATGCTGATGTTCAGCAGCTACGTTTACGCCAGTTGCGAAAACATCAGCAACGATGACCAGCGTAACTATTGCAAGGCGCGTGAGGGCCGGGGCGGTTGTCAGAATATTAAGAACGACGACCAGCGCAACGCTTGCAAAGCGGAAACGGAAGGTACGGGTGATTGTGGAAACATTCGCGATGATGACCAGCGCAACTATTGCAAAGCCAAGCAAGGCTCCGGCGGTTGCCAAAACATCAAGAATGACGACATGCGCAATGCCTGCAAAGCGCAAACAGAAGGTACGAGTGACTGTGGAAACATTCGAGATGATGACCAGCGCAATTACTGCAAGGCCCAGCAAGGCTCTGGAGGTTGCCAGAACATCAAGGACGACGGTCTGCGCAACCAGTGCAAATCCTTGGCACCTTAGCTGAACGACACAGAGACAGCCGCGTGATAAAGGTGACAGGTCCTTTATTTAAATAGATCTGTCACCTCTTTCCACCTGCTACTGCTGGACGGCTTCGCCGTCCCGGCCTCCCCACCTCACGAATCTATACTATTTTTAAGACTCTCTGGATTGACCTGCTCCCGATCAGAACAGGTCGACGGTCATCAATGATCCGTAACAGGAGATCGCATCATGAAGCGCTTGCTTGGGTCCCTTGGATTCTCAACGTTACTGGTGGCATCGACAGTGTTCGCTCATCACGGCTGGAGCGAGTACGACGCGAGCAAACCCTTGCAGCTGGACGGAACGATCGAAGAGTCCGGTTATTCCCACCCGCACGGGTTCATTCGCCTGAAGACCGACGACAAGACCTGGAGCGTCGTGCTGGCACCGCCATCGCGCATGGAAAACCGGGGGCTTTCCAGGGAAATGCTGAGTGTCGGCAAGCGGGCTACGGTGGTGGGCTATCAAAATCGCAACAACCCCGATGAACTGCGCGCAGAACGCATCACGGTCGACAACAAAACCACCGAGTTACGCTGATGCAGACAACCGGCACCAGCGGTGGATCGAGTCTGGACGGCTGGCTGGACTACGCGAGTGACTCGCCACTCGGGTCGGCCATGCGAAGCGAGTTATGGCTGTATCCGATCGTCGAGGTGGTTCACATCATTGGCTTCGTGGTGCTTGTCGGCTCGGTCGTCATGTTCGATCTGCGGGTTCTCGGGCTGTCGAAAGGTCTTCCGGTGACGGCACTGGCTCGCCACCTCCTGAGATGGGGAGTCGCGGCCCTGCTATTGATCGTCCCGGCTGGGCTGATGATGTTTTCAGCCCATCCACACGACTTCGCATCCAACGGCGTTTTTATCCTGAAGCTTTGCTTGATCGGTATTGCGGGCCTCAATGCGGCTCTTTTTCATGTTGGTGTGTTCCGTTCAGTAGACCGGTGGAACACCGACACCGCGGCGCCTGGAATAGCAAAAATCCAGGCGATATTTTCGATTATGTTATGGATCAGCGTGGTGCTCTGTGGCCGACTGCTAGCCTACACCTGACTGGGCAACATGGAAAAAAGGGAAAAAAGGGGCCTGATCTATTTATTCCACTTCCAACAAGTAGTATTAGAGTGCCCACCTCAAAGCGCTAAGGACAGAAACGCCCATGAAACCGTTGTATTCAGGCTCGCTCCTGCTTCTGATTACGGGTTGCTCGCCGATCCCGCAATACGAAACCCCTGCCAATGCTCCCCAAGCGCAGATTCGCAGTGAAATGGACGCACTCATCAACCGCCGTAACTACTTGACCCTTAGCGCAGCGCCGACCATTGCCTGCAAGTACGGCAGGTCGGTACCCGTGACACCCGCTCGGGAACTATTCTCGGTCAGTGGCGGGTACCCCTCGGAACCCGAAGGTTTTCGAGCCATTGAAGCGGGCAAACCGATCCACCTGGTGCTGGAGGGCGGGGCCAGCGGCAACCGCAGATGCACGGTCGATTTTGTAACTGAGTTCATGCCGGGGGGCCGCTATGTGATCAAGGGCGGCATCACCGATGGCCCCAATGTCATGAGCGGCTGCCAGATCAACATCGTTGATCTGGATTCCGGAGCGCGACTTTTACAGGCTAAGCAATCAGCGGCCAACGGCTGTGCCCTGGATCGGTTATCACTGCCGACGCCTTGAGCGCGCCGACCGATTGAGCGCTGTCATCTATTCCTTTACTGATCGTCGGGCCCTCGACCGCGCTGGCATCAGCGTTAAAACGGATAGCAACCGCCAGGTCAAGGACAGAGCTAACTGCTACGCGAACTAATCAAGGCGTTTAAGACAAGGTGACTGACCTATTTATTGAAATAGATCTGTCACCTTTTTTTTACGACTTTCTTCAGCAACTCGTATAGCCCAGCAGGCACCAGCGGCGTTTCGCCAGTAATACTGTCGAGCGACAGCCACTTCGCAACAAAGGCAGCACCATCGCTTTCTTGAGCATCCAGGTGGGGCAGCTCATAAACGCTGGCATCCACGAATTTCGCATCGTAGACCTGCACGATTTCGTGCCCGGGCGTGCCGGCATAAGTGAAGATGTTTTCGAGTGTGCCGAGAAGGCGAACATCGGTGATGGATAAACCCAGCTCTTCGTCGACCTCACGTAGTACGGCTTGGGCGCTGGTTTCGCCAAACTCGATGCCGCCACCGATCGGGCGCAAGAAGGGCTTTCCAGCAACGGGGTCGAGTGCTTCGTTGACCAGTATCTTGCCATCGTGATGGAAGAGGCAGAGTGCGAGGGCTCGGATGCGGAGTGTGGTCATGAGGTGAAGTCCATTTGCTTTGTTTAAACCCTGTGGCAGGTGCGTCCGTTCGGCGTGGCTGCTGGCTGCTGGCTGCTGCTACAGGGTGTCCGTTTTGATATCAGAAGTTAGCCGGGGTGTTGGCGCTGATGATTTCCGCTTCATCCTGGCCAATATTGCGGAACTTGTGAGGCAGCGTCGTCGGAAAGTAATACCCGTCGCCAGCATTGAGCACACTGATCTGCCCATCAACCGTCAACTCAACCGTGCCCCGCGTCACCAACCCACACTCCTCCCCTTCCGAGTGCACAATCGGCTCTTCCCCCGAACTCGCGCCCGGCGCGTATTGCTCGCGCAACAAGCGCATCTGCCGGCTCGGCACCGACGCGCCAATCAGCAGCAATCGCAGCCCATGACGCCCAAGATCCGGCTGTTCATTGGCGCGGAACACATACTGATGCTCACGCGGCGGCTGGTCGAAGGTGAAGAAGTCCGCCAAAGACATGGGAATGCCTTCGAGCAGTTTTTTGAGGGAGCTGACGGAGGGACTGACCCGATTCTGTTCGATCAGGGAGATGGTGGCATTGGTGACGCCGCTACGCCGGGCCAGCTCGCGCTGGGACAGTTTGTAGCTTTCGCGTACTAGTTTGAGTCGTGAGCCCGTGTCCATGACAGCCTTATGCGAGAAATACTTAAGGGTTATGGGGGTGGATGGCGGGCGACTTTTGGCCGCGAAAGTACCGCTTCCCTGTCCCGGAAATGTGAAAGGCGGGTATTAAATCACGTTTGGTGGTGTTGCTCAGCAGGTTCGATGAATGGGTGGGTGAAAAGGTTGTTGGGGGCTGATGGCAGCCTGTTCACAGATGGAAACTGTGGGTATGAGTGGTCTTGCGATGGGGGTCCGGCAGTCAACATCGATGGTGGCTGATTTGGCCTCATCGCGGGCAAGCCCGCTCCCACAGTTTGAACTGCGGTGTTGGCTGAGTTTGTGTGCACCGCTAGTGCCTGTGGGAGCGAGCCTGCTCGCGATGGCGGTGTGTCAGCTACATCAATGGCAGCTGATGTGGCCTCATCGCGAGCAGGCTCGCTCCCACAGGTTTCTGCGCGGGGCTTAGATACCGAACCGATCACGCAGCGCATAGTACGCGGCGCCCATGGCGGTGAGGGGTGCCTGGAAGGTGCGGCCGCCGAGCATCGGCATGTGCGGGAGCGAGGCGAACGCGTCGAAGCGTTCGGCGTCGCCGCGGATCATTTCCGAGATCAGTTTGCCGGCCAGGTGCGAGCAAGTGACGCCGTGGCCGCTGTAACCTTGCATGTAGTAGGCGTTTTTCTCGATGCGTCCGAATTGCGGCATGCGCGACATGGTCAGCAGGAAGTTGCCGGTCCAGCGGTAGTCGATTTTCACGTCCTTGAGTTGCGGGAAGGTCTTGAGGATTTTCGGCTTGATCAGTTGCTCGATGTCGTCCGGTTCGCGGGCACCGTAGACCACGCCGCCGCCGTACAGCAGGCGGTTGTCGGCGGTGAGGCGGTAGTAGTCGAGCAAGTAATTGCAGTCTTCGACGCAGTAGTTGTTTTTGATCAGGCTGCGCGCAACCTTTTCCGACAACGGTTCAGTGACGACGATTTGCGAGCCGCACGGCATGCTTTTGCGTGTGACCCGGTTGTCGAGGTCTTGCGGCAGGTAGGCGTTGCCGGCGATCAACAGGTATTTGGCGCGCACGACGCCTTTGGCGGTGCGCACGGTGATCGGTTCGCCGTAGGTGATTTCCACCGCTGCCGATTGCTCGTAGATTTTCCCGCCCAAGCCGATGATGGCCGAGGCTTCGCCGAGGGCCAGGTTCAGCGGGTGGATGTGACCGCCCTGCATGTCGAGCAGGCCGCCGACGTAGTTGTCGCAACCGACTTCGCGCTTGATGTCCGCCGCGTCGAGCATTTTAAGGTTTTTGTTGCCGTAACGTTCCCAGCTGCTTTTTTGCTCGGCCAGGCCTTTGAGCTGCTTCTTGTTCAGCGCAGCGAAGATGCCGCCCGGCTTGTAGTCGCACTGGATGTCGTAGTGCTGTATGCGCTGGCGGATGATGTCGGCGCCTTCGAAGATCATGCTGCCGAGGACTTCAGCGGTCTTGTCGCCGTAGCGTTCTTCGATGACATCGACGTCGCGGCTGTAGGAGTTGACCAGTTGGCCGCCATTGCGACCGCTGGCGCCAAAACCGACTTTGGCGGCTTCGAGCACGGTCACGCTGTAGCCCGCTTCGCACAGGAACAGGGCCGAAGACAGACCGGTGTAGCCGGCGCCAATGATGCAGACGTCGCAGTCCACGGCTTGTTCCAGGACCGGGAAATCGCCGGTGAAGTTGCGGGTGGCGGCGTAATAGCTGTTTACGTGGGTTTGTTTCACAGAATCTTGTTTCATAGCTTTCTCCGATGGCCACCGGCAGTGCCGGCGACCGTCGCTTTTTTTATAGGTGTTAGAGCTTGATCCAGGTCGCTTTGAGTTCGGTGTATTTGTCGAACGCGTGCAGCGATTTGTCCCGACCGTTACCCGATTGCTTGTACCCGCCGAACGGCGCGGTCATGTCGCCGCCGTCGTACTGGTTGACCCAGACGCTGCCGGCGCGCAAGCCGCGAGCGAAGGTGTGGGCCTTGCTCAGGTTGCTGGTCCAGACGCCTGCGGCCAGTCCGAAGATGCTGTCGTTGGCGATGGCCAAGGCTTCTTCAGCGGTGTCGAAGGTGATCAGCGACAGCACAGGGCCGAAAATTTCTTCGCGGGCGATGGTCATAGCGTTGGTCACGCCGTCGAAAATCGCCGGTTCCACGTACAGGCCGCCGGTGCTTTCAAGGGTGCGGCTACCGCCCGCGATCAGTTGCGCGCCCTGGTCCTTGCCGACCTGGATGTAGCGCAACACGTTGTCCAGTTGGCGCTGATCGACAACCGCGCCGACGGTGGTTTCCGGGTCCAGTGCGTGGCCCGGTTTCCAGGCTTGCAGCGCTTCCACCAACAGCGGAATGAACTGCTCGCGGATCGAACGCTCCACCAGCAGACGCGAACCGGCGGTGCAGACTTCGCCCTGGTTAAAGGCAATCGCACCGGCCGCTGCTTGTGCTGCCGCGCGCAAATCCGGCGCGTCGGCGAACACCACGTTCGGGCTCTTTCCCCCTGCTTCGAGCCAGACGCGTTTCATGTTGCTTTGCCCGGAATAGATCATCAGTTGCTTGGCAATCGCGGTCGAGCCGGTAAAGGCCAGCACGTCGACGTCCATGTGCAATGCCAGCGCCTTGCCGACGGTGTGACCGTAACCCGGCAGGACGTTGAACACGCCTTTCGGGATGCCGGCGTCCAGTGCCAACTGGGCGATGCGGATGGCGGTCAGTGGCGACTTTTCCGAAGGCTTGAGGATGAACGAGTTGCCGGCCGCGAGTGCCGGGGCGAACTTCCAGCTGGCCATGATCAGCGGGAAGTTCCACGGCACGATGGCGGCGACCACGCCCGCAGGTTCGCGGGTGATGAGGCCGAGTTGATCGTGCGGCGTGGCGGCGACTTCATCGTAGATCTTGTCGATGGCTTCGGCGCTCCAGCGGATCGCGTTGGCGGTCGCCGGGATGTCGATGTTCATCGAATCGTTGATCGGCTTGCCCATGTCGAGGGTTTCGAGCAGGGCGAGCTCTTCCTGGTTGGCCAGGATCAGATCGGCGAAGCGGATCAGGATGCGCTTGCGCTCGGCCGGGGCTTTTTTCGCCCAGATGCCGGACTCAAAAGTTTGGCGCGCGACGGCGACTGCCGCGTTGGCGTCGGCTTCGTCGGTGCTGGCGACATTGGCCAGGAAGCGGCCGTCGACCGGGCTGATGCATTCAAAGCTGTCGCCGCTGAGTGCCGGGCGGTATTGGCCGTCGATGAAGGCGCGGCCTTCGATAGTGAGGGACTGGAAGCGTTGTTCCCAGTCGCTGCGAGTGTTTGTCATGGTTGTGACTCGACGCAGAGGAATAAGTAGTCGTTGAATTGATTGCCAGTCAGCAAAGGATCAGAACACCGCAGCCCGCTGTGGGAGCGGGCTTGCCCGCGATAGCGGTGCGTCAGGCGCCATCAATGGTGATGGTGATGACGCCATCGCGGGCAAGCCCGCTCCCACAGGGTTTGGCGGTGCACACAGGCTTTGTGTTCACCTCCTCCCCTTTACTGACGGGTTTTCGCCCATCAAACGGTGTGCAGATACCAGTTGTACTCAAGGTCCGAGATGGAATTCTCGAACTCGGCCAGCTCGCTTTCCTTGCACGCCACGAACACGTCGATGTACAGCGGGTCGATGTAACGGGCCATGACTTCGCTGTCGTCCAATTCGCGCAATGCATCGCGCAGGTTGTTCGGCAGGCTCTGCTCGTTCTGCTCGTAGCTGTTGCCTTCCACCGGGGCGCCCGGTTCGATCTGGTTGGTCAGGCCGTGGTGAATACCGGCCAGCACCGACGCCATCAACAGATACGGGTTGGCATCGGCGCCCGCCACGCGGTGTTCAATGCGCACCGAATCGGCGGAACCGGTCGGCACTCGCACGGCAACGGTACGGTTGTCGATGCCCCAGCTAGGCGAGTTCGGCACGTAGAACTGCGCGCCGAAACGGCGGTACGAGTTGACGTTCGGGCACAGGAAGGCCATCTGCGCCGGCAGGGTCTCGAGCACACCGCCGATCGCGTGTCGCAGCGCGGCGTTCTGCTCGGGATCCTCGCTGGCAAAGATGTTGTTGCCTTCTTTGTCGAGAATCGAAATGTGCACGTGCAAACCGTTGCCGGCCTGGCCCGGATACGGCTTGGCCATAAACGTGGTGTCCATCTCGTGGTCGTAGGCGATGTTCTTCACCAGACGCTTGAGCAACACCGCGTAGTCGCAGGCCTTTATAGGGTCATTGACGTGATGCAGGTTCACTTCGAACTGCGCCGGGGCGCTTTCCTTGACGATGGCGTCGGCAGGAATGCCCTGCTCTTTCGCGCCTTCGAGGATGTCTTGCAGGCAGTCGACGTATTCGTCGAGGTCGTCGATCAGGTACACCTGGGTCGACACCGGACGCTTGCCCGAGACCGGCGAACGCGGCGACTGCGGACGACCGTTCACGTTGTCCTGGTCGATCAGGTAGAACTCCAGTTCGAACGCCGCGCAGATGGTCAGGCCCATGTCGTCGAACTTGCGCACCACATTGGCCAGCACTTCACGCGGGTCAGCGAAGAACGGCTGACCTTCGAGTTCGTGCATGGTCATCAGCAATTGCGCGGTTGGGCGCTTCTGCCACGGCTCAATGCTCAGGGTGTCAGGGATGGGATAGCAGATTCGATCCGAGTCGCCGATGTCCAGACCCAGGCCGGTGCTTTCCACCGTAGAACCATTGATGTCCAGAGCAAACAGAGACGCGGGGAGGTTGATGCCTTTTTCGTAAACCTTATGAAGACTGGTGCGTTCGATGCGCTTGCCGCGCACCACACCGTTCATATCCGCAATCAGAAGGTCGACGTACAAAACCTCAGGATATTTCTTAAGGAATGCGTTTGCTTCGTTGAGTTGAACGGTACGCAGAGGGACCGACATTTTGCACCTATTTAGCTGTTAATTATTATGTTCACTACCTTGTTGCGAGCCCAGTCAATCCGAAAGGCAAAGTGAAGTCAATAGCGAACACTTGGCCTTTCAACCTTTATTTTCGGGCCTTTTTGGGGGACGAGAGTGCCAGATCAGTCTTTGGCACCGCGTAAATCATGAGGATCGGACGATCGGCGTTTAGAATTTTTTACATGAGAGTTGTTAATTAAAATCAACAAGGCTAAGCTCCGGAAAAGCTCGTTCAAGTGTGAAACTTCGAGGTGATAAAAATGGCATTCAAGCCATTGATCGGCGTTACAGCGTGCGTCAAACAGATTGGCCTGCACCCCTACCACATCAGCGGCGACAAGTACTTGCGTGCTGTCAGCGTCGCGGCTTTGGGGCTGCCGGTGGTCATTCCATCCCTAGGCGAACTGACTGAAATCGAGGATGTGCTCGCGCATCTCGACGGTCTGCTGCTGACCGGCTCGCCCTCGAATGTGGAACCCTTCCACTATCAAGGCCCGGCCAGTGCCCCCGGCACGGATCACGATCCGGCGCGGGACGCCACCACCCTTCCTTTATTGCGTGCAGCCATTGCGGCGGGCGTGCCGGTGCTCGGCATCTGCCGCGGCTTTCAGGAAATGAACGTGGCGTTCGGCGGCAGCCTGCACCAGAAGGTGCATGAACTGCCCGGCATGCTCGATCACCGCGAAGCGGACAGCCCAGAGCTGGCGGTGCAATACGCCCCGGCGCATGCGGTGACGGTGCAACCGGGTGGCGTGTTCGAAGCGCTGGAGTTGCCGACCGAGTTCAGGGTCAATTCGATTCACAGTCAGGGCATTGATCGACTGGCTCCGGGCTTGCGCTCGGAAGCGGTTGCGCCGGACGGTTTGATCGAGGCGATTTCGGTGGAGCACAGCCAGGCGTTTGCCGTCGGTGTGCAATGGCACCCGGAATGGCAGGTCCTGTCGAACCCGCCCTACTTGAGCATTTTCCAGGCGTTCGGTGATGCGTGCCGGCGACGGGCCGCGTTGCGTAAAACCCGCTGAGTCAAAACCCGTTTACTGCCCCCGCGAGTCAGGCGGGCGTGTCTTTGCGCGTCCGTGACTTGCGACAACAACACACTGCGATAACAACAAGTACTACCAGGCAGCCAGGACGGCGGCGCCGAATAAGCCCGCTCCGGGCTTGCAATCAACTATTAAGTCAGGCCGCGTTGGCCCGACGACTGAAACCTGTTGGGAGTTTCACATGGCAAACGCCTCCAGCATCTACAGGAAGGCTCTTGAAGGTCACCAGGCACCGAAAAAGGTGCTGGTGAAAGTCGACCGCGTCACCAAGAAATTCGACGAAACCACCGCGGTGGATGATGTCTCGCTTGAGATCCATCAAGGCGAAATCTTCGCCCTGCTCGGTGGTTCCGGCTCCGGCAAATCGACCCTGCTGCGCATGCTCGCAGGCTTCGAGCGCCCGACCGAGGGACGGATTCTGCTCGACGGTGTCGACATCACCGACATGCCGCCGTATGAACGGCCGATCAACATGATGTTCCAGTCATACGCCTTGTTCCCGCACATGACTGTGGCGCAGAACATTGCCTTCGGCCTCAAGCAGGACCGTTTGCCCGCCAGCGAAATCGACGCCCGCGTTGAAGAGATGCTGCGCCTGGTGCACATGACCCAGTACGCCAAACGCAAACCCCACCAATTGTCCGGCGGTCAGCGTCAGCGCGTGGCCCTCGCCCGCTCCCTGGCCAAACGTCCGAAGCTGTTGCTGCTCGACGAACCGATGGGCGCACTGGATAAAAAGCTGCGTTCGCAGATGCAACTGGAGCTGGTTGAAATCATCGAGCGGGTCGGCGTGACCTGCGTGATGGTGACCCACGACCAGGAAGAGGCCATGACCATGGCCGAGCGCATCGCGATCATGCACTTGGGCTGGATCGCGCAGATCGGCAGCCCGGTCGACATTTATGAAGCACCGGTCAGCCGCATGGTCTGCGAGTTCATCGGCAACGTGAACGCCTTCGAAGGCACGGTGGTGGAAGACCTTGAGGGTCACGCGATCATTCACAGCCCGGACCTGGAACAGAAGATTTACGTCGGTCACGGCGTCAGCACCTCGGTGCAGGACAAGTCGATCACCTACGCGATCCGCCCGGAAAAAATGCTGGTCAGCACCCTCAAGCCGGACACCCGCTACAACTGGTCCGAAGGCAAGGTGCATGACATCGCCTACCTCGGCGGTCACTCGGTGTTTTACGTGGAATTGCCTGGCGGCAAAGTTGTGCAGTCGTTCATGGCCAACGCCGAACGCCGTGGCGCGCGGCCGACCTGGGACGACAAGGTCTACGTGTGGTGGGAAGACGACAGCGGCGTGGTACTGCGCTCATGAAAACACTCAATCAGCAGTTCATGCGGCTGATGCCGAGTGGTCGAAAGCTCGTCATCGGGATTCCTTTCCTGTGGCTGTTCCTGTTCTTCATGCTGCCGTTCTTCCTGGTGATGAAGATCAGCTTCTCGGAAGCGGCACTGTCCATTCCTCCTTACTCCGAGATCTACACCTTCGCCGAGCAGAAATTCCAGCTGCTGCTGAACCTCGGCAACTACTCGTTGCTGACTCAGGATGAGCTGTACATCTCGGCCTACTTCGGCTCGTTGAAGGTCGCGTTTTTAAGCACGTTGATGTGCCTGGTGATCGGTTTTCCGATGGCCTACGCCATCACCAAGGCCAGCAAGGAAACGCAAAACGTTTTGCTGCTGCTGATCATGATGCCGACCTGGACCGCGATCCTGATCCGCGTCTACGCGTGGATGGGCATTCTCAGCAACAACGGTTTGCTCAACGGTTTTTTGATGTGGACCGGGCTGACGGATCACCCGATCGAGATCCTCAACACCAACACGGCCGTGTACATCGGCGTGGTTTACGCCTACTTGCCGTTCATGGTGCTGCCGCTGTACGCCAACCTCGTCAAGCACGATCAAAGCCTGTTGGAAGCGGCGTCGGATCTGGGTTCGAGCAACTTCAACAACTTCTGGAAAATCACCGTGCCGCTAGCCAAGAACGGGATCATCGCAGGCTGCATGCTGGTGTTCATTCCGGTGGTCGGTGAGTTCGTGATTCCGGAGCTGCTGGGCGGCCCTGAGACGCTGATGATCGGTCGCGTGCTGTGGCAAGAGTTCTTCAATAACCGCGACTGGCCAGTGGCATCTGCCCTGGCGGTAGTGATGCTGTTGATCCTGATTGTGCCGATTCTGCTGTTCAACCGCAGTCAGGCCAAAGAGATGGAGGCACGGGGATGAAACGCTTCGGATTTTCAAAGTTCATGCTGATTTTCGGCCTGTCGTTTATCTACCTGCCGATGTTGATTCTGGTGATCTACTCGTTCAACGCTTCCAAACTGGTGACGGTCTGGGGTGGCTGGTCGTTCAAGTGGTACGCCGGTCTGCTCGACAACACGCAACTGATGGGTTCGGTGGTGCGCTCGCTGGAAATCGCCTGCTACACGGCGATTGCGGCGGTGGCGTTGGGGACGTTGGCGGCATTCGTGCTGACTCGCGTGACGCGCTTCAAGGGTCGCACCTTGTTTGGCGGTCTGGTGACTGCGCCGCTGGTGATGCCGGAAGTCATCACCGGTCTGTCGCTGTTGCTGCTGTTCGTGGCGATGGCGCAGTTGATCGGCTGGCCGATGGAGCGCGGCATTGTCACCATCTGGATCGCCCACACCACGTTCTGTGCGGCGTATGTCGCGGTGGTGGTCTCGGCGCGTCTGCGTGAGCTGGATTTGTCCATCGAAGAAGCGGCGATGGACCTTGGGGCGAAGCCGTTCAAGGTGTTTTTCCTGATCACCATTCCGATGATCGCGCCGTCACTGGCGGCCGGCGGCATGATGTCGTTTGCCCTGTCGCTGGATGACCTGGTGTTGGCGAGTTTTGTCTCGGGGCCCGGTTCGACGACCTTGCCAATGGAAGTGTTCTCGGCGGTGCGTCTGGGGGTGAAACCTGAGATCAATGCCGTGGCGAGTCTGATTCTGTTGGCCGTTTCGATCGTGACCTTCATGGTCTGGTACTTCAGCCGCCGTGCCGAAGCCACCCGCAAACGTGCGATCCAGGAAGCGATGGACCAGACCGCGAGCGAATCGTGGCAGCAACCTGAAAAGCGAATGGTGGAAGCCACGGTTTAGGTTGATGAGTTAACGGTGGCGAGGGAGCTTGCTCCCTCGCCACAGGTTGTGTGTTGCCCCACAGGTTTTGTATTTACCGCATTTTTGCTTTGTGTCACTGAATAAAAAGAATGGAGTTGTACCGATGAAAATGTTTGGCAGGACTCTGCTGACACTGTCCTTAGTGGGCGCAATGGCTGCCGGCGCCCAGGCCAATGACAAGGTTCTGCGCGTCTATAACTGGTCGGATTACATCGCCCCGGACACGGTCAAGAAGTTCGAAGACGAGACCGGCATCCGCGTGACTTACGATGTGTTCGACAGCAATGAAACCCTTGAGGCACGGCTGCTCGCCGGCAAGTCCGGCTACGACATCGTGGTGCCGTCCAACAGTTTCCTGGCCAAGCAGATCAAGGCCGGTGTCTATCAGGAACTGGACAAGTCGAAGCTGTCGAACTGGAAAAACCTCAACCCGGTGCTGCTGAAAAACGCCTCCGCGAGCGACCCGGATAATGGCCACGCCTTCCCGTACATGTGGGGCTCGATCGGCATCGGCTTCAACCCGGCCAAGGTCAAGGAAGTGCTCGGCGCCAATGCACCGACCAACTCCTGGGACTTGCTGTTCAAACCGGAAAACGCGGAAAAACTGAAAGCGTGCGGCATCAGCTTCCTCGACTCGCCTACCGAGATGCTCCCGGCGGCCCTGCACTACCTGGGTTATCCGGTGAACTCCCAGGACAAGGCTCAGATCGCCGAAGCCGAAGCGCTGTTCATGAAAATTCGGCCGTCGGTGGCGTATTTCCATTCGTCGAAATACATCTCCGACCTGGCCAACGGCAACATCTGCGTCGCGGTCGGTTACTCCGGGGACGTGCTGCAAGCCAAGGCGCGCGCTCAGGAAGCGGGCGACAAAGTGAAGATCGATTACAGCATTCCCAAAGAAGGGGCCGGCAGCTTCTACGACATGGTCGCGATCCCCAAGGACGCGGCGAACGTGGAGAACGCCTACCTGTTCATGAACTTCCTGATGCGCCCGGACATCATCGCCGAGATCACCAACAACATCGGTTACAGCAACGCCAATGCGGCGGCCACGCCGCTGGTGGATGAGGCGATCCGGGACGATCCGGGGTCGTATCCGCCACAAGCGGTCATGGCGACGCTGTATGCGATTCCGGATATGCCGATCGGCGTTCAGCGCGTGATGACCCGGGGCTGGACGCGGGTGAAACTCGGGAAATAGTCGCTCAATGATCGTTCCCACGCTCTGCGTGGGAATGCAGCCCGGGACGCTCCGCGTCCCTTCCAAAGCCGAACGCGGAGCGTCCGTGGAGGCATTCCCACGCGGAACGTGGGAACGATCACTGTCAAAGTTTCCGTTCACGCAGCGCCTTACCACCGCTGCACGCTCCCTGCAGCAGAACGGCCTCACCTGGCTTCCTCGGTTAAGGTGAATTTAGGCGCCCTCCTCGGGCGCCTTTTTTTATGCGGGGACCAGCGGCCATTCGGCCAGCGCCCGATACCGTCCTTTGCGGGATTCAAACAGGACAAAGCGATCAGCCCGCATAAAGAATTCAGGCGACGTCGCGGACTCAGGCACCGGCATTCGATAATCACGCATCAACGTCAGGTGCGGCCGAAACGCCTTCGACGCCTCCTCAAACCCGAACGGTAACATTGCCTGTTCCAGCGCATACACCAGACGCAACAACTCCGGCGGTGCCTGCTCAGGCGCCAGCACCAACACCCCTGACTTGCGCCAGACGTCCATTCGATCCAGCGCCAGCCTCAGCGGAGCACCTGGCACGTGAACCTTCGCGGCCGCCGCGCAGATCTCGCCAATCTGCGCGACGCCGACAGCCCCCAAAAACAACAACGTCAGGTGAAAGTTCTCCGCCGGCACCGGACGCCCACTGCGCAGCTCAAGGGCGCTGCGCCATTGGGCAATGGCCTTGCGTTGCTCCGGCGGGCAATTGAGTGCGAAAAACAGCCGCTTGAACGGTTCACGGGATTCGTCAGTCATGCCTGGCAGCTCCTGAGATGCACGTTATAGTTGAACCAACCGAATCAACGGGAGGGGGCCATGCGACAGATCATCAGCAAAGAGCCATGGTGGGCAATGCCGCCGAAACCGGGGCAGGATGAGTCCGAGCTGGAATGGGGCTGGCTGGTTCACTATAGCGAAGGTGAGCCGCGCTTCGAATTCGTCAGGGAGCGGCCGACGGACAGCGAGATCCGCAACCGCAAAAGTTGCAGGATCACCCCGTCGCCGGAGTGATCCTTTCGTCGGGATCAGGCCTTCACGATCACTTCAAAACCACCAAAGACCAGGCGCTGGCCATCGAAGGGCATCGGATTGACGTCCGGCTGCATCCGCGGATCGTGCATGAGTGTGTCCATGCCAGCGTTACGGGTGGCCTTGTCTGGCCAGATGATCCAGCTGAACACCACGGTTTCGTCTTCCTTGAGCTTCACCGCCATGGGAAACGAGGTCACCTTGCCGTCCGGCACGTCGTCGCCCCAGCATTCAGTGACGCTGAGCGCGCCGCACTCCTTGAAAATGACCGCGGCGGTCTCGGCGTGTTTCTTGAATTTTTCGCGGTTGGCGGTGGGCACGGCAGCGAGGAAGCCATCAACGTAGGACATGGTGTTTCTCCTTCGGTTATGGAACGGTTTGCTGGGTAGTCGTTTCCATCGGGCTCCAATCGACAGCGCCGCCGCCCGAACTGACCGACGGTACGTCGGCGCTCCCCGCCAGGTTGCCCTCGATCTGCGCCGCCATGTAAAACGTACCCGCCATCACGCCGGTGGTCGGGTTCTGCACCAGTTTCATCCAGGCCTTGTCGAACGTATTGCCCAGGCTGCTACGAATCAGCGCCTCGCTGTCCGGCCGGTCGGCGGCCTGAATCATCGCGCGGATCCCCGCCACCCCCACCGTTATCAAGCCCCCGGCGAGTTTGCCGGCCGCCGCCGCTACGGCACTGGCAGCGCCCCGAGGGGCCATTTCGGCTTCCATCCGTTGGCTGGCGCGCTTGGCCACCGGCGCCATCGCCGTGTCGGTCGACCCGACGCCCTTGTCGCCGCCTGCCTTGTGGATCTTGTCGATCAACGCCGCGTAGGCCGGCAACGTATTCAGCGGCTGGGTGTGCACGACCTGATACAGCGACGCATCGCGCGCAGGCGGCGGCCCCAGTGCAATCGCGGGGATTTTCTGGATGCGGCCATTGAGCTGGGCCATCGGTACGCCGTGGCGTTGGGAGATTCGCTGCAGCTCTTCCTGAAGAATGTCCACGTAGAAGGCGGTTGCCAGGCCGAGGATTGCGTCGGGATCGATCTCTACCGCGACCGGCGCCAGCACGCGCTCCTGGTATTGCTCCAGCAGGTAGGCCGCCAGGCGCTTGGCCGAAGCATCCTGCTCGCCCTTGGCGCTGAGGGTGTACCAGCTGACTTTCATGGACAGCCATTCCTGGGTCCAGTAACTGCTGAACCAGGGAATGAAGTTCTCTTCGGTCAGTTGGTAGACCCGCGTTCGCCAGTAATCCATGGCGCCGCGGGCGTAGATTTTGGTCTGTTCGGTGGCGGACTGCGACGCGGCGACAATCTCCTGATTCACCTGGCGCCAAGTGCTCTCGGACACCACCACGATCGGCGCCACCACCGGGGCACGCACAGGCGTGGCGCATCCCGCCAACACCACCATCACGGCGACGATCAGCGAACGCAGGTTCAAGATCGCGGTTCCTACAGTGTTCCCCGAACGGTATGTCCGGTGTTCAAAGGCCTGTTTATTTGAGTATAGGTGGCGGTAATTGTTCGCTTGGGATTGGTAGCGACTTTAAGGGCCTCATCGCGGACAAGCCCGCTCCCACAGGGATTAGCGTCGTTTCAACATCTGTGTTTCACCAAAGAACATTGTGGGAGCGGGCTTGCCCGCGATGAGGCCCTCCAGAACACCAAAAAATCCGCCATCAACGACATCGATACTCACCATCGCGACGATTGCCTTCCGCAAAAAAACCGCCAGGCGCAGGATCGACCCATCCCAAGGGAAAAGCCCACACCGGAGGGGAAAATCATGTTGATCCATCTGCTGACCTGCCTGGCCCTGACGGCCATTACGCTGACTGTCTTTTCCTACATCGTCCTCGCCGAGGAGCGCAGATCATGATCCACGCCATCAGCCTTTCCGTAAGCTTCCCGGTGTTCGGCAACAACTTCTATTCGCAGCCATTCGTCTCTCGCAAAGAGCTGTCACTGGTGTTCGACAAAAACTTCGAGGCATTGCTGATACCGGCTGCCGCAAACCACTTCAACAATGAAGTGGTCGGGCTCAACGATCAGTTCCGGTTCCTCAATGACGTGTTGGTTGAACACCTGCTGGAGATCGAATTGGCCCAGAGCGCGCCCCGGTCTTCGCGTCAGTTCACGTTTTAGGATGAGGCGGGCCGACGAACGGCCCTCACCTTCCCGCTATTGCCACCGCCACAGAAAAACCGGTCCGCGCCATCGGATTCAAGCCCCGATACGCCGACACCGGCTGGCAGCGTGACACTTTGCAGCACCTCCCCGGTGTTCGGATCTACTCGCCGCAATTCACTTTCCTCTTCTTCCCAGGTGCCGTGCCACAGCGCCCCTTCAACCCAAGTCACCCCGGTGACGAAACGGTTAGACTCGATCGTGCGAAGAATCTTGCCGGTATCAGGGTCGATTTGATGGATCTTGCGTTCGCGATACTGGCCCACCCAAAGCGTGCCTTCAGCCCAGGCCAGCCCTGAGTCACCACCGCCGCCGGGCGCCGCAATGGTGCCAAGTACACGGCCATTCGAAGGATCGATCTTCTGAATGCGATCCTCGGCGATCTGGAACAGGTGGCGGCCGTCAAAGGCTGTTCCCGCATGCGCGGCGACATCGATGGAACGAGGTGTCTTACCGCTTGCCGGGTCGAGTGCATTGAGTTTTTCTCCGGAGGCGAACCAGACGTGCTCACCGTCATAAGAAACGCCATGCACGGTGTCGACGCCCGGAAAGGGTCCGTATTCGCGGATGATCTCGGCAGATGATTGCTTCATGGTTGCATCCTCTTCATTGGGTGGTGGGATGGATCCTAGTCACCCGGCACCCAAGCTGTGAGTAACAAAGTCGTCGCGAATCCCGGCAGCGGCGGCGTCATCCAGCGCCGGGCGCGCCCGCGACCAAACGACTGCACTTTGCCGGCGGTTGCCAGCGAATCGAGTGCCCGTTGCACCGTGCGCTGACTGGCCTTCAGCGCCAGGGCGAGCGCCGAACTCGACCACGACTCGCCGTCGGCCAGGAACGCGAGCAGCGCCGCCTGCGGCTCTTCGACGGGCCACGCCAGCACCACAACGTCGTCAGCACTCTGTGGTTTCAGCGCAAACCCACGCTTCGTCGCACTGACACCGGCCAGAGGCTTCAGCGCTGTGCGAAGCCGACCGATTTCGACGCGCAGTCTGGCGCGATGGGACTCATCGGTGAACTTCAGTCGAAAGGCCTGGGTGATCAGTGTTTCCCGCGCCACATCCTCGGGCCAGGCTTCGGCCAACGCCCGCACAAGGGTGAACAACACCGGGCGTTTGGCCAGGGACACTGACATCCCTGCGCCGCGCACGCCGTATCGGCACGCGTCGACTACCAGTGACGGTGAACTCAGCAATGCCTCCACCTCATCCAGCCGCAGGGGGCGTTCTTCACCCCGGGCAATCAATCGCGCGGCGGGCGTGTCGAGGACTTGAGCGGCGTGTTCAACCTCGGCGGTGAGCGCGGGAATACCGGCGTCTGAGGCCGCGCGCTCGGCCCTTTCGAGCGCAGACCGTGCCCTTCTTGTTTCGAGTCGCCGCACGGCGATCCCGGCCACCACTAATTCATGAACGACGCGCAATGCCGGCGGCAGCGGTGCGGGGTCGAGCTCGGCGAGCAGCGCTTCGACCTCATCGAGGGACCCGATCAACAACAAACGTCGAACCTGCAAATACCGCGCATGGGCCGCATTCGCGCCATCGCCATGCGCCTGCAAGGTCACTCGCGCCGCTTCGAGCGCCTTCACCGGCCAGCCGAGATCCCGTGAAGCCAGGGCGATTTCGGCCTCGGCGACCACGCACCGCGCCCGGGCCACAGGCGCTTTCGGACCAAAGGCGCGCGCGGCGCTGCGCACCAATGCCTTGGCCCGGACCAGATCGCCCAACTGCGCCATGGCGATGCCGCGAAGCGCCAGCGAAGGGGCATCGTCGCGCAAGGCAACCCGGTTCAGCGCACCGAGGGGATCGCCCGCCGCAAGTGCGTGCGCTGCGGCGGTGATCAGTGAGTCCATTTGGATTGCGCCACAGGTGTCACTCCCACGGTTCGGTGCCCGTAGATGAGTCTATCTCACGCCCACGAAACCTGTGGGAGCGAGCTTGCTCGCGAATTGGCCGGCACATCCAACATCGATGGCGACTGATCCACCGCCATCGCGAGCAAGCTCGCTCCCACAGGGATTGTGTTTAACCGGCCTGAGGGTCACCGCGGGCGTTTTGCCTCTTGCACCCACTCGCGCGGGCTGCTGCCGGTTTTGCGCCGGAACGCCCGGGCCAGCGCCGAAGGGCTTTCGTAGCCGACTTCATCGGCGATCAGCGCGATGGACTTGCCTTCACGCAAGCGTTTCTGCGCCAGGCTGATCCGCCAGCTCACCAGATAGTCGACCGGCGTCTGCCCCACCACCGAGCGAAAGTAGTCGGCGAAACTGGCCCGAGACATGTTGGCCGCCGCCGACAGTTCGGCTACGGTCCAGGCCTTGCCGGGCGCATCGTGCATCAGGCTCAAGGGTCTTGCCAGACGCGGGTCGGCGAGACCGGCCATCATCCCGGGCGTCTGGTCACGGCTGGTGAGGATGTGCCGCAACAACTGAATCACCAGCAGTTCGAACAGCCGATCCATCATCGCTTCGCGTCCACAAATGCCGCCGAACGCCTCGCTGAACAGCCAGTCCAGCGTGCCGGCCAGGGTCGGGATGCTGTCGAGTTTGAGCACCAGGTACTCAGGCAGCGCGGCCGCCAGGGCATTGCCCGCCCCACCGTCAAATTCCAGAGACGCGCACACCAACTGAGTGCCTGACGCTTCGCTGGCGAACAACCGGTGACGATAAGGACGCGGAAAAAAAATCAACGTCGGCTCATTGAGTTGCAGGACGCGCTCATCCGCCAACTTGAGCGTCAGTTCGCCGGCCTGAAGCAAATGCAGGTGCCCGGTGGCCTGCTCGCCATCAAACGCCGTGACGCCGCAAAATTCGCCACTGTGGAAGGTTCCGGCACTGACACCGAAATGCGTGAGCAAAGTGGACAAGCGATCCATGGAACGACTCCCCGGGACAAATCTGGACGATCTGTCGCATATCCTCGACGATTTGCACCCTCAAGGCCAGCATTCATCCCTAGCATGGACCCCGTACCCAGCGCATACCGCGCCTGAATCGACGGAGTCTCACCATGAGCCGCATCGCCCCCCTGAACCTTGAACACGCCACCGACACCACTCGCCCGCTGCTGGAAGGCGTGCAGAAAAAAATCGGCTTCTTGCCCAACGTCTTCAAGACGCTGGCCCATGCCCCCGCCGTGCTGTCGGCCTATCTGCAACAGTCGGTGGCCTTGGGCAAAACATCCCTGAGCGCCCCTGAAAAAGAAGCCATCTTCCTCGCCACCTCGCAGGTCAATGGTTGCGACTATTGCCTGGCGGCCCACACCCTGTTTGCCGGCAAGGCCGGGCTGTCCGCACAAGACATCGTCAGTGCTCGACACGGTCAACTCAATGCGTTTGCCACGCTGGCCCAGCAAATCACCGAAAGTCGCGGCCACCTGAGCAACGAACAGATTGCAGCGGCGCGTTCAGCCGGCATCACCGACGCCAAGATCATCGAGGTGGTCGCCCACATTGCCTCGCAGACCCTGACCAACTACCTCAACAACCTGGCCCTGACTGACATCGACTTCCCTGCCATCGATGCTTGAGGCGGATGTCTGACCCGAGGAGTACACCCCATGAACACTGTGACGCTTTACACCACCGACACCTGCCCTTATTGCCGCAATGCCAAGGCGCTGCTGGCCAGCAAAGGCATCGCCACCCGGGAAATCAATGTTCAATCGGACCCCGGAAAATTCCAGGAAATGCTCACCCGCAGCGGTCGTCGCAGCGTGCCGCAGATATTCATCGGTGACACCCATGTCGGAGGCTTCGACGACCTGGCCAAACTGGACCGTCAAGGTGCCCTGTTGTCGATGCTGGCCTGAAGCTGTAGTCCAAACCCCCTTCCCTTTACCCGGCAAGACTTCTATCAGCCCACAGAAGTCTTGCCTCGTCGTTTTGCCACTATTCATTTAATTTCTGCCAGGTTGTACGATGACCGACGAGTCATTCATAACAACAAGGAACTACCCATGAAAAAAGTGAAAGTGCTGATTGGTTTTCTGTGCCTCTTCAGTGGCTACGTGGCGGCAGCAGCTCCTGCTCCGGGCGAGAAGGATGTGGCGCTGGCGGTGGACCATCTGACGCAAGCCATGCTGAACAAGAACATCCCCGAACTGAAAGCGCTCACCGCTGAAAACCTGACCTACGGCCACTCCAGCGGCAAGGTCCAGGACAAGAAAGACTTCATCGCTGATATCGAAACGGGCAAGAGCGCTTTCAAAACCCTGGAAATGCAGAACCAGACCATCACCGTCTCGGGTGATGTAGCGCTGGTTCGCCATCATTTTTCGGCACAGGCGATCAAGGGCACCGAGGTGGTCCCGACGGAAATCGAAAACTTCCAGATCTGGCAAAAGAAGTCCGGAAAATGGCTGTTGGTCGGCCGGCAAGCCTTCCGCATCTGAATAAAAAAATCCCGCTCAAGGTGACTTGAGCGGGATTTTTTATGCAGGCAGTCTTATCGAAACAGCACTGCCAATCTCTTAGGCCACAACCGGAATCATCGGATCCGCAGCCGCCAGCGCTGTTGCGCGGTCAGCGGCCGGCGGGTAGATCCACACCGTGTTGATCTGGGTCTTGAGCGACTTGCCTTCCTGTTTGACCAGTTTGACCTGGCGATCCCAGCCCTCGGTGTAAACCGCGCCCCACGCACCCAGATCCAGACAGGTGACGTACTTGGGCTGACTGTACGCCTTCGGGTCCACGCCCAGGATTTGCGCAGCGACGTTGTTGCCGGCATGGCGCCCCAGCGAGATCGCGTGTTGGCAGGTCATCAGAGCGTAGTTGCCGATGTCATCCGTGGCGGCGTAAGCCACATCGCCGGTGGCGAAAATATCGTCCTGGCCGATGACTTTCAGATGCGCATCAACGTGCAGGCGACCGAGGTGATCGCGTTCAGCCGGGATCTGCTCGGTCAGCGAGCTGGCCCGCACACCGGTGGTCCAGACCACGGTCTTGGCGTCGATGCGTTGGCCATCGGCCAGGGTCACACCGTTTTCATCGACGGCAACGACCGACGACTTCAAGCGCCATTTCACGCCCAGCTCAGTGCTGGCTTCGGCGATCGACTGGCTGATTTCGCTGCCCATGGACGCCCCGACTTTTTCACCGCGATCGACGATGATCACTTCAATGTCAGCGTCCTCGCCGAGGATGGCCCGCAGACGCGCCGGCATTTCAGTCGCCGTTTCAATCCCGGTAAAGCCGCCGCCGGCCACCACGACGGTGTTGCGCGCTTTGCTTTGCGGCAGGTTGACCAGGGATTTCAGATGGTTTTCCAGGCGTACCGCTTGTTCGATCTGGTCCACGTCAAAGGCGTGTTGGGCCACGCCCGGAGTGTTCGGCAGCGCAAGACCGCTGCCGGTGGCCAGAACGAGTTTGTCGTAGCTGCACACTTGTCTGGCACCCGACGCATCGGTGTAGCCGACGCTTTTTTGCTGCACGTCGATGGTTTCAGCGGCGCCCTTGATGAACTTCACACCGACAGCATCGAACAGGTCGCCGAGGGGTGCCGCCAGTTGATGAGCATTCGGTTCGTAGAAGCGCGGACGCACCCGCAGCTCGGCCTGAGGCGCCAGTACTGTGACTTCTACGTGGTTGTGATCATGGATGTCCAACAGGCGCGTGGCGCTCAATGCCGTCCACATGCCACCGAAACCTGCGCCGATGACCAGAATGTGCTGTTTCATTGTTTTAACTCCAAAGAAGACCAAAGACTGAACTCGTCGCCGAGTTGACAACGGCGACTATAGTGATCCGAGTTATAAGGCGCAATGACCTTCTATCGATGGTTATCATCACAAATACAGATACCTCGACAATCCAGGCACAAGCTTCTATCTATAAGCAGAACAGCATAGATAGTCGATCAACGCCATGCCGATGCTTCGTTGCACCCCCGACCATCGGCTGATAATATTGGCGACTCATTCAGTCGGAGATAACCATGTCTCTCTACAGCGCGGGCGTTGAGTACGGCATTCACTGCCTGCTTTTTCTGGTGGGCGATTACGGCGACAGCCGGGAGGCAAGCGTGCGCGACCTCGCTGAGCTGCAAGGTGTGCCACTGGACTACCTGGCGAAAATCTTCACCAAGCTGGCCAAGGCCAAACTGGTGGTCGCGACCGAGGGCGTGCGCGGCGGGTTCAAACTCGCGCGGCCGGCGGACGAAATCAGCGTGCTGGACATCGTCAACGCCATTGATGGCCAGAAGCTCATCTTCGATTGCCGGGATATCCGTGGGCGTTGCGCGCTGTTTGAGGGTTCCCCGCCGACGTGGGCCGTGGAAGGTCATTGCTCGGTTCACGCCGTCATGATGACCGCGCAGCAACGCATGGAAGACGCCCTTGCCCAGCAGACCATTCTCGACCTCGCCCGCAGGGTCGGGCGAAAAGCCCCGGCCGAGTTCGGCACCCAGGTGGACAACTGGATCAATGATCGTCGGGAAAGGAAAACCGTGACCGGCACTCAGCCCGATGGCGAACAGATCATCCCGGTGACCGATATTTCCGACTGACGATTCGCTTGGGGCGCTCTATGATTAAAGCCCATGACGACCTCTGCTCCGATTCGCTCACCCTGCCCGCCCGGCGCCTGCATCTGCGGGCGAGACTCATTGCTGGAAACACCGGGCGCGGACGTGCGCATCCTGTTTCTGACCCGACAGGAAGAAAAGCGTCTGCTCGATCGTCTGGAAAATTTGCAAAGCCTGGCTGACCTCGAACGCTTGCAAAACCGCATGTACGCACAACTGGGCATCCGCGTGGACATCATCCCCAGCTTCAACGAAGTACGTACCATGCGCGGCATCGGCATCACCCTCGGCGAGTTGCCGGGTTTGTGCCGCAAGACCCGCCAGTCGATCCCGGCCGCGATTCGCCGCAGCCTGGAGAAACGCCCGGAGATCGCCTTCGAGATCCTCAACGCCAATGACCTGTTGCGCGACGCCTGAGGTCCGAACCGATGAATCCCCTTCTCGAATTCCCCGTTACCGACGAAATACTGACGTCCTACGCACTGGCGATCGGTAGCGATTTGTCGGGTTATCGCAATCACATTTACCGGGTGCTGAACTTCTATCGCGCGATCAGCGGCATTGAAGGCCTGCCCTCCGAAGCCGTGCAGATCGCCGGGGCGTTTCACGACCTGGGCATCTGGACCGATCAAACCATTGATTACCTGGAACCCTCGGTGCGCCTGGCCAGCGACTACCTCGCCAAGCGGCAACGCTCGCACTTGAACGGCGAAGTGACGGCGCTGATCCTGGAACACCACAAAGTGCGGTCCTACGCTGCCGATCATGCGCTCAGCGTCGAGCCCTTCCGGCGCGCCGATATCATTGATGTTTCGCTCGGCCTGATGACGTTCGGCCTGCCACGGGCCTACATCAAAACGGTGAAGGCGGCGCTGCCCAATCATGGCTTTCACGGGATGCTGCTCCGGCAAACCGCACGGCAGTTTCTGCGTTCGCCACTCAAGCCGCTGCCAATGTTTCGCTGGTGATGCAGGTGTTGCCTATCGCACCTTGCGCAACAGAAAGTGCGACAACGCCGGGATCAGCACCAACGCCCCGACCATGTTCCAGATGAACATGAACGTCAGCAGGATGCCCATGTCCGCCTGGAACTTGATCGGCGACCAGGCCCAGGTGATGACACCGGCGGCGAGGGTAATCCCGACCAACGCCACCACTTTCCCGGTGAACGCCACGGCGTTGCGGTAGGCCTCGGTCAGCGACAAACCGGCACGTTGCTGCGCCAGTTGTACGCTCAACAGGTACAACGCGTAATCCACGCCAATCCCCACGCCGAGGGCGATCACCGGCAACGTGGCGACTTTGACGCCCATGCCGAGCCAGACCATCAAGGCCTCGCAAAGTGTGGACGTCAGCATCAACGGCACCACCGCCACCACCACCGCGCGCCAACTGCGGAAGGTGATGAAGCACAGCACAATTACCGCGCCGTATACGTACAACAGCATCGTACGGTTGGCGTCGCGTACAACGATGTTGGTCGCCGCTTCAATCCCGGCGCTGCCGGCGGCGAGCATGAACTGACGCTCGCCGTTGCTGTGTTCACGAGCAAACGTTTCGGCCACTTGCACCACGCGGTCGAGGGTTTCGGCCTTGTGATCCGACAGATACGCCACGATCGGCATCATCGAGCAATCATTGTTGAACAGATCCGGGCTGCTGACCGACGCCTGCTGCGCGCCGTAGTTGAGCACGTCCTGATTGCGCGCGATGGTCAGCATTTTCGGGTTGCCTTCATAGGAACCCGCCGTGATCTGGCGCACTGCATTGACCAGCGACACCGTGGTTTGCACCCCTGGTTGCTGCTGCAACAGCCAGGCCAGACGATCGGCTTCCACCAGGGTTTCGTATTTCAAGCAGCCTTCGCTGGGGGTCTTGAGCATGATCGCGAACTGGTCGCTGGACAGCGAATAGTTGGCCGTGATGTAAGCGTTGTCACGGTTGTAGCGCGAATCGGAACGCAGTTCCGGGGCGCCGGGATCGAGGTCGCCGATCTTCAGATGATGGCTGACGACCATCCCGCCCACCGCCAACAAACCTGAGATAACGACGGCAACGGTGGCCCAGCGACGTTCGGTGAACTTATCGAGGAAACTCCAGAGCGCCCCCATGCCTTTGCCGCGCAGTTCCTTGTTCTCTGCCCGTAGGCTGCGCTCGGCCGCCTTGCGGCTCACGCCCCAATACGACAGCAACACCGGCAGCAACACCAGGTTGGTGAAGATCAGCACCGCGACTCCGATGCTGGCGGTGATCGCCAGGTCCTGAATCACCGGGATATCGATCAGCATCAACACGGCAAAGCCCACGGCATCGGCCAGCAATGCCGTCAGCCCCGCCAGGAACAGACGGCGGAAGGTATAACGTGCAGCGACCAATTGATGAGTGCCGCGACCAACGTCCTGCATGATCCCGTTCATCTTCTGCGCGCCGTGGGACACACCGATGGCGAACACCAGAAACGGCACCAGAATCGAGAACGGGTCCAGCGCAAAACCAAACAGTGCGACCAGGCCCAATTGCCAGACCACTGCAATCACGGAACAGAGGATCACCAGTGCCGTACTGCGCACACAACGGGTGAAGTAGAAAATGATGGCCGTGGCAATCAGCGCGGCGGCGCCGAAATACAGCATCACTTGCATCAAGCCATCGATCAGGTCGCCGACCAGTTTGGCGAAACCGATGACGCGGATTTTGATCGGGCCTTTGCCCTCCTCACCCACAACGCGAGCACCCCCTTCAAACTCGTATTTGTTGCGCAGCTTTTCTTCGAGGGTTTTCGAAAATTGGTGGTAGTCGATGCCCTGCCCGGTGACTGGATCTTTCTCCAGCAGCGGCACGAAGATCATGCTCGATTTGAAGTTGTTGCCGATCAAACTGCCGACGATGCCCGAACGGGCAATGTTCTGCCGCAACTGCTGAACGCTCTGGGCCGAACCATCATAGGAGTCGGGCATCACCGGGCCGCCCTGGAAGCCTTGCTCAGTGACTTCAGTCCAGCGCACCGCCGGCGTCCACAGCGATTTCATCCACGCACGATCGACACCCGGGGTCACGAACAATTCGTCGTTGATCTCCTTCAAGGCGTCCAGATAGTGCGGGTCGAAAATGTCGCCGTTACTGCTTTCCACCACCACCCGTACTGCGTTACCCAGACCGCGCAAGGCTTGGCGGTTTTCCAGGTAGTTTTTGATGAAAGGCTGGCTCTGCGGGATCATTTTTTCGAAGCTGGCATTGAGCGTCAGCCGGGTCATGGCGAAAAAGCTCAGTGCAACCGTCACCATCAGGCAGGCCAGCACCACCCACAGGCGGTTGTTGAAAATCAGCCGCTCCAGAGCGTTACCGGAGCGGGCGTCGAAGCCCTTGAGCTCGCGGATAACCGGCATTGTTTCAAGTTCGTAGTGACCCATCATGGTGTTCTCTTTGTAATGCCGAGCTTATTCAAGGGGTAACTGCCGCAGGCCACGGGTGCCTGCGAGCACCAGCGTGCCGCCGGTGGCCACTTGCGCGGCGGCCACCGGGGCCAGCGAGGTGTTCGGTTTGCTCTGGAAGCTTGCGCCGTCATCGACACTGACCAGCACGTGGCCGGCCTGGCTGACCAGCACAATCCGGCCATCGGCATTGACGCTGCTGGCGGTAATGCTCAGAGGCAGACCGAGGTCGATTTTGCTCCAGCTCGCCCCACTGTCAGTGCTGCGAAAGACATTGCCACGCAGACCGAAGACCAGCGTGGCTCCCGGTTTGCCGGTGATGCCGAAAAAGCTGCCGTTGTACGGCGTAGGGGTCGCGTTGAAGCGGCCACTCGCGCGGTCCAGCTTCATCACCAGGCCTTGTTCGCCAACCACGAACAAATCGGCACCCACCGGGCGCAGGGCGTAGAGATTCAGGGCACTGGGGTTGTCGGTGTGTTCGAGCAACGGTGTCCAGCGGCGACCGCCATCGTCGGTGCGGAAAATCAGGTTGAAGGCGCCAACGATGTAGCCGACCTGTTCGCTTTCGAACCAGACATCAAGGAAAGGTTTGTCGGCGCCCTCCTCGACCATGCGTTGAGCCTCGCTGACCCGAGCTTGCAGGTCTGCGTTGTCGGGTTGGCTGGCCAGTTGATGCTGGTAGTAATCAAGCAGAATCGGCCCGACCTGAGCCCCGTCCAGTTGCCGGCTCCAGGTCTGACCGGCGTCGACGCTGTGCAGGACCACGCCATCGTGCCCAACCGCCCAGCCCTGGCTCGGGCTCGGAAAGTGCACGGCCACCAGGTCTGAACTGACCGGCACCTGCGCCTGTTGCCAGTGTTGGCCGGCGTCATCGGAATAGAGAATGTGCCCACGCTGGCCTACAGCAACCAGTCGCTCGCCGACCAGGGTCAACCCGGTCAACGTCGACTGCGCGGCCAGATCGCTATGCAGTGCAGGCGTATCGAGCACACCGGCAAACTCGCCAGCGATCACCGGTCGGGTAAATGGCACGGCCAGGGCAGCGGACAGCGCAGCAAGCAAAAACCACTTGATCATCGTCATTATTATTATCTCAGGTGCACACCACAGATCCCTTTGTGGGAGCGAGCCTGCTCGCGATGAGGCCAGTACATTCAACGCAGAGGTCGACTGTCAGACCGCTATCGCGAGCAGGCTCGCTCCCCCATGGGGGATTGCAGGGTTTAACGGATGCCGGTGCCGGCCAGCGACTCGGCGGACCATTGCGCCTTGGACAGCGGATCGATGTACTTCAGGCCACCGTAAGGGCCGTAGAAACCGTTGACGTTGTAGGCGCCGGAAATCAGGTCATAGAGCATGTGGTTGATGGTGTCCGGGGCCTGCACGTCATAGCTGTAAGTCAGGTGCGAGAAACCGCCACGGTAGAGCTGGCCACGGGCGTCATACTCATCGGAGGCCAATGCGATCCAGCTGTCTTCGTCGAGGTAGAACGTGCGCTTGCTGTAGATGTGGCGCTTGCCCGGTTTGAGCGTGGCTTCGACCACCCACACGCGGTGCAGCTCCCAACGCAGCAGGTCGGGGTTGACGTGATTGGCCTTCATCACATCGGCCGCGTCCTTGTGGTAGCTCAACTTGTAGGTGTTGTATGGGACGTAGAGTTCTTTCTTGCCGACCAGTTTGAAGTCGTAACGGTCCATCGCACCGTTGAACAGGAAAGCGTCGTCGTAAGTCGCGGCGCCGACGGTGCCCGGGTTTGGTGTGTCGTAGGCCAGGTCCGGCGCCAGTTTCACCCGACGTTGCCCCGGCAAGTATTGCCAGGCGCGACGCGGCTGGGTCAGCGGGTTGACCGAATCCATGAGCAACAGCGCTTCACCAGCACGGCGAGCCGGGCCGGAGTACGCCAGTTTGATCTTGTAGAACACTTCATCGGCCGACACTGGACCGACCGGGCGTACCGGCGAGTACAACGGGTATTCAATAAAGAAGTTACCGGTGGAACTCAAGGACGCCGCGCCGGAGGAGTCAACGTTCCAGGAGTCGTACTTGTTGGTCATGGCCACACCTTGATAACGCAACAAGTGGTTCCACATCGCTTCGTTACCATCGGCCGGGATCGGAAACGGCACCCCCGGCAACACGTTTTCCAGGCTCAAGCCACCGTCGGTGGTCTTGGCGGTCACGGCATTTTTGGCGGTGTTGTCTAACACCCCTTTTGGCAGTGCAACGCTGCGATGGGTCGGGTACACGTCGAGGCGATAGGTCGGATAACGGCTGAGCAACGCCTGGGCCGTCGCGGTCAATTTGTCTTTTTGCTCGGCGAGGTTCTGAGCGGTGATCACCAGGCGTGGCTTTTCAGCCGCGAACGGATCCGGGCGGAACGAGTCGCCGGTTTTGAAATCGGCTGGAATCGTCGTCAGTCCGCCGGTATAAGCCGGAATGCTGCCATCGGCGTTGGCGGCTTTATCGGCCCCTACCGGCGTCAGGCTGTTACCAAGTTTCGCCGCCTGGTCGGCGCTGACGGCCGCATGGGCGGACCCTGCGACGGCCAGTGCCAGTGCGGTGGCCAATACTGATTTGATGAAATTCATGGGTGTCTCCTGTTAGCGCACATCTCGAAGATCAGAGGGTGGTTTTGAAAGTGAAAGTGACCATGCCGCGATCCTTGAGCTGGGCCACGGTACCGGCAAACGCAGTGGTCTGACCGGGAACGCAGTTGTATTGACCATTGGCACCCGGAGCCGCCCCGTCGCCGTGCGTACCGGCATTGCCGGCAGAACCGCAGGTGTCGAAGTCGCCAAAGTTGTCGACGTACTTGAGGTCGAAACGGTATTGGCTGCGCACGTCCATGCCGACGCCGACCGAATAACTGCCGGTGCCTTTGTTGCCGCCCAGTTGCACGGCGGACTGGCCCGCGAGGCCGACGTTGTAGCTGACCGGCATGAACATATCGATGCCGGGGAACACCTGATACCAGGTCGGGTTGAAGTTCATGCCGAGGATGTAGTTGTCCTTGGACACCTTGTCGACACCGTGGTACCAGTCTTCGCCCTTGAACAGTTGCTTGTTCTCGGTCACGTCCAGCCAGCGGCTGTAGCCGAGCTCAACCAGCAATGAAGAGGAATCCCAGAACGGCGTATCGCCAAAGGTCGTCAGGCCGTTTAAAACCGCATGCACGGTATTGCCGCGAGCTACGCCGTTGTCACCATCAAAGCTGCTGATGAACCCCGGGCGACCTGCTGCGCCCAGCGTCGGGTTGACGGTGGCCGGCACGCTGGACAGCGGCATGTTGTGGCGATAGTTGAGGTCGAAACCGACACTCACACCCTCAATGCTTTTCGACAGGCTGAAGCCATAGATGTCGATGTCATCTACGTAAAACTGGTTGTAGCTGCCGGCATTGCCCGAGATCAACTGGGGGATGCCGATTGCGGTCGGTTGCAACACCAGGTTGGGCAGGATGTCCGAGGTTTTGCGGTAGTACAAACCCATGGTTCCGTCCAGCCACGCCGGGCTCCACTTGGCCATCAGGCCGAAGTCGCCACTGTTGCTCGGGGTGAACGTGTGACCGTTGGTGAGGCGCAGAAACTGGTTTGCGCCGACCGGTCCCGGGGTCCCGTAGAGCGGGTTGGCGCCGCCGATCAGCGACAGGTTGTGGCCGCCGCTCTGGATCCCGTCGTTGAAGCCCAGGTACGTGCCTGACTCTGGCAACCGCGCCGCGTCCCAGTCGAGGAAATACTGTGCGGCCAAGGTCAACTCCTGGTTGACAGTGAGGCTGGTGGACAACTGGTTTCGCGGAATGAACAGCTCTTTGGCTTCAGTGCCCGGGACGGCAAGGGCCTTGGACAAATCCAGACCCGACTGGCCATAACTGTTGCCATGGGCAAAAGCCAACACGCTTTCGCCCCAATAGAGGGTGTGCTTGCCGGCCTTGCCGCTCAGCAGTGATTCGTCACCGATCTCGGTGCTGCCGAACACGAACGCGTCGAGGATTTCCGCCGAAGGACCGTTGTAGTAACGGTCGGCATAACCGCTCTGGTGACGCGAATCGGGTTTGCCGTCATTCAGCTGATTGGTCGAGGGGTTGAAACTGCCGATATCGTCATACGCATGGTCGTACCAGCTGTTGGCACTGACCCGAAAACCCATCTGTTTTTTGTACACCACATCCAGTTCCGAGAGGATGTCGAGGCGCTGGGCAACAGGGCTGCCGGACGAAAAATTGCGATCGCCGTCGTTGTTGTTCCACGAGTTGGCAAGCTTGGTATTCGGCGCTTCGACCCGCTGGGCGTAGTTGAACTTGAAGGTATTGTCGAAACGCACCGACACGTCCTCGTTCCCCGTGTCGAATTCGAATGCCTGCACTGGCGTCATTCCCAACCCGGCGAGAACCGCCGAGGCCAGAAGCCCGCGTCGCAGATTGGTTGGGCAGATCTTATTGTTGTTATTCATCTAGCGTGCTCGCCTTCTCTGTGGTTTCACGAAAAGTCATTCAAGAAAATGCCGGTTCCGGTGGTGCGTTCTGCTCTATGGAACGCAGGCCGGATCGGTCGAGACTGTTGTATCGCGAGCGGTCGGGGGGGTGCCGGTCAATTGGGCCAAATCATCGGTCAGCGCAACTTTCCGATCAGTCAAAGGGCAAAACCTGTGGGAGCGAGCCTGCGCGCGATGGCGGCGGCACAGTCAACGCTTGCATTGACTGACCGTCCGCCATCGCGAGCAGGCTCGCTCCCACAGGGGATTGTTATTGGCTTGAGGTTTTTGTGCAGGAAGGATGTTTCAGGGTTGCTGGCGATAATCCGTCGGCGACAACCCGGTCCAGCGTTTGAAGGCGCGGGTGAAGTTGCTGGTGTCACTGAAGCCAAGCAGGAAGGTAATTTCAGTCACCGGGCGCGATGCCTGGCTCAGATAGCTGCACGCCAGTTCCTTGCGGGTGTCATCGAGCAGTTGCTGGAAATGAGTGCCACGCTGGGAAAGTTTGAGCTGCAATTTGGTCGGGCTCATGCACAACGCGCTGGCGACCTTGTCTCGCGTGCAGTCGCCGTTGGGCAGGAACTCGATGATTTTCTGGGTGACCCCGGTGATCACATCATGCTTGTCCAGGCGCGCCAGATAGCCGATCACGATGTTGTCATTGACTTGAGCCAATTCTGGACAGGACCCGGTCAGCACTTGCAGCAGGTCTGTCTTGTCGAACACCAGCAAGCTGGAGGCCTGCCTGAATAACACCGGCGCACGGAACAACGCTTCATATGGAGCTGAGCCCTCATGCGGCATCGGACGGCGCATTTCCACGCGCACGGGCTTGAACTCTTGCTTGTAGAGCAAGCGCATCACCCGGATCAGAAAGGCGAAGAACGCATCTTCCGTCTCGCCGCAGAGCTCGACCAAGTGGTCGAAGCGCAGCAAGACGTGTTCGTCGGTCTGGCTGACGTTGGCCTTTGCAACCTGGGACACCAACCGGAAATAGCGCTCCAGGCGTCGGCAGAAATCCATCAGGGACCCGCTGGCAGCCAAGGAATAACCCAGGGCATGCAAGTGGGTGAGGTGGATATGCTTGGCCACGGTCAGGCCAAAATACGGGTTGTTGGTCACATCGACGCAGGCGCGATACAGGCGCGTCATGGTGGTAGCCGGCAAGCGGGTCATCGGATCGGTGGACAGGTTCAGCGGGATGCCCGTGGCGGTGAAAATCCGTTTGCTGTCGATACCACTGGCGTCCAGCGCCCGCGCAATGGCCACGGTATAGCTGCCGATGGTGGAGGGTTGCAGCGCGTCTTCATGCAACGGAACTTCGGTACCGGGCGTATCCATTTTCGAACCTGACATGGGCCTGCCTGCTGGGATGCGAGCATCGATACTCGCCCTCGGATCTGTATCGGTCAATCACCTGCATAGCGCTTCTGCGTGATGTCCCAATGCTTGGCGCGATAGTCACCTGTCCCAGTGACCGTTGAATTCATTCTATTGACCAGTGTCGACCCGGCGTTCTGCACACAATGCGTTGAGTTGTGCATCGAACAAAGAGAATAACGCATGAACGAGAACACGCATTTCGATTACATCGTGGTGGGCGCGGGTGCTGCCGGCTGCGTCGTCGCCAGTCGCTTGTCGGAAGATCCGGACAGTTCAGTCTGCCTGCTGGAAGCCGGCGGCCCCGACACTCATCCGCTGGTGCACATGCCGGCCGGTGTCGCGGCGATGGTGCCAACCTCGATCAACAACTGGCAATACCAGACCGTGCCGCAGACCGGCTTGAACGGCCGCATCGGTTATCAGCCACGGGGCAAGACCCTGGGCGGCAGTTCTTCGATCAACGCCATGGCCTATCACCGTGGTCACCCGCAAGACTTCGACCGCTGGGCCGCCCTGGGCAATCCTGGCTGGAGCTTTCAGGAGGTGCTGCCGTTCTTCAAGCGCGCCGAGCACAACGAACACTTCAAAGACGAACTGCACGGCCAGAACGGCCCGCTGAATGTGCGCTTCCACTCTACGCCCAATCCCTTTGGCGAAACCTTTGTCGAGGCCGGCCTGCAGGCGGGTTACCCGGCCTGCCCCGACCAGAATGGCGCGAGCATGGAAGGTTTCGGTCGCGTGCAGGTCATGCAAAAGGACGGACAGCGTTGCAGCGCGGCCAAGGCCTACCTGACGCCAAACCGCCACCGCACGAATCTGCACATCAAAACCCACGCCCACGCCACTCGTCTCTTGTTCGACGGCAAGCGCGCAGTAGGCGTCGAGTTTATCCAGAACGGCGTCAAGCGCACCTTGCACGCGCGTCACGAGTTGATTCTGAGTTCCGGGGCTTTCAATTCGCCGCATCTGCTGCTGTTGTCTGGCGTGGGGCCGATTGGCGAGCTGCTGAAGTTCGACATCCCAGTGGTCCATGAACTGCCGGGTGTAGGCCAGAACCTGGTGGATCATATCGATTACGTGCATTCATACCGTGTGAAATCCCGTCACCTGATCGGCCTGTCACTGGCGGGAGCCTGGGACATCGCCAAAGCGGCGATCCGTTACTGGCGGCGACGCAGCGGTCCGCTGACCACCAACTTCGCCGAGGCCTGCGCCTTCGTCCAGACCTCTCCTGAGTTGCGTCAGGCGGACATCGAACTGGCCCTGACCATCGCCATGTTCGCCGACCACGGTCGCACGCTTTATCGCGGTCATGGCCTGAGCATTCATGCTTGCCTGCTGCACCCGAAAAGCGTCGGACAACTCAGCCTGGCCAGCGCGGATCCCATGGTGCCGCCACTGATCGATCCGGCCTTTCTGACCCACCCGGACGACATCAAGACGTTGATCAAAGGCTATCGCATCATCCAGAAGGTGATGGCGACTCCAGCCTTCAAGGCATTCGACCCAAGAGATGTCATTGATCAGCCGATGTTCACCGACGCCGAAGTCGAAAGCGTCCTGCGCAACCGGTCCGACACCCTCTATCACCCGGTGGGGACTTGCAAAATGGGCAGCGATGCCATGGCTGTCGTGGATGCACGCTTGAAGGTGCACGGGCTGGAAGGCCTGCGTGTGGTCGATGCCTCGATCATGCCGACTATCATTGGCTGTAGCACCACCGCCGCCACGGTAATGATCGGCGAACAAGCCGCCGAATTCATCCGTCAGGACCGCGCAGCCAGCGCCTCTCTTTCCTCAAAGGACGATCATGAATCCAGTACCCGCCCTTACCCCGCATAAGCTTCTTGTGGTTTCTGCGGTTGTCGAACTGGCGACCGGCGCCGCGCTGCTGCTCACGCCGGGCCTTGTCTGCAACTTGTTGCTGGGGATGACCGCGACCGACGCGACCGACTTGGTCGCCCGCTGTTTCGGCATTGCACTGATTGCCCTCGGCATCGCGTGCTGGCCCAAAGCGGCCAACCCGGCCGCGTTGCGCTCGATGCTGTTCTACAACGGGGCGATTGCGTTGTACCTGGCGTACGTCGGCGTGCTGGTTGGCGGCGGGTTATTGCTGTGGCCCGCCGTGGTGTTTCATGCCGTGATGACCGCGCTGTTTCTCCGTCGGTAACCTCCCCCACACTTCTAAATTCATCCAAAGGAGTACGCACATGGGCGTATTGGACGGCGTTCGTATCGTAGAAATAGCCGGTATCGGGCCGGGGCCGTTTTGCGGCATGTTGTTGGCGGACATGGGCGCCGAGGTGATTCTGGTCGAACGCGCCAGCACCAAGGGCGGCGACATGCTCGATCTGGGCAAGCACGCCATCGTCAACCGTGGCAAACAGTCGATCGCCCTGGACCTCAAGGACCCCGAAGCCATTGACGCGGTGTTGCGCCTGATCGAGGGCGCCGACGCGTTGATCGAAGGCATGCGACCTGGCGTCATGGAGCGCCTGGGCCTTGGCCCGCAAGTGTGCCTGGCGCGCAACCCACGGCTGGTCTATGGGCGCATGACCGGCTGGGGCCAACACGGTCCGTTGGCGCAGGCCGCCGGCCACGATCTCAACTACATCGCGCTGTCCGGCGCCTTGTGGTTCAGTGGCGAGGCTGGTCAGCCACCGATGGCGCCTCCTACGTTGGTGGGCGATCTGGGTGGTGGTGCGCTGTACCTGGCGATGGGCATTCTGGCCGGGATCATCAACGCCAGCACCAACGGTGTCGGTCAGGTGGTGGATGCGGCGATTGTCGATGGCAGCGCCAACCTGATGAACCTGTTGCTGTCGGCGCACGCTGCCGGTCAGCAGCCACTGGAGCGCGGTCGCGGGCTGCTCGATGGCGCGCACTGGGCGCGGACCTATACGTGTGCCGATGGATTGTTTGTCAGCGTGCAAGCCCTCGAACCGCAGTTCAACGCGCTGCTGTTCCGCAAGCTCGGACTTGGGGACGACCCGGACTTCAAGAGTCCTTACGATCCACGTTTGTGGGGGCCATTGCGCAAGCGACTGGAAGCCGTGTTTGCCAGCCAGCCACGCCAGCACTGGATTGATCTGCTGGAAGGCACCGATGCCTGCTTCGCCCCGGTATTGACGCCGGCCGAAGCCCTGAACCATCCGCATATGGCCGAACGGGGTGTGTATTCGCGTCAGAACGGCGTGTTGCAGGCCGCACCGGCGCCACGGTTTTCAACGACGCCTTCGGCGGTTGGCAAGGTGCCGACCCGAGGGGAACACAGTACAGGTATTCTGCGCAAAGCAGGCTTGAGTGAAGAGCAGATCCATCGACTGATCTGATCTCTGTAGCAGCTGGCGCAGCCGAACGCAGCCTTCGGCAGCTGCTACAGGTCGCGTTCACCGCCACGGGATTTTTGTCGTGCAACGCATGTGAAGCAAACATGCTGTTGTGGCGAGCGGGCTTGTCACAGGGATCTCATCACACGCTCACCTCAGTCTTTCAGGAACACCGCCACAGGACTGTCTTCGCGCAAGGCATGACAGGTGTTGAGCAACTGGCCCCTGGCGTTGCGATACGCTTCGACGTCGGCGGGCGTGCGCGGCGCGACCAGGGAGCGGGCCATGGGAAGGGTTTGAAACGCTGTCGTAGCCATCGGCAGCAGCAATTCGGTCAAATGCACGCAGCCACCGATCCCGCCAAACAACTCTTTGATCCGGCGCGAGAACCCCGGTCCGACCCGCTCACCGAGCAATTTTTCATAGCCCGGCATTGCCCCGCGACATTGGCTGGTGGGAACGTCGGGCATGGCCACATGCACCTCTCGCACAATAAAGTCATCGTCCAGAGTCAGACGAATCAGCATCCCATGATAGGTCTGCCCCGCCGCCACGACCCGGCCTTCCGCCAGGGTCACGGGATGAGTCTTGCTGTCGTTCAATCGCCCTTCGATATCCCACAGGCCATCCGCACGCAAATAGCCCAGGCATTCAACCTTGCGCCGATGAATCAACCGGCGCCCCCACTCGTCGACCTCGTCAATCATCATTCAAGCCACCCTCTTGCGACGGCGATGCCACACCAGCGCACCCACCAGCAACACGATGATCGCAACGACCGGCGGCGCGGCAGCCTTGAGCTTGGGCATGACCACGTGCTTCAAGGCATACAGCTGCCCCTGGTGCATGTAGTCATAACCCTCGGGCATCGGCAGCACACCGTTGGCGCGGGCGTACTCCGCATAGTCGGCCTGCATGCCCTGGAAGCGCTCCGGCATTTGCTGCTGCAAGTCGATCACTTCGCCGGGGTCGGTGGCGATGTTGTAGAGGTGCCATTGCTCGTTGCCCACCGGCTTCAGGCTTTTCACCAGTTTGTAATCGCCTTTGAACAACGCGGCACTGCCGGACAGTTCATAACCGATGGCCTGATCCTCGGGATGCACGCGCTCGGCACTGCCTTGCAGCACCGGTACCAGACTGCTGCCAATCAACGGTTCGACGGCTTTGCCCTGGTAATGGCCGCCGTGGGGTTTGATGCCGGCCACCTCCAGCAGCGTCGGGACAATGTCAGTGACGTGGGTAAAGGTTCTGGAAATGTGATTGGCCTGGATACCGGGCACCCCTGAAACGATCAACGGGGTGCGCAACCCGCCCTCACCCGCAAAGAACTTGTAGCCGCTCAAGGGCGAGGCCGCCGCGCTGGCCCAACTGGGACCGATGCTGGTGAAGGCGCCCTCGCTACCCAGGCGATCAAGTTGACGGGTGTAGTTGATTTCCAGCCACAAGCGCAACGCCGGAATCGTGTAGGGGTCGGTGGGTTCACTGCCGTTATCGGACAGGAACACAAACACAGTGTTGTCGTACTCACCGGTGGCTTTGAGGTAAGCGATCAGGCGGCCGATCTCCCGATCCATGGTTTCGCCCATGCCGGCATAGACTTCCATGCGTCGTGCTTCGTAGCGTTTTTCCTCCTCGTTCAGGGCCTCCCAGTCCGCCGTGCTGGCCATCGTCTGCATGCCGACATTTGCGGGCATCAACCCCAGCTCCGCGGCGCGGTCGCGACGAGCCTTGCGCAAGGCGGTCCAGCCTTCGTCATAGCGACCTCGGTAGTTATCGATGACGTCCTTGGGCGCCTGGACAGGAACGTGATTGGCCTGAAAGCCCAGATACGCGAAGAACGGTTTGCCGTCCTGTCGATCCGCGGCGATGTAATCCATGGCCTTGTCGACGATAAAGGTCGAGGAGTAATAGTCCTTGGGCAGGTGCGCCGGCTGGCCGTTCTCGAACCAGGCGGCCTTGTCGTAAAGCGGTGCGTAGGGGCGTTCTTCCCAGTTGTCGGAACCGCTGTCGGCCTGGATGAACGAACGATCGAAACCCCGGTTGCCCGGCAAGGTGTCAGGGGTCTTGCCCAAATGCCATTTGCCGGTGATGTAGGTGTGATAGCCGCCGTCCCTGAGCAGGCTGGCCACGGTGATCGCATTGTCGTTGAGCACGCCGCTGTAACCGGGTTTGCCCAAGTGTTCATCAGGCATGGTTTCCGGCATGTTGCCGACGCCGTTGCGGTGGTTGTCGATGCCGGTCAACAGCATCGAGCGCGTGGGCGAACAGGAGGCCGTGACGTGAAAATCCGCGAAACGCACCCCTTCCCGGGCCAGGGTGTCGATGTTGGGCGTGGCGATCTCGCCCCCGAATGCACCCACGTCGCTGTAGCCCCAATCATCGGCGACCAATACCACGATGTTCGGGCGTTTGGGCGATGCGAAACTCTGGGTCGCGAATGCCAGGCAACACAGGGCCAGGGCGAGCGGCTTCGACCGAATCATTCATGGTTTCCTTGATTTTGTGGGAGCGATGTCAGGCTCAAGTCAGGGTTTCAAAAGAGCGCCGATCACCCGGCGAAACAGCCGGCCGTAGGGCGGGCGCAAAACGCCCATCACGTCCCAAAGCGGCGGCTTGAACACCGAGCGCTCCAGGCTGAACGCTTTGAACCCGTACCCGCCCCGGTAACGACCAAATCCCGAGTGACCACAGCCCCCAAACGGCAAATCCGTCTGGAACAGGTGCTGCATGACTTCGTTGATACACGCACCGCCCGAATGGGTACGCTCCAGCACATGCCTGGCTTCGGCGCGGTTGTCACCGAAGTAATACAGCGCCAGGGGGCGCGGGTGCGCATTGATGTAATCGAGTGCCTCGTTGATATGACGGTAGCCGCGAATCGGCAGCAACGGGCCGAAGACTTCCTCTTGCATCACTAGCGTCGTGTCCGGCGGATCAACCAGCAAAGTCGGTGCGATCTTGCGCGAAGCACTCAAGTCTTCGCCGGCCGGATTGACCTCGATCACCCTGACGCAGTGTTCACGGGCATCTTGCAGACAGGCTTGCATGCGCCGGTATTGCCCGGGCGTCGCCATTGCCGTGTAGTCCGGATTGTTCAGCAGCGTCGGGAACAGGCGCTGCAATTCGATCTGCATGAAGCTCAACAAGCGTTCGAGGTCATCCTCGTGCACCAGCACATAATCCGGCGCGATACAGGCTTGACCGCTGCTGATGCCCTTGCCACCCCAGATGCGTCTGGCGGCGTTTTCCAGGTCAGCGCCGCGACCGATGATGGTTGGCGATTTACCACCAAGCTCCAGCGTCAACGGCGTCAGGTGTTCTGCCGCAGCGCGCATCACCAGACGCCCGACCCGCGGGCTGCCGGTAAACACCAGATGATCGAGCGGCATCGCGGAAAACGCCGCGCCCAATTCAGCACCGCCGATAAAGCCGGCGACTTCGCTGTCATCGAACTGCTCCGCCAGCAATTCGATCAGCAGGCTTGCCGTTGCCGGTGACTGGTCGGAAAACAGAAGAATCGCCCGGTTACCGGCTGCCAGTGCTTCGGCCAACGGTCCAAGCGCAATGGCAATCGGAAAATTCCACGGGGAAATAATGCCGATCGTTCCCAACGGCTGGAAATGAATTTCAGCCCTGGCGCCCAGCCAGCCGCTGCCGAGTTCAGCTTTGCGGCGCTGCGGCCGCATCCAGCGGTGAACATGGTCGCGGGCGTACTTGAGCCCCTGGACCGGCAACAACACGTCGGCCATCAGCGATTGGTCATGGCTACGCCAGGTGAAGTCATTGGCCAGCGCCTCGCACAACCGTTGCTGATTTTTCAGCAACAGATTGATGACCCGATTGATGCGTTCGATGCGCAATTCAGCCGACGGTGGGCCTTCGGCCAAAGACGCGACTTGCTGGCGGGCAAGAACAGCGCGGACCCGCTCGGACGCGGAATTGACATGGTTGAGGGCATCGGCAGGCAGGTTGCCGTCGTGCAGCGCAGAGTGCATGTCCGAACTCCTATCGTGCGGGGTCATTGGGACCGACCAGTTCGAAGTCTGGAGAGAACTTGTCGAGCGAGCCGAGCACGTCATAGACTGCCATTTTGCTGCCGTCGATCTTCAGATCCCCTTTGAATACCGCCTCGATCGGCGACACTTTTTCCGCCAGAATGGCGTTCAGCGTCTCGCGTGTCAGGGTCAGGGTGGCGTCGGCCTTGTCGGCGTTGTAATCGGCGATATAGGTCAAGGCCGAGTTCTCCAGATTGAGCGTATAACGCGTGCCAGACGGGCCGACATCCGTGAAGTTCCAGTTGAGGACAATGTGTTTGCCCTCGACATCACGGGCCTTCAGTCGCACCCCCAGGTAATCGAAAATATTGTCGAGGGTCAGCGCCCGAAGCATGTCGGGGCTGGCGGTACGCAGTGGTGAGGCGAGTTTTTTGCCACCGCTGCGATGCTCCATGGCGGCGGCCAGGTAGCTGTTGCGCTCGACTGCCGACTCCGCCTGGTAACCCAACTGCTCCAGGGCATCGGCCGCCAACTCGCGCGCCGCCGTGTTGTTCGGTTCGGCATAGATCAAATGACTCATGGCTTGTGCCACCCAACGGTACTGACCGTTGGCAAAGTCGCTGCGGGCGCGGTCCAGCACGGCTTGCGCGCCGCCGCCGTACTCGACGAATTTCTTGCCGTAGTCACTGTCAGACAACGCGTCGAGATTGGCCGGATTGGCGTCATACCAGCCCATGTATTGCTGGTACACAGCCTTGGCGTTGCGCTGCACCGAACCGTAAAAACCATGGGTAAAGGTTTCGCTGGCCAGGCTCGCCGGCACGTTATTGCGCATGTATTCGGCAATTTCGACGGGCTTGTAGCCCTTGTTGATCAGGCGCAACGATTGGTCGTGCAGCCACTTGTACAGGTCCCGTTGCTTGGACAAATAGTTGACCACACGCTCATGCCCAAACACCGGCCAGCCATGCTGGCCCACCAGAATGTCGGAGCCCGGGGCGAACTGATGCAGAGCCTCATTGAGGTATTTCGACCAGGCCAGGCCGTCCCGGATCGTCGCCCCGCGCAGCGTCAGTAACTGATGCTGGGTCGGCAGCGCCAACTCGCCGGTATCGAGTACTTTGAACTGCGGGAAATAATGGATGAACTCCGCTGGCGCCTCGGTGCCGGGAGCCAGCATGTTGACGATCTCCACGCCATCGATGGTCAGGGTTTGAATCGGCTGGTTGAGCTCGAGGGTCGGCGGGATCAGGGTGATGGTCCCATTGGACAAGGCCTTGGCTCCGCCCAGGTCGATCTGGCCCTGGGCACTGCGGGGCAACGTCGTACCAAACTGGTATTCGGCGCGGCGGCTCATCGCGTTGCCGGCCATCACGTTTTCGGCCACCGCCGTTGCCATGAACCCCGCCGGAGCGATGATCTGCACCTTGCCCGACTTCACGTCCGCTTCATCGACGATGCCGCGAATCCCGGCGAAGTGATCGACGTGACTGTGGTTGTAGAGCACCGCCACCACCGGTTTTCTCGGGCGATGCTGGTAATAGAGCTCAAGCGAGGCACGGGCCACTTCAGTGGCCAGGTTGCAGTCGACGATGATCAGGCCGGTCTTGCCTTCGATGATGGTCATGTTAGTCAGATCAAGACCGCGCACCTGGTAAAAACCATCGGTGACCTTGAACAACCCGTTGGCCATGCTTTTGCGCGCCTGCTGCCACAAGCTCGGGTTGACCGTGGCTGGCGCATCGGCGCTGCCGAGAAACTCGTAGCCCTTGAGGCTGTACACCACGTGACCGTCAGCGGCGGTGGTTTCAGCGTCGGGCAGGCTGGCGATAAAACCGCGCTGGATGTCGTCTTCCACCTGCGGGTCAACGGCCGGCATGGTGCGTGCCGTGTTTGCGTTGACAGCCATGGTGGCCGCCGTCGCGGCTTTCTGGCCGCCCTGCCCTGCGCTGTTGTCGACCGCTTGCAGATGAATGCCGCTTTGACCTCGCGACCATTGCAGCCCCCCGACAATGCTGGCGGTCAACACTGACACCGTCAGCACTACACGGATTTTCTTCATCGCACGATCTCTCTCTGATTGTTGTTCGAATATCGTTTCGATGGTGCAAGCAAGTGCGCCCCGGCTGCCGGTCTTCTCAATCAATTCGCCGGTCTTCACAGACCGGCGACCTGTGGGAGCGAGCTTGCTCGCGATAGCGGACTGTCAGGTCATACATCTGTTGAATGTAAAACCGTAATCGCGAGCAAGCTCGTTCCCACAATGGGTTGCGGTGCCTTCCTGTGCCTCTGCGGCATCCCTCCCCTGCGGACAACCGCTTTCGTTGCAATGACCTGCGACAGCGCCGCGTGCGTTCCTACTATCGGCCCCATCAACGACGCCAACAGAGCGCTAACAATAAGGGGAGTTGTCATGAGTGAAGATGTCTTGCTGTATGAAATCGTCGGCCCGGTGGCGCGCCTGACACTCAACCGGCCACGGGCCATGAATGCGCTGAACCTGGCAACACTCGCCGAGCTTGAACACTGCCTCAACGACATTGCGAACAATGACGAACTGCGGGTGGTGATCCTCACCGGCAATGGCCCGGCCTTCTGCGCCGGTGCCGATCTGAAGGAAGTCCTGGCCGGCGCCACGCTGCCGGCGGGCGAAGCCGACTTTCTCGACCGTGCCAATCAGGTCTTCGGACAATTGCGCAATTTCCCCAAACCGGTGATCGCCGCGCTCAACGGCGTGACCATGGCCGGTGGCCTGGAACTGGCCATGTGTGCCGACATCGTGGTCGCGGCGCAAACCGCCACCCTCGCCGACGCCCATGCCAACTTCGGCGTCTACCCCGGTGCCGGCGGCGCGGCGGTCCTGCCGCGCCTGATCCCGCTGAACATCGCCATGTACCTGCTCATGACCGGCAAATCGCTCTCGGCCACAGAAATGAAAGGCTACGGCCTGGTGTGTGAAGTCCACGCCGACACCGAACTTGCCGACGCCACCCTGGCCTTGGCCCGCCAGATCGCGAAAAAGAGCCCGATCGCCCTGCGCCGCATGAAAGAAGTGGCCCGCGCCTCTTCCGACAAGTCCCGCGACGACGCCTTGCAGCACGAGCAAGTGATGTTGCGCCAACACCTGCGCACCGCCGATTTCCAGGAAGGCTTGCAAGCCTTCAGCGAAAAACGCGCACCGGATTTCAAGGGCCGCTAAGCCGCCTCGTCCCAGCACTCTTCAGGAATAGACAATGAACGATATCTACGTAGTGGGCGTTGGCATGACGCCGTTTGGGCGGTTGCTGGAGCGCAGCGTCTACGACATGGTCGACGAAGCGGTCGGCCTGGCGTTAAAGGATGCCGGCGCCACCACCGCTGACGTCGGCGCGGTGTATTACAGCACCATGACCAATGGCATGTTGCAGGGTCAGACCGGTATTCCGGGCCCGATCGCCATGCGCCGCATCGGCATCGAAGGCGTGCCGGTGTTTTCGGTCGAGAACGCCTGCGCATCCGGCTCTTCGGCGTTCAACCTCGCCACGCTGGCGCTGCGTGCCGGCCAGTGCGACATCGCACTCGCAGTGGGCGCCGAGAAAATGAACATCCCCGACAAGGCCAAGATGTTCGCCGTGTTTGATGGCGGCTGGGATGTATCCACCGTCGAGCAGAACAAATACATCCTGCTGGCCATGGGCGAAGGCATCGAGCCGCCGCCGGGCACCGTTTCCGAACGTCCTTACAGTGTGTTCATGGACGTGTATGCCGCGATTTGCCGCAACCACATGTTGCGTTATGGCACCACTCAGCGGCAGATCGCTGCCGTCGCGGCGAAAAACCATCAACACTCGGTGCACAACCCGCTGGCGCAGTTCCAGCAGGCCTTCAGCATCGACGAAGTCCTCGCTTCGCCGCCGATCTGCTACCCGCTGACCACCCTCATGTGTTCGCCGATCAGCGACGGCGCCGCTGCCGTACTGTTGTGCAACGCCGACGGTCTCAAACGTTTGAAAAACGCCGGCGACCGCGCCGTTCGCGTCCTCGCCAGCGTGGTACAGACCGGCACCAACCGGGGCCTGGACGAACCGGAAAAAATCGTCGCCCACCTGGCTGCGAAAAAAGCCTACGCCATGGCCTGCGTCAACCCATCCGACGTCGACGTCGCGGAAGTCCATGACGCCTCGGCCATCGGTGAAATCCTCAATGCCGAATCGCTGATGCTGGTGCCCTTCGGTGAAGGTGGCCCGGCCGCCGAGCGCGGTGATTTCACCGTCGGCGGCCGTATGCCGATCAATCCGTCCGGCGGCCTCGAATCCAAGGGCCATCCGATTGGCGCCACCGGTCTGGGCCAACTCCACGAACTGGTCACGCAACTGCGCGGTGAGGCCGGCAAGCGTCAGGTCGAGGGTGCGCGCATTGCCATTCAGGAAAACGGTGGTGGCTTGTTCGGCATCGAAGAAGCCGTGGTTGCCGTCAACATTCTCGCCAACAAAAACATTTAAGGAGAACCCCATGGGACACGTCATGCGCACCCCGGAACAACTCGAAGCTGTCGAGAGTTTCCGCCGTTTCCTGGCGGACAAGATCGACCCGGTGTTCAACAAGGAATACCGCGACAAGTTCATGCCCAAGGAGAAAATGGCCGAGATGATGCGCCAGCTCTCCGAGTTCGGCATGGTCTCTGGCGCCGTCAGCGAGGCCAATGGCGGCCTCGGCCTGGACTGGCCGACCATGACCATGTTGTTCGAAGAAGTCGCCGCCTGCTCGGTAGACCTGTCGACGCCGGTGGTCATCAACTCCTTCGGCGCACAGATGCTGGAAAAGCTCGCCCCGGAGCATCTGCGCGAGCGTTACCTGCCGGGCCTGATCAGCGGCGATTCGTTCGTCAGCGTCGGCATTTCGGAACCGGATGTCGGCTCCAACGTGCTGGAAATCAAGACCCGCGCCCGTCGCGACGGTGACGACTACATCATCACCGGCGAGAAAACCTGGATCAGCAACGGCG
>NZ_LT607555.1:248016-309104 GCF_900095275.1 Pseudomonas sp. UMAB-40
TACCGGCGAAGACCCGCGCAAGGGCCTGACACACTTCCTGCTGGACCGCAAAGAGCATCCATACGAAGTACAGAACATCCACAAGATGGCCTGGAACAGCCAGTCCACCGCGCAGATCTTCCTCAACGACGTCCGCGTTCCGGCCAGCAACATCATCGGCGGCGAAGGCCAGGCACTGAAAAACACCTTGTCGTTCTTCGAGCGTTCTCGGGTATTTGTGGCGGCTCAGGGCCTGGGCATCGGCCGTCGCGCACTGGAAGAAGCCGTGCGTTACGCCAAGGAGCGCAAGCAGCACGGCAAGGTGATCGCCGGTCACCAATTGATCAGCGCCATGCTCGCGGAAATGGCCACCCACGTGGATGCCGCTCGCCTGTTGACCTACCGCGCCGCCGAGATGATCGGTGCCGGCATCCCGGCAGAAATGGAAGCGGCCATGGCCAAGTATTTCGCCTGCGAGGCGGCGGTGACCATCGCTCGCCAGGCTGTGCAGATTCACGGTGGCGCCGGTGTCACCACCGACTTCCTGGTCGAGAAACTCGCCCGTGAAGCCATCATCGTGCCGATCCCGGAAGGCACCACGCAAATCCAGCAATTGATCATTGGCCGCGCCCTGACCGGGGTCAACGCGTTCTGATCAACCGTTTGTTCGACACCCAACAATAACAACCCGGCACCCATGGTGCCGGGCAACGAACAAGGACACTCTCATGCGTATTCAAGACAAAATCGTGGTCATTACCGGTGGTGCATCGGGCTTGGGCCTGGCGACTGCTCATTACCTCGTGACAGAAAAAGCCGCTTGCGTGGCGATTTTCGACCTGAACATCGAGGCCGGGGAAAAAGCCGTGGCCGACATTGGCGCGGATCGGGCGATGTTCGTGCAGACCGACGTCAGCGATGAAGCCTCGGTACAGAATGCGGTCAATGCGGTCATCGCCCGCTTCGGTGCCATTCACGTGTGCATCAACGGCGCCGCCGTACCGAACGGTTTCAAAGTGCTGGGCAAGGAAGGCAAGGCAGCGCCCCTGTCGCGCTTCGCCCTGGCCACCGCGATCAACCTCAACGGCGTGTTCAACGTCATGTCCAAGTGCGCCGAGCACATGGCCAACAACGAGGCGGAAGCCGGCGAAGAGCGCGGCGTGGTGATCAACGTGTCGTCGGGCGCGGCGTATGAAGGTCAGGTCGGCCAATGCGCCTATGCCGCGACCAAGGCCGGCGTGATCGGCATGAACATGCCTGCCGCGCGCGAATTGGGTGAGATCGGGGTGCGCGTCAACGCCATCGCCCCGGGCCTGTTCCTGACCACCATGGTGGCCGGTCTCGACGAAAAAATCCTCGACGCCCTGAAGGCCCAGATGGAAGCGCCCAAGCGCCTGGGTGACATGCGCGAGTTCGCCCACTGCTGCGCCTTCCTGATCGAGAACGCCTACATCAACGGCGAAACCATTCGCCTCGATGCCGCGTCGCGCATGCGTGCCCGGTAAACGCCTCGATTTATTGCGCCAGTCATACAGGGCCAACACGCCATGAAAATGAATTTCAGCCGAATCATGCGCCTGCTCGCGCTGCGTTATCGCGACCAAGAGGCGATCGTCAACGTAGAGCGCAATCGGCGTTTCACCTATGAGCAATACCACCTGCTGACCAACCGCATCGGCGATGTGCTGCGCAATGTGCTGCAGGTTCGCACGGGCGAACGCTTCATGCTGATCCTGGAAAACGACAACCTCAGCCTGATGATGTTTCCCGCCACGTTCAAGCAGGAGGGCACAGTGGTCATGACCAACCTGCGCGATCCGCTCGACGAGCATGCGCGACAGGTTGATCTGCTCAAACCGCGAGTGGTATTTCTCGAAACCCGCTTGCTCGACAGCTACTACGGCATGCTGCGCAGCCGGGGTTGCGACATCGTCGTGATGGACCCGCCCTCTGCCGAGCAAGCCGCCCTCCCCGGCGTTCACAACTTCTGGTCGATGGTGGAAGCGGCCTCCGATCTGGACACCGACGTCACCCTGGATACCGACCAGCACATCTGCATGTTGCGCTTCACCGGTGGCACCACCGGCAAAGGCAAGTGCGCGATGTACTCCATCGACAACTGGATGGCCTGCCGCGACGCGGCGTTCATCAATACCGATCTGGGCTTGTCCAGCGCGACACGACTGCTGCACGTCTCGCCGTTGTCACACGGTACTTTGATGCTGTTCTTCCCTACGGTTTATGGCGGTGGCACCAACATCACCCTAAATCAGCTGGACATGGAAAGCTGGCGGCAGATTGTAGAAAGCGAGCGCGTCACCCATTCCTTCCTGGTGCCGACCGTGCTGTATCGCTTGCTGGAGCTGCAACGGGCCGAGCCGAAAGACTTCTCGTCGCTGACAACGCTGATCTATGGCGCCGCACCGATGAGTCCGGACAAGCTGGGCGAACTGGTGGAGTGTTTCGGGCAGATTTTCGTGCAGGGTTACGCCGCCACCGAGTCACCGATGATCATTGCGGCGCTGGACAAGGCCGCGCATCAACCGGGTGATGCTACCGCCCTGCGCCATCTGTCATCGGCAGGCCAACCGACGCCTGGGGTTGAAGTGTTTATCGCCGACCCGGACGGTCATCCGTTACCCGTTGGCGAAACCGGAGAAATCCGTATCCGTTGCAAAGCCATCATCAAGGGTTACTACGAAAACCCGGAAGCCACGGCGGCGGAGTTCGACGATGGCGCGTGGAAGTCCGGTGACCTGGGCTACCTCGACAGCAACGGCTTCCTGTACATCGTTGACCGGCTCAAGGACATGATCATCAGCGGTGGTTTTAATGTGTATGCAGTGGAAGTCGAGGCCGCGCTGGCAGCGCACCCGTCGGTGCTGATGGCCGCAGTCGTCGGCATTCCGCACCCTGAATGGGGTGAAGCGGTGCATGCCGAAGTGATCCTGCGTGAGGGTGAATCGGTCACTGCAGAACAATTGATCGCACAAACCCGTACCCGGCTGGGTGGCTACAAGGCACCGAAATCGCTGGTTTTCGTCGATGAACTTCCAACCTCGGTGGTCGGCAAGGTTTTGCGGCGGCAGGTCAGGGAAAAATACTGGCAGGGTTCGTTGCGCAAGATCAGTTGAGGTTCGGTGCAGCGCTGGTTCTCTGGAGCAGGCGCTGCACCGCGCGCAGCATTCACTTGGGGAACAAAAACGTGACCGCCGCCCTTACGCCCCATCCCCGGGCCCCGTCTTCCGGGCTGTCGGCCCAGTAGCGTGGCCCGACCTGAATCGTTAACGGTTGCCCCGCCACTTTCAGCAGTTGGGTGACCGTCGCATTCACCGGGACAGCCCACTCCTTGGTTTGCCAGTTATAAATCGACTCGGTGTTGACCCCGAAGGTGGTGTAGGTGGCAGTGGTGTATGACAGGAACGGCTGCAGGAACGTCTGGTTGACCTTCTGTGCACCATTCGATCCTTCACCGTTCAGGCTCCAGATGTGATTGGCCAGAATGCCTCGGGTCCATCCGTTCGATTGCTTCAGCGCGACCCCCGTGGGGCCAAGCCCCCATTGGCGACTGCTTAACAGACTGTCGCTGCCGCTGGGAATCAGAATTGCCGGCCCGACCCCGAGGATCCAGCCACTGTGCGTCGGCGCCTTGGGAGAGAAGAAAAAGCTCTGAGTCACGTCGCCGATACCCGACTTGTCCGCAGCGCCATTCGGGGCCAGGCCATGCTGATCAATCACCGGCAGAATCGTGCGTGAGATCAGGTTCCATTCGCTGTTCAACTCGAAGGGCAACACTGGCTGAATGTTGGTCACGCTGTGCATGCCCTCGCCCGTTGCACCCATCTTCTGGTCCCAGGTGTACTGGATCGGCAGGCTGTACATCGCCGCAATCGGGTTCAGGGCCTTTTTGGCAAGTTCGGCAGAATCTTCCGCCTGTGCCAGCCCCAAAGATGCCATGCAAACACTGCAACAGCACAGCAAGTACCTCGGTTGCTTGATCAACATGTTTCAACTCCGGACTACGGCATCGGTACCACGGTGTAGAACACGCCATTGGCACCGTAGGCAGGCCGCACCCACGAATTACCGCACTGATAAAAAGTCCCGCCTGAGACCGTCCTCAGCCCACACCCGGAAGGAAGGCTGACGAATGTGGTTCCCATGGGCATGGTCGGCGGCGCGGAGGCCGTCATTCCGGCGTTATAGCCAGCACCGTAGGCGTTGCTGTTTGCATTCTCATTGGCCGCAGTGGCGACGGCGGCGCCGGCCACCACCCCTGCCGCAGCTGCGGCAGCGGGGTTCACACCTTGGTTGTACCCGCAGTTGTAGCAGCCACTGCTGGCATAGACAGCGGTCGGCGGGTGGTAGTAGCTGGTGCCGTAGGTCGCCGGATGGTAGGCCGTCGTGCCATACCCATTCGCGTGATAGCCACTGGCACTGGCGCCATATTCACCTTGGGCATGCCATGCACCCTCACCGCCGGAAGCCGTGCCTCCTTCGGCGCCGGTGCCGTGCCACGATCCCTCGCCACCAGAAGCGTTTCCACCATTCTCGTCGTGGGCGTTCCAGCTACCGCCACCGCCCGAAGCCGAGCCGCCGCGATAGCCTGAGCCACTCCAACTACCGTTACCACCGGACGCCGAACCGCCTCGATTGGTCTCTCCACTCCAACTGCCACCGCCCCCGGAGGAATGACCGAAGCTGGACGCGTGCGACCAGGCCGCCGCTTGATTGCACGTGAGTGCCGCAACCAAAAAGCCGGCAAACTTAAAGGTCGATCTGTGCATGGTTCAGTCTCCTCACTCAGGGTTTTGCAACCGGTGGTTTGACCCCTTGCGGCGCACGCAGGTCGGGCGGTGGAGCAAACTGAATCCGGTGTGCATCCTCGATATGCTCGGGTTTGAAGAAATCCGCAGGCAGCGACGATTCAAGTTTCCAGTCGCTGAACGCGACCTGATGCCGGGACTGAGTGGGATCATCACGAAACACCGCACGCAGCATGCGCGGCAGCTTGTCCTGCGCGCCAATCCAGGCCTGGACGAACACCACGTCGTTGGCGTAAGCAATGACATCCGTCGTGGTATCGCCTACCACTGTGGACTGACCGATGTAAAACGCCAGGCGCATGTCCCTTTTCAAGTCCTTGTAGGGATCGGCAACGATGACATCGGTAAAAGGAAAATAGATAGCTGCGCGCTGGTAGGCGGCCTCAAGGGTTGCATCGATCGTGGCAGGCGCCTGCGCTTGTGCCAACAATTTTTCTTTCGGCTCAAAGGCATAGGCTTGCTTGCCGTCGTAATAGAACTCAGTCGCAGGACCATCACCCGAGGTCAACACGCGCAGGTGATCGGGGCGTTGCACATTAACGAGTGCCACGGTGTTGTAGGCCAGGGGAGGCCCCAGACGGCTGGGTTTCTCGTAAGTGGTGACGGCTTTGAAGCTTAAGCCTCGGGTGCCCGCAAGCCTTGCACTCATGGACTTCAAGACCTCCAGCGCTTTGGGCTCCAGTTGACCCTCCGGGGAATCGGCGGCCAGGGCTTGGCCTGAGTAAAAGGGGGGGACGAACACGCTCATGACCAGGCCAAAGGAGAACAACCGAAAAAGATGCAGGTGGTGTGACATCGCTTGCTCCCCATAGAGGTCGTGTCAGGTATTTAAGCGTAGCAACGGTGTTTGCACTGCAACCGATTATTTTCCGTTCCTTGCGGGCATCCGAGTTGAAACCCGGTGTGATGACGCGGGCACTTTCATGAATTAGATGTCACCTGCCATTCGAATAGCCGAGCACGCTGTAAAGCCCATGAGACAAGTGCATACGGCGGCAATTTTTTACTGGAAATTTACCAGTTCATACCTACGCTCTTGCGGGGGATACGCATTTTAGAAAGGTCGGGGGGGTCGGTCTTCGTTACTTACGTCAGTAGGCAGGAGCGTCACATGAACCAGACAAAATTCTCCCGTTTGTTAGCTGCTTCAATGGTGTTGTCTGCAATGGTTCTACCCGGCATCACCCAAGCGGCCGACAAACCCGCCCCCAACATCGTGGTCATCATGGGCGACGATATCGGCTGGTCCAATATCGGCGTCTACAACCAGGGCATGATGGCCGGCCGGACCCCCAACCTCGACCAACTCGCCGCTGAAGGCATGCGTTTTACCGACTACTACGCCGAGGCCAGTTGCACCGCCGGGCGTGCCAATTTCATTACCGGTGAACTGCCGATCCGCACCGGCATGACAACGGTCGGCCAGGCAGGTTCTCCTGTCGGTATTCCCGCCGAAGCAGTCACCATTGCCACCGCGCTCAAGGCCATGGGTTATTCCACCGGCCAGTTCGGCAAAAACCACCTCGGCGACTTGAACGAATTTCTGCCCACCGTGCACGGGTTCGACGAGTTCTTTGGTTACCTCTATCACCTCGACGCCATGGAAGACCCGGCGCACCCCAATTATCCGCAAGAACTTCTGGCCACCGTCGGCCCGCGCAACATGGTCCACAGCTGGGCGACCGCCACCGACGATACGACGGTGATGCCGCGCTGGGGCAAGGTCGGCAAACAGAAAATCGAAGACGCCGGCACGCTCTATCCCGAGCGGATGAAAACCGTCGACGACGAAATCCGCGACAAGGCTTTCACCTTCATCGACAAGGCCAAGACCGATAACAAACCGTTCTTCCTGTGGCTGAACCCGACCCGCATGCACATCGTCACGCACCTGTCCGACAAGTACGAAGCGATGCGCAATTCGCAGAATGGCTGGTCGGAGCAGGAAGCCGGCATGGCGCAGCTCGATGACATCGTCGGCGACGTCATGGCCAAGCTGAAAAAAGACGGCATGGATGACAACACCATCGTGATTTTCACCACCGACAACGGCGCGGAAAACTTCACTTGGCCGGATGGCGGCACCACACCGTTTGCCATGGGCAAAGGCACCGTAATGGAAGGTGGTTTCCGGGTGCCGGCGATCGTTCGCTGGCCTGGCAATGTACCGGCCAACACCGTGGCCAACGGCATCATGTCCGGGATGGACTGGTTCCCGACCCTCATCGCGGCGGCCGGTAACCCAAACATTACCCAGGAACTGCTCAAGGGAAAACAACTGGGCGACCGCACCTACAAAGTGCACCTGGACGGCTATGACCAGACGCCGATGATCACCGGCAAAGGTCCGTCGACTCGAAACGAAATCTTCTACTTTGGTGAGAGTGCGCTGGGCGCGGTGCGAATCGGCGACTACAAGTATCGCTTTATCGACCAGCCAGGCGGGTGGATGGGCGCCAAAGTGGCGGTCGACGTACCGATCCTGACCAATCTTCGCCTTGATCCGTTCGAACGTATGGGCTGGCCGGAAAACCAGGCGGCTCAAGGTTCCCAGCAGTACTTCGACTGGTTCAAGTTTCAGTTCTGGCGCTTCGTGTTCGTTCAGCAACAGGTCGCCAAACTGGCTGAAACAGCGATTGAATACCCACCGATGCAAAAAGGCGCGAGCTTCAACCTCGACTCTGTCAAAGCCAAGATCGCCGCGGCTCGGGCGGAAATGGCCAAGTAGGCCGTCGATAGACGGGTGGCCAACAGCGGCCACCCGCGTTCGTGAAGGACATTTTCCGAGGTAGCGCCATGCAGCTAAAAACAGCCACCCTGCCCGCCCTCACCCTGTTTGCGCTGTGCTGCCAGCAGGCCCAGGCCGGCGGCATCATGCTCTATGAAATCGGCACAGATAACGCCGGCCTGGCCAACGCCGGTGCCGCCGCCCGGGCGCAGGGGCCTTCCACCATCGCCAGCAACCCGGCGGGCATGAGCTATCTGCCAGGTACGCAAATTACCGGCGGATTGCAGGTGCTCTACGGCAACCTGAGCTTTGATCGCGACTCAAACACCAACGGCACGGGCAGCGGCAGTGGCAACGCCCTCGACCCGATTCCCGGCGGCAGTTTTTTTATCAGCCATCAACTGGATGACCACTGGAGCGTCGGATTCGGCAATTACGGCGACTTCGGCTTGGCCGCCAACTACGACAACGACTGGTCCGGGCGCTACTTCGCGCAGAACGCCAGCCTCGCCGGTTTGTCTTTTGTGCCCAGCGTGGCGTATCGCTTCAATGAGCAATGGTCGGTGGGTGTCGGCGTAAAAGCCATGTACGGCATGCTGCAAGCGCAAACCGCTATCGACCGTTCACCCTTTGGCTTCACCGACCGCGGCGACGGGCAGTTCAAGTACAAAGACAACGATTGGGGTTTTGGTGCGAATGTGGGGGTGATTTATGCCCCGCAACCCGGCACCCGCGTTGGCCTGGCCTACACCAGCAAGGTCGACCTGGACTTCGAAGACCGGCTGGATGTGAAAGGCGACGGCCGTCTGCTGGAGCGCGTCAACAACACCAATACCCAACTCGACATGACCGTGCCGCAAACGGCGACCCTGAGCCTGTTCCAGCAACTCGACCCGCGATGGGCCTTGCTCGCCTCCGTCAACTGGCAGGACTGGTCCGAGTTCGGCGATATCGCGGTGCAAGTCGACACCACCGCAGTCGGTTCCCAATCGACCACGGTCGACGCTCATTTCAAAGACACCTGGCAACTGGCCCTGGGCGCGCAATACCAGGCCACCCCGCACCTGTTGTGGAATTTCGGCGTAGCTTACGACAGCAGCGCCGTTTCCGACGGTAACCGCACGTTTACCGTGCCCATGGGCGAATCCTGGCGCATTGCGACCGGAGCCACCTATGCTGTGAACAAGGTCACCGACATTAACGTCAGCTGGGCCATGGTCTGGCTTGGCGACATGCCGGTGGACCAGACCAAGTCCACGTCGGGCACTCGAACTTCCGGTCAGTTCGACAATGCCTGGATTCAAGCGGTGACCGGAAATATGACCTGGCGTTTTTGATGCCTGCAATCGAAAAAAAAACGGCTAAATCCATGGAGCACACACCACAATGAATCTGTCCCGGAAATTATTCATCGGCGTCGCATTGACCAGCCTGCTACTCGGAGGCTGCACCTCGAAAGTCACCGAAAAAGACCAGTACTCAGGCTTCCTGTCCAACTACAACAACTTGCAGCAAGTCACCACCACCAGCGGCGAAACTGCGATGCGCTGGGTGAGCCCGTCCTGGAATCCAAACGCCTACGACACCGTGGTCTTCAACAAACTGGAGCTCTATCCGGCGCCCAAGCCGAACGAGCGGGTCAATCAGCAAACCCTGGATGAACTGCAGAACTACATGACCAGCAAGGCCAAAGGTGTGCTGGGGCAGAAATACCGCGTGGTATCGAGCGAACAATCAGCGCCGGCCGGTTCAAAAAAACTGATCATGCGCGCGGCGATCACCGGGGTGAATGCCGAAAACGAAGGCATGAAATGGTATGAAGTGGTGCCTGTCGCGGCCGTCGTCGGTGGTGTTGCCGCTGCCAGCGGGCATCGGGATCAGGACACCACGCTGTTCATCGAGGCCGAGTTTATTGACGCCAGCAACAACCAGACCGTGGCCAAAGTCGTGCGCAAAGTCTTCGGCAGCACACTGTCGAATGCCAGTCAGAAGATCACCGCCAAAGACTTCAAAGTGGCGATCGATAAACTGACCAGCGATTTGCAGGCGTTTGTCCGGTAGCGGCATCCTGTAGCAGCTGCCGAGCAGCGCGAGGCTGCTGCTACAAGGCTGTGTCGGGGCCTATTTTTTCATTCCGACCCGCCGACGCATGTCGGCGGTGATGGTTTGCCGGGTTTTCTTCAGGTTCGCCCAAGGTTCATCACCGACTTCGGCCAGTCGTTCCTGCATGTTGTGGATGTTCCACTGATTGCCGCCCTTCAATTCGGCCACCTCTTCACGAAAAATCGGCACTGACACCGGCAGCCCTTCGCGAGTGCGGGCGGCGTAGGCGCAAATGGTGGTGGCGCCCAGTCCATTGCGCAGGTAATCGATGAAGATCCGCCCGACGCGATTCTTCGGCCCTGAAACCGCCGAAAAGCGCTCCGGCAGCAACTTCGCCATGTGGCTGACGATTGCGTGGCTGAAGTCCTTCACCTCGTCCCAACCGAGCTTGCGGGTCAGCGGTACCACCAGGTGAATCCCCTTGCCGCCGCTGGTCTTGAGGAAGGCCTTGAGTCCCAGTTCATCCAGCACCGACAGCGTCAGCTGGGTCGCCTCCACCATGCTTTTCCACGGCAGCGCCGGGTCCGGGTCGAGGTCGAGAACGAAGCGGTCAGGCTTGTCGAGATTCTCCGTGGTGGCGTTCCAGGTGTGCAGTTCCACGGTGCTCATCTGCACGGCGCCAATCAGCGCTTCGGCGTTGTTGATGATCATCACCGGTTGGCCGGTGACGTCCTTGTCCAGTGTGGTAATGCCCGGAATGGCCAGGCGTTCGGCATTTTTCTGGAAGAACAGCTCGCCGGCGATACCGTCCGGGGCGCGCACCAGCGCCACGGGCCGATCCTTGAGCTCGGGCAGAATCCATTCGGCGACGCTGGCGTAATATTCCGCCAGCTGCACTTTGGTGGTGCCACTGCTCGCATCGATCACCCGGTCCGGATGGGTGATACGCACCTTGCCGTCGCCGAGGCCGATTTGCGAGGGCGCGGGCGCTGCCTTGGTGGGTTTCTTTTTCGTCGCGGTGGCCGGTTTGTCAGCGGCGGCTTTCTTGCTGGTCTGGGCTTTCACGGCTTTCGGACGCTCCTCGGTGATGCCTTCGGCGGGCTTGTCATCGCGCAAGCCATGGAACACGGCATGGCGCACCGACCCGTCCTTGGTCATCTCGGCGAACGCGACTTCGGCGAGCAAAACCGGTTTGAGCCAATGCACACCCTTGGCGTCGAAACCGGTCGGCGGATTGACCACCGCCGGCTTTTTCACCTGCAAGGGTTTGAGCTGTTCGTAAATGTGCTTGAGCGTGGTCTCGTTGAAACCGGTGCCGACCTTGCCGGCATAGCGCAACTCGCCGCTGTCACGGTCATGCAGGCCCAACAACAACGCGCCGAAGGCATTGCGCGCGCCTTTGGGATCGGTGAAACCGACCACGACGAATTCCTGCCGATGCTTGCACTTGAGCTTGATCCAGTCACTGCTGCGCCGGGACACGTAAGGCGACCCCAGCCGCTTGCCGATCAGCCCTTCCATCTGCATCTGGCAGGCACTGTTGAGCAACGCTTCCGGTTCTTCGCCGAACGCATCGGAGAAGCGCAGCAGCGGGTCTTTATTGGGTTTGAGCACCGTCGCCAGCGCGACCCGCCGCTCTTCGACTGGCACCTCACGCAGGTCCACGCCATTGAGGTAAGGCATGTCGAACAGGTAGTAAAGGATGTTGCCGCTGCGGTTCGATTCAAAGGCATTTTGCAGCGCCTGAAAGTCCGGTACGCCCTGCTCGTTAGCCACCACCATCTCACCGTCGAGCCAGGCCGATTCGAGGCCCAGAGCGGCCAGGGCCTCGACCTGCTTCGGCAGTTTGTGGGTCCAGTCGTGGCCGTTGCGGGTGAAGAGTTTCACCTCGTCGTGGTCGATACGCGCCATGATCCGGTAGCCGTCGAACTTGATCTCATAGCTCCACTCGCCCTGCGGGGCTTTTTCCACCAGCGTCGCCAACTCCGGTTTGAGCTGGTCGGGCAGCTTGGCCTTGTGAGCGCCGGTGAGTTGCGCCGATTGCTCTTTAGCCGCGACCTTGCGCGCCGGCTTCTTCACCGGTTTGGGCTTGGCGGCGGTCTTGGCCTTTTTGGGGAGTATGGTGCGGTCACTGAGCACGCTGCCGGGCTCGGCGGCGACCACGTCGTAATCACTTTCGGATTTCGCCGCGCCGTCCTGATGCTTGATCAGAAACCACTGCTCCTGCTTGCCCGGCATGTGCGTGCGCACCAGGTTCCACAAGCCGCCGAGTTTCTCGCCTTGCAGCTCGAACTTGAGCTTGCCCTTGGCATAGGCCTTGGCCGGATCTTCCTGGGGTATCCACACGCCCCGGTCCCAGACAATCACGTCACCGGCGCCGTAATGCCCTTCGGGAATGCTGCCCTCAAACGTCGCGTAATCGATCGGATGGTCTTCAACGTGGACGGCCAGGCGCTTGACCTTGGGGTCCAGCGAAGGACCTTTCGGCACTGCCCAGCTTTTCAGTGCGCCATCGAGTTCCAGGCGAAAGTCATAGTGCAACCGCGAGGCATCGTGCTTCTGGATACAGAACTGCAAGGCATGGTCTTTCGCGGTTTTTTTGGCAGATCGTTTCGCAGCGGGTTCAGAGGTCGCCGAGAAATCGCGCATGCGGTTGTAATCGTCCAGATTCTTGTTCATGGCGCACCTGCTGGCTCAACGCGCCCCCCAATTCCGGGGCCGATGCGCGTGACGATCAAGGCCACGACCGCAATCCGCTCCACCCGTTGATAGCCCGGTGTCAGCAACTCTTCACCGAACACATCCGGGTCGAGTTCGCGATAGGTCCAGCCGAACATCGGCGACTCGAGGCGCGGGGTCAGTGCCTCGAGAAACGGGTCCTGGCCATCGATCATTGCCACCCCGGTGTAGAGCACCAAAGAGCCACCGGGCGCCAGTCGAAGCAACGCCTGCTCGACAATGCGCAACGATAACTGCGCACCCAGCGCGCCGCCGCCATGCCGGTAAGCGCGTTCGGTGGGGTCGGCCATGTAGGGCGGATTGGCAACGATCAGGTCGAACTGGCCGTCGACATCCTGCAGCACATCGCTGGCCTCAACCGTGACGTTTGCGACCTCGGCAAGTGCCGCGTTGACCGCCGTCAAACGCAGCGCCGCAGGATTGATATCGACAGCCAGCACTTCGGCTTCACGGCGTGCGCGGGCAATCACAATCGCCCCGACACCCGCGCCGCAACCAATGTCGACGGCACGCCGGATCGGCGCGAAGGTTTGTTGAAGATGGGCATGGATCAGCTGCGCGAACCGGTAGCTGTCCGGTCCGAAAAACACCGCGTCAGCCGCGTCGGTGGGGAAGCCCGAGTGCACGAACAGCAAATCATCGAGGCTGGACCAGCGCACGCGGCTTTTCAGTCGGCCGTTGCTTTCTTGCAGCACGCCCGCCTCCTGCAACTGCCGCTGTTCATCGGTCGATAGCAGGCCCGGTTCGAACGAGCGCGACCAGCCGAACACGTCGCGCAAGGTCCGGGCGTTTTGCCCAAAGGCACGGTCGTTGACCCGCTGGTGGGTGAGCGGGGTCGGGGTGATAAACCGGTAACCATCAGCCTGCAAACGGCGGCCCAGCTGCACCAGCGCCAGATCGGCAGCGCCCAGTTGCTCTTCCTGATTCATGCCGTGCTCCTATCGCAGACTGGATTTGAGTTCGATGAACCGTCGCGTGGCCATCAGGCCGGCCGGATGGAAATGCCGATGGGCCGACAGCCACGGGATCAGCACCGGCATCTGCTCGTGCGCGGCAAGCCCCTCCAGCGAGGTTTGCAGGCTCTGGATATCCGGGTCGTTGTCGGGCACTGCCGGTTCAGTCGCGACACTCGTGGCCCGGCGAACCGCTGTGGCTGAGCGCTCAGGCGCCCAGTCGCCGGCAATCCAGTCATGCAGCAGCTGTTTTTCATAAGGGCTGAACACGCCGAACATGGCGGCGCCGTCACCCTCGATCAACTGCCAGAAACGGCTGGCTTGCGGGTCCTGCTGGCGTTTGATCCAGCCCTTGTTTTCCATGGCGGCGAGGAACCCTGGCAACTGCTCCGGCGCCGACAGCCATTGGTTGACGGTCTTGCCTTCAAAACGGCAGTAGTCGGAATGCATGTGCTGGCCGAACGGACGCTTGCGCTCAAGCATGTTGAGCAGCTCGGCGTCGAGGTCGAACGACTCGATGATCGCGCGACTGCCCTGCCCCAGGTCGTTGAGCCGATAACCCAGCGCGACCCGGCGCAGAAAGTCCTCACGATCGCCTTCCACCGGCAGCAGTTGCAACACCGACTGCACGGCTTTTTGCGCGTGGCCGGTGCTGGCGTTGTCGATGGTCACGTGCAGGGTGAAGTAGTACGGATCGATGCCCAATTCGCTGAGTTCATAGGCGCTGATCAGCAGGTGTAAGGGCAGCTGTTCGTAGCCGAGGTTGTAGCCGATCACCTCCGGCAAAAACTCGTCGGCGGATTCGCCCAGCGCCAGTTGTATCGCGCCTTGCAGGTAATGCTCGTCGGCGATCACCCCGGGGTCTTGCAGGCCATGTTCGGCGAGCAGCTTGCGGTAAATCACCACATGGTTCTGCGCCGGGTTGCCGTCGCCGAGCTCTTCCAGATAGGTGCAGATCAGCCCTTCGAAACGCGGGTCGCGCCACTGACGCAACAGGCCATACAACCAGGCGCCGTCGACCAGTTTGGTCGGGGCCACCGCTTGCAGGAAAAACAGCGCGTGGGCCTTGTTGCTAAAGAACTGTCGCGGCCCGCCTTCCTTGCGTTGTTGCAGGTAATCGGCGTATTGGCGGGCGACGTCGACGCTGTGTTGTTCGACGAACGATTGCAGCGCCGACAGGTCCGTTGGCATTTCTTGAGGCAAGGGGGTGGCGTGTTCGAGCTGCGCCTCGAGAAAGCTTCGGGCGAGTGCGCGCCGTTGCTCGGGGTCGTCGCCCAGCAGCAGGTGTTCATAGGTTTGTTTCAGGCTACCGGCGGCCGGGATCGGGTGTTCGTGGGCGGGCCGCGATTCAAGTCGTGTCAGGGCAGTCATGGGCGCATCTCTCGGTCTGAGGCCAGTGGCAGGACGCTGAATCAACACGTCTCTACATCAGCAGAGCGATTTGCCTGGAAAAAAATTCAATCGGCGTTGAAATCGCCCTGACGGACGGGCCTGCGGTGCGCGGCCCGGCGGATGCACGAGGCCTATAATCAGCGGGTGCGGGGTCATCTTCGGAGAGCAATCATGCGAACGGTGCACGTCATCGAGCACTCGCCGGCGCCGGTGAACGTCGTGGGCGAGGCGATCACCATCCTCGCGGGCGGCGACCTCAGTAAGCCCTTTGAAATGCATATTCAGGAAGGTGTGCAAGGCGGTGGGCCGCCGCTGCACTTTCATCCGTGGGACGAGGCGTTTTATGTGGTCGACGGCCAGGTCGAAGTGACCGTGGCGGGCAAGTCCACCACCGTCTCGGCCGGGGGGTATGTGCATATCCCCGGGGGTTCGATCCATGCCTACAAGAACATCAGCCCTACCGCGAAGATGATTGGCGTGGTGTCCGACCCGCGGGGCGGGCAGTTTTTTGCGGCGGTGGATCGGCTACGGGTGCCGGAGGATTTACCACGGATACTGGAGATTGCCGAAGCGCACGGGGTTATTTTCCTGGTGCCCAAACCACCATGTTGACCGCGTTATCGTTCTTCGCTAGCAGGCTAGCTCCGACAGAGGTTTGGCGCGCACCGCAGATCCACTGTGGGAACTAGCCTGCTAGCGAAGGCGGCCTGAAAGACAACGCGATGTTTGCGGGCACACCTTACGCCGCGCCACCCTTGGCCTGCTGCTCCAGATGCACTTGCAGTTCAGGATCAATCTTCAGAGCCGCCGCCAGCTCATCCAGATAGGTGCGCTCGGCATCCTGCTGATCGTCCACCAGCATCACGCTGGCCAGGTACATTTCCGCCGCCATGCCGGGATCCGATGCCGATTGCGCCACATCCGCAGCATCCAGTGGCCGGGCAACTTCGTCATCCAGCCATTGCTGCAATTGCGGGTCATCGGTGTGGCGGCCGATTTCGGTGCTGATCATCTGCTTCTCCGACTCGTCGATCCGGCCATCGGCCTTGGCCGCCGCAATCAACGCGCGCAGGATCGCATGACTGTGGTCCTCCACTTCCGGGCCCGATAACAAGTCGACCGTGCGCGGTGCCTGTTGCGGCGCAGCTGCCTGACTGCGTTGCCACGCCTGATACGCCTGGAATGCCATCATCCCCAGTGACGCCAGGGCCGCATAGTTGGTGCCGCCACCCGAACGGGTCCGGGTCGCGCCGCCCATGGGTGAGCCGCCGCCGAGCAGGCCACCGAGCAAGCCACCCAATCCGCCGCCGCCCATGGCTGAACCGCCGCCACCGCCCAACAGGCCGCCAAGCAACCCGCCCAGACCGCCGCCAATGCCGCCTTGGGCGGATGCGCCACCCTGTTGCGCCCCGGAGCCCTGGCCGGCCCGCAGGAGTTGTTCGAGCAAATCGCTGGTGTTCATGACGACGTCCTCACTAAAGGGAAGTGATCCAGTCAGGCAACAATAGTCCTCGCTAGCAAATGTGCCATTACCGTTTAGCCTGTGGCGAGGGCGCTTGCTCCCGTCTGAGTGCGTAGCACTCACAAAAATCGGCATGGTAGGCACATTTTTGGGGCTGCTACGCAGCCCAGCGGGAGCAAGCTCCCTCGCCACAAAAGCGGAGTGCCTGATGCACAGTATTTAAGTGAACAGCATTGCGGATTAATCCGAAGTATTTCTCGGCGGCCCAGCTAAGATTTACTGACGGTGAACCTTATTCCCGGATTTCCGGTCGATACCTGCAACCGAACCGGTTTGCCGCCGCCCTTGATAACGAGGGTGATGACTGGCTTGCTTCATCTTTCTGGAGAACGCCCCCGTGATATCCACCCTACACATCGCCAGGCTCAAAGCATGGGGCGCCCATGGTTTTACCGCCACCGGCGTGGTCACTGCCTTCCTCGCCACCCTCGCCTTGCTGGAAAACCAGGCCACCAACTGCCTGCTGTGGCTGGGCGTGGCCCTGATCGTCGATGGGCTGGACGGTGCCTTGGCACGCAAGGTTAATGTGCAGTCGGTGCTGCCGAGTTTCGATGGATCGATTCTCGATCTGGTGATCGACTACCTGACGTATGTGTTCATCCCCGCGCTGTTCATCTATCGCTACATCCCCTTGCCGGACTACACGCTGCTGCTGACCGTGTCGCTGATTCTGGTTTCGTCGCTGTTTTGCTTCTGCAACGTCAACATGAAAAGCAAAGACAATTACTTCCAGGGTTTTCCCGCCGCCTGGAACGTCGTGGCCCTGTGCCTGTACATCATCGCCCCGTCGCCGTGGATTACCTTCCTGACCGTCATTGGCCTGGCCTTGCTGACCGTGACCCGAATGAAGTTCCTGCACCCGTTCCGTGTGCGCAAGTTCATGCCGATCAACATTGCCGTGACCGCCATCTGGCTGCTGTGCAGCTTGTCGCTGGTGGTCAACCATCCGGTCATCAACCCGATGGTCATGGGGCTTTGGTTGCTGATGTCGGCTTACTTCCTGGGGATCTGCATCTGGCGCACCGCCATGGAGTGGTTCGACGGATCGCGCCACAAGTAACGCGGCATGGCCATCCATATCGTTCGACTCGGCTCGCCGCGCCTGCCTGATGAAGGGCTGCGGATCGGCACGGTACGCCGCCCCCCTCGCGGTGTACCGAAGGCCGAGTTCGCCCGTCGGGACTTTTATGATGTGTGGCAGCCGCTGCTGTCGCCGAGTGCGGAATTGGTGGCCGAAGCCAAGGCGGCCGAGGATGAAAAAGCCTGGGAGGCGTTCAGGCGCAAGTTCAAGGCTGAAATGAACCATCCGGCGCCCAATCAGTTGCTGGATCTGCTGGCCGCCCTCTCCCATCAAACCGCGCTGGCGGTTGGCTGTTATTGCGAGGATGAAGCGCATTGCCATCGTTCGGTATTGCGGGAGCTGCTGGCAGCACGCGGCGCACAGATCGCCTAGATCCCTGTGGGAGCTAACCTGCTAGCGATGACTGCTTTCCAGCCGATGTAGATGTCGACTGACACTCAGCCATCGCGAGCCGGCTCGCTCCCACAGGGGGATTGGATGTTCAAAGGACTGAGGTAGCACTATGAAACCGCAAGTACGGCCCGCCACCGCAGCTGACGCGTCCGCCATCAGCCAGGTCATCATCCAGTCGCTGCGCCAGTCCAACGCCCTGGATTACTCCCCCGACATCATCGCGCAGGTGGCAAAGAGCTTTTCCACCGAGTCCATTCGCACGTTGCTGACCCAACGCCAGGTCTTCGTCGCGACGATTGATCACCGCATAGTCGCCACGGCCAGCCTTGATCGCGATGTGGTGCGCAGCGTGTTTGTCGAACCCGCTCAACAAGGGCGCGGCCTCGGGAGGCAATTGATGGCCACGATCGAGTCCATCGCCACCGAAGCGAAAATCGAAATATTGCGCGTCCCCTCCTCCATCACCGCAGAAGCCTTCTACTTCAAGCTGGGCTTTCGAAAAGTCCGCGACGAATTCCACGGTGCCGAGCGCACGATCATCATGGAACGGCCACTGACCTCCCTCTGACTGCCACGCCCACCCAACCTTCGCCGGACTGACGGACGGGAGGTCGATCATGGTCAATACTTAGGGGATTGAATGACGCGGGAGGTTCGACATGTCTGGTCAGTCACGCTTCATGCTGGTCGCCTCGCCACTGATGGAACACAGCCCCGCCTTCGACAGGGCGGCGGCGCTGGCCAAGGCCGAAGACGCGGCGTTGCACATCGTGGCGTTCGATTACCTGGAAGGCCTGGCCACCGCCAGTCTGGTCAACGAAAAGGCCCTCGAACAGATGCGACTGGGCTACGTCGACCGACACCGTCAGTGGCTCGAAGAACAGGCCCGTCCGCTGCGCAAGATCGGTGTGCACGTCACCACCGAGGTGGCGTGGGTCGAACGCCCGCTGGAAGAAATCCTGATTCACCTCAAAGAGCAGCCGATGGACGTGCTGATCAAGGCACTGGAGCACGAATCGCTGCTGTCGCGACTGATGTTTACCCCGCTCGACGTGCATTTGCTGCGTGAATGCCCGGTGCCGCTGCATTTTGTCAGCCATGCGGTTCACGCCCTGCCACGCAAGGTCGTCGCGGCGGTCGATCCTTTCCATCGCGATGATCACTACAAAACCTTCAATGACCGGATCCTGCACGAAGCGTCGAAACTGGCGAGTGCCTGTAATGCTGAGCTGGACGTGGTGTACGCCTACGACCTTTCCTCCATCAGCGCAGACGAGTTCGGCTTTGACAACGGCTCGGCGTTTTTCAGTTCCGGCAAGGCCAAGACCCTGTTCGACTGCCAGGAAGACGCCTTCAACGAATTGGCCGAGCGCAACGGCATCGCGCCCGAGCAGCGGCACATGATCATGGGCAACCCGGCCAAGGTCCTGACCCGCTATGCCGACGCCTACGACGTCGACGTGATTGTCATGGGCCGGGTCGGCCATCGCGGTCTGGGCCGGTTGATCGGTAGCACGGTGGAGCACCTGCTGTACAAAATGCCCTGCAGTGTGTGGGTGGTGTACACCGAGCGGGTGGATGAGTAACCGTCTCAAATACACCACAATTCCTGTGGGAGCGGGCTTGCCCGCGATAGCGGACTATCAGTCGACATTTGGATCGGCAGGTAGCCAGCCATCGCGGGCAAGCCCGCTCCCACAGGGTTTTGTGGTGTCTGGTCAGCGCCGGGTGATGACAACCTCCAGGTATTCACTCGGCACCACCACCGATTTCTCTCCCGCCCTGTTCATCCGGTTGATCAGCTCAGTCAGGTCGCTTTCAAAAGCCTTCGCGCCGTCGGGAGGCAGCGCTGCGAAGGCCTTGTGAAGCGGGCCGTACCAGTTGCGGAAAATATCGATGAAATGGGCCGCCGAGCGATAGCGGAAGTTGAAGGTCCGCCGCGTCACCTGCACCTGGAAATCGCGCTCATCGAAGTGCGTGTGCAACCAGGCTTCGGTTCCCCAGTTTGAAGGCGGTTCTGCGCCAGCCGGTGGCGGCAGGTGCTTGCCCAGGGTCTTGAACATCTGGCCGACAAAACCTTCAGGCGTCCAGTTGGCCAGGCCGATGCGACCGCCGGGGCGGCACACTCTGGCCAGTTCTGAAGCCGCTTTGGCCTGGTCCGGCGTGAACATCACACCGAAGGTCGAGAGCACGGCATCGAAGCTGGCGTCCTCGAACGGCAGTGCCTCGGCGTCGGCGACCTGGAAGGTCACCTCCAGACGCTCGGCCCGGGCCCGGTCTTCGCCACGTTCAAGCAGTGCGGCCACGTAGTCGGTCGATGTGACATTACAGCCACGGCGTGCGGCGGCGAGCGTCGCATTGCCGTTGCCGGCGGCCACGTCCAGCACAAGCTCGTCGCAGAGCAAGTCACAGGCTTCGGCCAGTTGCTCGCCGACGATCTGCAGGGTGGTGCCGATCACGGCGTAGTCGCCGCTGGCCCAAGAAGCCATCTGACGGTTTTTCAGGGCAGTGAGATCAAGGGGGGTACTCATTAAATCTGCTCCGTAAGGATTGGAACGCAGGCCCGGCTTACTCCGCCGTGGTCGGATCAATGATGTTCGTGACCTGGGAAATGCGGTTGGCCGGGAAACCGCTCTGCCTGGCGTGCTCCTGAATCAGCGCTTCGCTCGGCGAGATGTACACGCAGTACAGCTTGTCGCCCGTGACATAACTCTGCAGCCACTGCACCTCCGGCAAATCGCGCAGCGCCCGGCAGGACTTTTGCGAAGCCGCTTTCAAATCCCTTTCTGACAGTGTTCCAGCACCTGGGATCTCGCGTTCTATGACGAACTTTGGCATGGCAACCTCTCATTCTTGTTATTGATGACAGGGTCGGCAGTGGCCCTGTAGGCAAACTATCGCTCCGGCGCGGGCCGGCGTCCTGCCCGATCGTCGGGCAACACTGCCCTATCGTCCGGAGAATTCACGTTACGCGGCAACGCGCTCACAATCAGAAAGCCCTCAGCCGCACGGGAAGCCACCATGGACGCCCTGTCCCAAACCCTGCGCGTCGTCCGCCTGGTCGGTGCGATCTTCATCAATGCCAGGTTCACGGCGCCCTGGTGCTATCAGTCGCCCAGCGCCGACACGGCCGCCCCCTTTCTGGAGCCCGGTGCCGAGCGGGTGGTGATCTTTCACCTGATTACCGAAGGCGAGTGCTATGTCGAGATGGGAAACGACTAGCCGCTGCGCCTGACCGCCGGCGATGTGGTGGTATTCCCTCAGGGCGACGCCCATCGCATGAGCTCGCAACCGGGGCTGACGCCGGTCACGGGCAAGCGACTGGACGTAGTGCTGGCGCGCCGTCCCCGGCAACTGAGTTACGGCGGTGGCGGCGCGGTCACACGTCTGGTGTGCGGTTATCTGGCCTGCGATACGCGGTTGGCGGGCATGTTGCTGACGGGGTTGCCGGCGGTGGTCCGGGTCAATGTGCGCGGCTCGAATGCCGGAATCTGGCTGGAATCTTCAGTCCGTTACGCGCTGGCCGAAGCACGCTCGCCCAGGCCCGGCGGCGAAGGTGTGTTGGCGAAACTGGCCGAGGTGTTGTTCATCGAAGTACTGCGCCTGTACATGAACGAGCACGCTGAAGGCCGGACCGGTTGGCTGGCCGGCGTGGGCGACCGGATTGTCGGTGCTGCCCTGAATGCGCTGCACAAAAAACCCTGTCACGCCTGGACCCTGGATGAACTGGCGCGGACGGCCGGCACCTCAAGGTCGGTGTTGGCAGAACGCTTTGCGCAGTTGGTGGGGAGTTCGCCGATGCAGTACCTGACGCAGTGGCGGATGCTGCTGGCGGCGAACCTGTTACGCAGCAGTAACCGTTCGTTGATGTGGATTGCCGAAGAGGTGGGTTACCAGACCGACACGGCCTTCAGCCGGGCCTTTCGTCGAGAGTACGGCGCGCCACCGGCGGCGTGGCGGCGCAATCAGGAGAAAAAGCCAATGGCCCACGGCGCGCAGCCTGTGAGCCATTGATGTCGAGGGTTACGCGGAAGGTGCCTTGGCCTCTTCCAGCAGTTGCTGAATCATCTTTTCCTGAGTTTCGTAGGCGCCTTCACCAAAGTGGGTGTAACGCACCTGGCCCTTGGCGTCGATCAAGTAGTGAGCGGGCCAGTACTGGTTGTCGAAGGCGCGCCAGATCGCGTAGTTGTTGTCGATGGCCACCGGGTAGGTGATGCCGAGCTTTTTCACCTGGTCCTTAACGTTATCGATGATGCGCTCGTAACCGTACTCAGGGGTGTGGACGCCGACGACCACCAAGCCATCCTTCTCGTATTTCTTCGCCCAGTCCTTCACATACGGCAGGGTGTGCTGGCAGTTGATGCAGTCGTAGGTCCAGAAGTCCACCAGCACCACTTTGCCTTTGAGCGAATCATTGCTCAGCGCTGGCGAGTTCAGCCATTGGACGGCACCGGACAGCGACGGCATGGCGCCTTGGGCGTTGTCCATGGAGTCGGCCTTGACCTTGCTGACGAAGTAGTCGACGACTTTCGGCACGCTTTCCAGCACACCTTTCTCGAGGCTGCTGACGCCTTCGGACGAGGTGCCGGCCAGCAGTGTCCGGTCGGCACCGGTGGAAATCACCGCCACGGTGGCCAGCACGGCAACACCGGCACCACGACGCAGCCAACCGGTGACCGGGATCGACGCTTTCAAGCGATTGACCAGGCCGCGACCGGCAAAGATCAAGGTGCCCAGGGACAGCGCGCTGCCCAAGCCGTAGGCCAGCAGCAACAGGCTGGTCTGTGCGTTTGCACCCTGGAGCATGGCGCCGGTGAGAATCACCCCAAGGATCGGCCCGGCACACGGTGCCCAGAGCAGACCGGTGGCGACGCCGATCATGACCGAACCCAGCGGGCCGGACATTTTGCGGGTGTCGGGATCAAGGCGATTGCCCAGCGCCACGAAGGGACGCGCCATCCAGTCACCGACACGGGCGGAAATCAGCGACAGGGCGAACAGCCCCATCACGATCAGGGCGACGTGGCGACCGGTGTTGTTGGCTTGCACCACCCATTCGCTGCTGACCACGGCCAGGCTGGAGATCAGGGCAAAGGTCAGGACCATGCCGCCGAGGGTGAGCAGGATGGATGAACGGGTGCGTTTGACACCGGCGAACAGGAACGGCACGACCGGGAGGATGCAGGGGCTGAGGACGGTCAATATGCCGCCCAGGAAAGCGATGAGAAACATGGGATCACCTAAACATGTGAGGGGGTGGCGATTCACACCAATTCCCTGTGGGAGCGGGCTTGCCCGCGATGGCAGTCTGTCAGTCACATTGATGTTGGATGTGCTGGCGTCATCGCGGGCAAGCCCGCTCCCACAGGGGGACGGTGGTGCTTGTGGGGAAGTTAGCCAGGCTTCAAGCCGTCTGGTTATCCAGCTGCTGCCCCTGCGGCGTGCGGCTCGAGCCGTCCTGTGCGAGGAAGGCATGACCGCCCTGCTCTGCCACTGGCGTCAGCTGGAAGCAGGTCGCGGTGCCACAGCTTTTCTGTTCAACAGCGGCGTTGGCATGGGCAGCCGCGCCAGCTACGGAGAAAGCAACAGCGGTCAAAAAGCGGGTGACGTTGTTCATGGTGTTCTTCCTGTTTCAAAGGGGGGTTGGCAATCGGTCAGCGAAGGACTCAGTTGTCCGAATTGCAGCCGTCGGCAAATTTGCGGTAATCCAGCACCTGGGTTTTGTGCTGGGAGTCCAGGTAGGTCAGCTGGGCATTCACAACCCCGCAGGAAGGCGTGGCGTCCTCTTTCAACGACACCACTTTCTTGATGTCCAGGTGGGTGCCGTAGGTGTAGGTTTTAGCGCTGACATCGGCGGCTTCGGCACGGGCCGACAAGGTGCAGATGTTCAGGGCGGCAAACAGGCAAGCGGCGTAGATGGCTTTGGTGTTCATGACGGTTTCCTCAAGGCTTCAATGGGTAGGTCGTTCAATTGAGCCGAGGCGGTTTGGGTTGCCTCGATGGAACCCATTAGATGCTCGCGAGGTATCTCGTCTGTGTCGAAAACAGCCGCGTGTAAATCGGTACGTATCAAAGCCGGCCCCTGATACAGAGCGATACAAAACCCCTGGAAAATCGTATTTTTGCGTTCGCGTGTATCCGCCGCTACGCCAGATACACTGCAATACAAAGGGCTGCGGGCGAGCGGGCCAAGGCTCGATAGACTGCGCAACATCCCCCATTGATAGAGGCTTGGCCCCATGGAACACGTCGATCACATTCTCATCGTGGACGATGACCGCGAGATCCGGGAACTGGTAGGTAACTACCTGAAGAAGAACGGCCTGCGCACCACGGTCGTCGCCGATGGACGCCAGATGCGCAGCTTCCTTGAGTCCACGCCGGTGGACCTGATCGTGCTCGACATCATGATGCCGGGCGACGACGGCCTGATGCTCTGCCGCGAGTTGCGCGCCGGCAAACACAAGGCCACGCCGGTGCTGATGCTCACCGCCCGCAACGACGAAACCGACCGCATCATCGGCCTGGAAATGGGCGCCGACGATTACCTGGTCAAGCCGTTCGCCGCCCGTGAACTGCTCGCGCGAATCAACGCCGTGCTGCGCCGCACGCGGATGCTGCCGCCCAACCTGGTGGTCACCGAAAGCGGTCGCCTGCTGGCGTTCGGGCGTTGGCGCCTGGACACCTCCGCCCGGCACTTGCTGGATGAAGACGGCACCATGGTCGCGCTCAGCGGCGCGGAATACCGATTGCTGCGGGTGTTCCTCGATCACCCGCAGCGGGTGCTCAATCGCGACCAACTGCTCAATCTGACCCAGGGCCGCGACGCCGACCTGTTTGACCGCTCCATCGACTTGCTGGTCAGCCGCTTGCGCCAGCGCTTGCTGGACGATGCCCGCGAACCGGCCTACATCAAAACCGTGCGCAGTGAGGGCTATGTGTTTTCCCTGGCAGTTGAAGTACTCGGTGCGCCGTCATGAACCTCACCCTTCGTTGGCCCCGTACCCTGGCCTCGCGACTCTCGCTGATCTTTCTGATCGGCCTGATCCTCGCTCAGGCGCTGTCCTTCGGCGCGCAGTATTACGAGCGGTACGAAAGCGCAAAAAACACCATGCTCGGTAACCTGGAAACCGACGTCTCGACCTCCATCGCCATCCTCGACCGCTTGCCGGCCGAAGAACGCATGAGCTGGCTGCAACAACTGAACCGCCGCAACTACCGTTATTTGCTCGACGAAGGTTCACCGGGCGTGGCCATGCGCGATACACCCATCGCGGTGACTTCGATCAAGGACGCCATCGGCAAGGATTACCCGATGACCGTGACGGACATTCCCGGCGAGCAGAAGCATTTTCAGGTGCACCTGAAACTGGCGGACGGCAGCCCCGTGACCATCGACGTCAGGCCATCGATGGTGCCGTTGTCGCCGTGGTTGCCCATCGTCCTGCTGGGCCAGTTGGCGCTGATGATTCTCTGCACCTGGCTGGCCGTGCGAATCGCCATCCGCCCCCTCACCCGCCTTGCCGAGGCGGTGGACAACCTTGACCCCAACACCCACGCGGTGCTCCTGGACGAAAAAGGCCCGACAGAAGTCGCCCATGCCGCCATCGCCTTCAATTCGATGCAGGCACGCATCGCCGCGTACTTGAAGGAGCGCATGCAACTGCTGGCGGCGATTTCCCATGACCTGCAAACCCCGATCACCCGCATGAAACTGCGCGCCGAATTCATGGACGACTGCAGCGAGAAAGACAAACTGTGGAGCGACCTCAGTGAGATGGAACACCTGGTGCGCGAAGGCGTGGCCTATGCCCGCAGCGTTCACGGCGCCACGGAAGAGAGCCGCCGCACCGACCTTGATTCATTCCTCGACAGCCTGGTGTTTGACTATCAGGACGTGGGCAAGGACGTGCAACTGGGTGGCAAAAGTGCTGCGGTGATTGACACCCGGCCGCATGCCCTGCGGCGGGTGCTGGTGAACCTGACGGATAACGCTCTGAAGTTCGCCGGGGCCGCTGAATTGTGTGTGGAAGCGAAAAACGGCCTGCTCTCGGTGAAGGTCATGGATCGCGGACCGGGCATTGCCGAAGAGGAACTGGCCCACGTGATGGAACCGTTTTATCGGGTAGAGAATTCGCGCAACCGCAGCACCGGCGGAACCGGTCTGGGCTTGGCGATAGCGCAGCAATTGGCGTTGGCGATCGGGGGATCGTTGACGTTGAGTAATCGTGAAGGCGGCGGGTTGTGTGCGGAGTTGAAGTTGCCGGTTCGACCTGCCAGTCAGTAAACAGACACAAAGGCGCAGGAAAGCCTTTATATTGTCGGGCACCGTCGCGCAACGCGCGCTGCGGCGCACCCGATAGCAACCGACACTTATATGGATATTGGCAAATGGATGACAACCGAAGGCCCATCAAGACGCGCTCTGCGGGCTGGGCGAAATACATCACCGACCTTCTGGTAAAACGAGACATCTCCCCCAATCAGATCTCCGTCGCCAGCATCGCCTTCGCGCTCGCCGGGGCGGTAGCACTGAATGTTGATAACGGCCTTGTCGGCTCGCTCCTCTGCGCCGTCGGCATTCAGCTGCGCCTGCTGTGCAACCTCTTCGACGGGATGGTGGCGATCGAGGGCGGCAAGAAATCCGACATCGGCAGCCTCTACAATGAATTCCCCGACCGCATTGCCGACAGCCTGCTGATCGTCGCGCTGGGGTGTGCCATCGGGTATGCCGATCTTGGCTGGTTTGCGGCGCTGGCCGCGGCACTGACGGCGTATGTCAGGGTGTTTGGTGGCTCGATTGGCCTGAAGCAAAGCTTCATGGGCCCCATGGCCAAGCAGCATCGAATGGCCGTAATGACCGCAGGACTTCTGTTGAATGCCGTCGAGGCCACCGTTTACGGCACTCACTACATTCTTTTGATCGCGCTGGTCATCATCGCGGCCGGATCCGCCGCGACCTGCGTCACGCGAACCCTGGCCATCTCGCGCCAGCTCAAGGGGAATCACCATGTGGATCAGTAACGCGCTGATTTCTGTTCTTCGATTCCTCATCGGCGTCACGGCCCGATGGGAAAGCCCGCCGGACCTGACGCGCCAGCGCATCTATTTCGCCAATCACTCCAGCCACATGGACACCCTGGCAATCATCGCCGCCCTGCCACCGGAAGCCCGAGTGAACGTGAAACCGGTCGCGGCCGCTGACTACTGGGGCAAAAACCGGTTTCTGTCGTACATCTCGCAGAAAGGCCTGAATGCGGTGCTGATCGAGCGTAACCCGGCGCCCGGCGTCAACGTGCTGGAGCCGATTTTCGACGTGGTGCGGGCCGGCCATTCGATCATCATCTTTCCGGAAGGCACCCGCGGCAGCCAGGCGTTGCCCGGTCCGTTCAAATCGGGGCTGTACCGCTTGGCCGAGGCATTTCCCGAGGTTGACCTGGTGCCGATCTACCTGGAAAACCTGCATCGCTCGATGCCAAAAGGCAAACACGTCCCGCTGCCCATCATCTGCACGATCCGTATCGGCGACCCGCTGCAACGGATCAGTGGCGAGGAAAAACAGGTGTTTCTGGATCGGGCGCGTGAAGCGATTGTGAGGTTGTCGGAATGAATCTTGATGAAAAGTTTTTGTGGTTCTTCGGCGCCATCGCCGGCCTGTTGGCCGTAGCTTCGATCATCGGCCGGATACTGGCCAGGCGTGCGACAACGGAAGGCTCGATCTCGACCATCGAAAACCTCAACCAGCGGGTGAATGCCTGGTGGGGCATGGTCATCATCTTCTTCGTGTCCTACCTGCTGGGCGGCAACGCGACGGTCATTCTGTTCGGCTTCATTTCACTGTTCGCCCTCAGGGAGTTCATCACCCTGACGCCGACCCGGCCGGGCGACCATAACGCGCTGTTTTCGGCGTTCTTCATTCTGATCCCGCTGCAATACGTACTGATTGGCACGCATTGGTATTCGTTGTTCACACTGTTGATTCCGGTGTACGCCTTCCTGCTGTTGCCGGCGATTGCGGTGCTGAGTCAGGACACGGACGCGTTTCTGGAGCGGGCGGCCAAGATCCAGTGGGGGGTGATGATTTGCGTCTACTGCATCAGCCACGCGCCGGCCTTGTTGCTGCTGGACCTGGAAGGTTTCCAGGGGCAGAACGCGCTGTTGCTGTTCTACCTGGTGTTTGTCGTGCAGTTGAGTGACGTGTTGCAGTACGTGTTCGGCAAACTCTTCGGCAAGCACAAGGTTGCGCCGTTGGTGAGTCCGTCGAAAACCGTGGAAGGACTGGTCGGTGGCGGCCTGTCGGCCACGCTGATTGGCGGGTGCATGTTCTGGATGACCCCGTTCAGTTTCTGGCAGTCGCTGCTGATGTCGCTGGTGATCGTGGTGATGGGTTTTCTGGGTGGGCTGGTCATGTCAGCGATCAAACGCAGCCTGAGCGCGAAGGATTGGGGAACCATGATCAAAGGTCATGGCGGCATGCTGGATCGGATGGATTCGATCTGTTTCGCGGCACCGATCTTCTTTCACCTGACCCGGTATTTCTTCTCCGCGCCATAAACACTGATAAGCCCTGTGGGAGCGAGCTTGCTCGCGATGACTGAGTGTCAGCCAACATCAATGTTGGATGTGCCGGCCTCATCGCGAGCAAGCTCGCTCCCACAGGGTCAAGTGGTGGTTGGGAGATTGGGGTGGGTCAGGCTTTTAGGCCAACCACCCTTTCCCCGTGCATTTGCTGCAACAACGCGGTGCCACTTGTCATGAATTCGGGCGATCCAGCGGCCCCCGCTTCCACCGCCAGCCCTCCCAGCTGCGCCTGCCCATCCAGCTCGGGAAATTCCTCGATCCGCTGCAACAACCGCCACGCCAACGGGCTCAGCTCGGAAAATTTCACACTCCAGTCCTCGGCCCGGCGCACCAACAATAATGTGGGTTGAGGCGGTGCAATGTCCGGCTGATGATCCGGTCCTACTAACTGCACCGGCCAGGCATAGGCCAACGGCCAGGCCAGCGGCGACACCTGCAACGGTCGCTCCAGGATCAACGCCACATCACTCGGCGCCAACGGCTCGGCCTCGGACTGCTGCAACGCCATCTCGACCCATTCGTAATGCGCCAGCTCCACCATGAACGGCGGCCACTCACGCTCACTCAACGCCTGCGGTCCGGAGGCCAGGAACTCGACAAACTCCTGGGCGATTTCGCCGAACTTCGGGGTACGCGCGCGGTAGTCCCGCAGGAAAATCCGTACCAGCGAACGCCAGCGCTCATCACCGAGAATCTTGATCAGCACCGGAAAGGTCCCGCTGAGCAACAACGACAGGTTGGAAAAAATCAGGTCGCGGTAAACCTGTGCCCGGGCCACATCCATCCCGGCCGGAGGCGCGCAATGATCGGGATCTCGCAGGTACAGGCCCAGTGTGGATTGCTGTTGATGCAGCGAGGGCTTATCCACGGTTCACCCCCTCAGCCTGCAAGCGGCGAATGGTCTGCAATTCCGCCACCAGTTCAGAGAACGCCGGGAAGTTGAAATCCCGCTCTAGCAATGTCGGTTGTGCGCCAAACCGGGCGTAGGCCTGGGCCAGCAACGACCAGACCACCGGTTTCACCGACGCGCCATGGGTGTCGATTTTCAACGTATCGGACTCATCGAAATGCCCGGCCACGTGCATCGCCACCACCCGCCCCGAATCGATGCCCGCCAGAAAGGTCTGCGGATCGAACCCGTGATTGATCGAGTTGACGTAGACATTGTTGACGTCCAGCAGCAGGTCGCAATCGGCTTCACGCAGGACCGCGTTGGTGAAGGTCACTTCGTCCATGTCCTGCTGGGGCGCGGCGTAGTAGGACACGTTTTCCACCGCCAGACGCCGACCGAGAATGTCCTGGGCCTGGCGAATTCGCGCAGCCACGTGATGCACCGCTTCTTCGGTAAACGGCAGCGGCAACAGGTCGTACAGGTGACCGTCATCGCTGCAATAACTCAGGTGCTCGCTGTACAGCGGCACGCTGTATTGATCGAGAAACACACGGACTTCCTGGAGAAACCCGACGTCCAGCGGCGCCGGCCCGCCCAATGACAGGGACAAGCCGTGGCAGGACAACGGAAAGCGCTCGGCCAGGGTTCGTAACGCATGACCATGGGCGCCGCCGATGCCGATCCAGTTCTCCGGCGCGACTTCCAGAAAGTCGAAATCGCCGGTACGGGCGGCCAGGAGGTCCTTCATTAAACCGCGACGCAGGCCAAGCCCGACGGTCGCTTTGGCTGAGGTGATGGGGGTCTGCATGATATCGGTCTCAAGGGTTGCCAGTACGGAATCACAGTTAACCCAAGCGCTGTATCGGGGTTGTGTTCCGGTCCGGCAGTAATTCGCAGCGGTTGTATCGCCGGCGGGTCTGTACACACTTTGGTACAGACCCTTCGGCAGTTGTTACGCCAGGTCGTATTTCTCGCGCACCAGGTGGCCGATGCCGATGCGATCGAGCACGTTCATCGGGCACAGGAAGGTCACGCGAACGGTGCCCGGCAAACGGCTGATGTCGATCGAGCCGGTGATGGTCGCGCGGTTGAGCACTTCGTCATACGGCAGGCCGGTGACCGAAGCGGCGCGTTTCAAGCCGTTCTCGACGGCGACGTTGAGATTCTCACCGCTGCCGATAAAAGTGATCGGGCCACTCTGTTCGATTTCGTGCTGGCCCCAGCGCTCGCCCAGTTCGCGGACTTTTTGCCGTTGTTCGGCATTCATGGGCCGGGCCATCGGCGGCAGATCGTCGAGGTTTTGCAGGAGGATCGGCCCGTCCAGCGTCAGGTTTTTCACCACTTGCACCACCACTTCGGTTTCCCCGGAGCAATCGGTGGCGTGCCCGGCGATCTCGCCGTTGCCCTGCTGGGCATGCATGTCGCCCATGTACACACCGGCCCCCGGCACTTTCACCGGGCAGATCAATACGCAGCCTTCGCGGATCGAGTTGGTGTCCATGTGGCCGTCAGTCTTGGCCGCGTGCAGCTCTTCGCGGGTCATGCCGAAACGGTGCGGTGCATTGATCAGGTATTGGCCGAAGTCGGCGCAGTTGTGCGAGTCGGGCAAGTCACGGGACGGCGTGGTGCCGATGTTGCCGAGGAACGGGCGCATGTGCGCGGCAACGCCGGGGATGTCGGCACGGGCCAGGGACAGGATCGAATGCTGGGCGGCGAATTCCGGCAGCGCCGACATTTCAGAGGCATTGCCGGCCAGTCGGTTGGCGACGTCCTGATTGACGGTCAGGCTGACTTGGTTCTGCGCATCGAACACGATCACGTAGCCATGGCTGAAGCGAAACGCGCTGACCTCGGCGCCGCAGTTGTTACAGCGAATCGACTCCTCGCCAATGCCTTCGACATGGCTGGCCGGGTGGTCGGTGCCGCACTTGGAGCAGAATTTGGCGACGAACGGGTCGCCGTTGTAGCGCCCCTCAACGAAGCTCATGACCCCGGACGATGTCGCCAGCGAGGTGACGCGCATGCTCTTGATCTTGATTGCCACCGCATCGCCGACTTCCGCCCCGGCAATGGACACCGGTTGCGTCACTTCGTGGCCGCCCTCGAAGGCGGGCGTGATCATCGGGCCCCAGCAACCCGGCGGTGTGCCGGTGATCAGGGTGCCGCCGTCGGCCAGAGGGCCGAGCATCGGCTGGCTGGGGCCAATGAGGCCGTTGGTGTACTGATCGACGCGCAGGTGGTTGACGGGAGCGGATTTCAGGTCGGTTTCAGGCAGGAGCGTGGTCATTATTGTTCCCTTCACGGAGTCACGAGCAAAGACGGCCGCCTGTTGCGACGACCCTGAAAAGTGCCTCGACAGCCCCGGGTTTCGGGCGCTGGGTAGCCTTTACAGTTCATCGCAGGTTTGTATCTGGTCTGTGTTCGGAGGGCGCCGCGAATGAAGTGGAATGTATCGGGACGGCGGTTGGATACAGTGCGATACACACCGCCAATCCCCCTGTGGAAGCTGGCTATGTGGGCTTTCGTCGCTCCAGGCCGCGGCGCACGGGGCTAGGACTAAACTTATTGCACGCAGGACGGGCTTATCGTCCTGTTCATTCCCACGACCACCGCCCAGAGGTGTACGCCTCGATAAACAAGGCCTCTGGACCGTGATCCTGCTGAAGGAGCACACGTGATGGACGAGGCCCGACTCAATGATTTCATGGGCAAACTGGTGAACGACATGGGTGGCGCGGCGATGCTCGCCAACGTCATCCTCGGCGAAGAGCTCGGCCTGTACCGGGCCATGGCCGACAGTCAGCCGATCACCCCTGAAGCACTCGCCGACAAGACCGGCTGCAACCCCCGCCTGCTGCGCGAATGGCTCAGCGCCCACGCCGCTTCCGGTTACATGGAACACGAGGGCGGTCAGTTTCGCCTGCCGGAAGAGCAAGCCCTGGCGCTGGCGATCGAAGACTCGCCGGTCTATATCGCCGGCGGTATCGGGGTGGTCGCGTCGTTTTTCCATGACAAGGACAAACTGGTCAACGCCATGCGCGGCAACGGCGCCCTGGCCTGGGGCGATCACCATCCGTGCATGTTCAGCGGCACGGAGCGGTTCTTCCGGCCCGGATACAAAGCGCACCTGATCGCCGAGTGGCTGCCGGCCCTGGACGGCGTGGTCGCCAAACTGCAGGCGGGCGCCAAAGTCGCGGACATCGGCTGTGGCCACGGTGCCTCCACGGTGATCATGGCCCAGGCGTTCCCGGACTCGCGGTTCGTCGGCTTCGACTACCACGCACCATCCGTCACCGTCGCGACCCAACGCGCTGAAGAAGGCGGCGTTTCCGGGCGCGCGCGGTTCTTTCAGGGCACCGCGAAAAGTTTCCCCGGCGACGACTATGACCTGGTCTGCTATTTCGACTGCCTGCACGACATGGGTGACCCGGTGGGCGCGGCAAAACACGCGTATGACGCATTGAAACCGGACGGCACGGTGCTTCTGGTGGAACCGTTCGCCAACGACTCGCTCGACGATAACGTCACTCCGGTTGGGCGGTTGTTCTACGCTGCGTCGACTTTCATTTGCACACCGAACTCGCTGTCCCAGGAAGTCGGTCTGGGGCTCGGCGCCCAGGCGGGTGAGGCGCGGCTGCGCAAGGTGTTTACCGAGGCGGGATTCAAGACTTTCCGGCGGGCCACGGAAACGCCGTTCAACCTGATTCTGGAGGCGCGCAAATAAGTGTCGGATCAGCACCCGGACAGACCGTCTGCCCGGGTGATCGGCAAGTGCTACCCTGCAAACACTCAAGGCCCTCTGGAGTGTTGAAGATGCTTGACCGTCCCACCCACGAACAACTCGACCGACTCCAGCGATTAATGGCCGAGCAGCCGTTCATGGTCCTGACCGGCGCCGGCATCAGTACCCCGTCGGGCATTCCGGACTACCGAGACAACCAGGGCGTGCGGCGTGGCCGGCAACCGATGATGTATCAGGAGTTCCTGTCGGCCCCGGAATCACGGCGCCGCTATTGGGCGCGGGCGATGCTCGGCTGGCCGCGCGTGCGCCAGGCTCAGCCGAACGTGGCCCACGAAGCCCTGGCCAGTCTGCAAAGCAGCCGGCAGATCAGCGGGCTGATCACCCAGAACGTCGACACCTTGCACGATCAGGCCGGCAGCCATGATGTGATCGAACTCCACGGCAGCCTCCACCGGGTGCTGTGCCTGGACTGCGGGCAGCGCAGCGAGCGGGATTCGATCCAGCAACTGATGGAAGCGCAGAACCCCTATCTGGCCGGGGTCGATGCGGTGCAGGCGCCGGATGGCGACACGCTGCTGGATCCGGCGTTCGAGGCGCGGTTCCAGGTGCCGCACTGCCCGCATTGCGCGGGTGAGCGGATGAAACCGGACGTGGTGTTTTTTGGCGAGAACGTCGCGCAGGTGACGGCCGCCAAAGCCATGGCGGCGGTGGAACAGGCGGCGGGATTGTTGGTGGTGGGCTCTTCGTTGATGGCGTATTCGGCGTTTCGCCTGTGCCGGGTGGTGGCGGATCAGGGCAAACCGTTGATTGCGATCAATTTGGGCAAGACCCGGGCGGATGACCTCCTGGAGATGAAGATTGAGGCGTCGTGCGAACAGCTTTTGCCTTTGCTAGCCCAGCGTCTCTCCCCCTGATCACCGCCGCTCCCACAGGGTCTTGTGTTCATCCTGAGGACAATCGCTCGCCCAGGTTTTCGGTTTTGAGGATATCGAACAACGCCTGCGCTGCCGCCGACAGTTCAACCCCAGGCTTGGTCAGCACCCCGATCGCCCGTTCCACCACCGGGTCGCGCAAGGTAATGCACCGTGCGCCCAACTCGCGCATTTGCCCGGCGCACAACGCCGGCACGGCGCTGACACCCAATCCGCTGGCGACCATTCGTCCGACTGTCGCCAATTGATGGCTTTCAAACTCCACCGGCAACTTCATGCCCCGGGCCTGCAAGTGTTCCTCGAGCATCACCCGCACCGTCGACGGACGCTGCAAGGTAATGAACGGTTCCTTGAGCAAGGTCTGCCAATCAATGTCGTGCTGTTGCGCCAAGGGAGAATCGTTCGGCACCACGGCAACGAAACGGTCCATATACAACGGTGTGAATTCCAGCGATGAACTCTGTGTGGGTTCAAACGCCACGCCCAGCTCCACCTGCCGGTCGCGCACCATTTCCAGCACTTGCTCGTTGATCACGTCGTTCACCGTGACGTTGACCTTGGGATAACGGGCGCGAAAGGTCTTGAGAATCGGCGGCAGCAGATTGCCGGCAAACGACGGCATCGCCGCCAGGGTCACGCGTCCGCGCTGGAGGGTGAAACGCTGGCGCAGTTCATCCTCGGCGTTGTCCCAATCCGCAATCAGCCGGCGAGCAAGGGGCACCAGCGATTCGCCTTCCGCCGTCAACGCCACATTGCGCGTGTTGCGGGTGAATAGCCGGCCGCCCAGCCCCTCCTCCAGGGCCTTGATAGTCAGGCTCAAGGCCGATTGCGACAGGTGCAGCCGCTCGCACGCCACGGCGAAACTCAGGCTCTGGGCCACGGCCAGGAATGCACGGATCTGCTTGACTGTCATGGGCGCTGGCTCCAACGTATTACAGATAAGTGATTAGTGAGTTTTATCTATCAATCAACCTTAAAAATCAACTTAACAAATAAATCCTCCAGCGAGACACTCCTACCCCATACGGCTAGCCAGCCGCCCACAAAGAATAAAAGAGGTGCATATGGCAGGTTTCGACAAGCGCGTGAGTTCCTATGAGGAAGCTCTGGCAGGTCTTGAAGACGGCATGACCGTGATCGCCGGCGGCTTCGGCCTGTGCGGGATCCCGGAAAACCTGATCGCCGAGATCAAGCGCAAAGGCACCCGTGACCTCACCGTGGTTTCCAACAACTGCGGCGTCGACGGTTTCGGCCTCGGTGTGCTGCTGGAAGACCGGCAGATTCGCAAAGTGGTGGCCTCCTACGTCGGTGAGAACAAACTGTTCGAAGACCAACTGCTCAAAGGCGAAATCGAAGTCGTCCTGACCCCCCAAGGCACCCTCGCCGAAAAAATGCGCGCTGGCGGTGCCGGCATCCCCGCGTTCTTCACCGCGACCGGCGTCGGCACGCCCGTTGCCGACGGCAAGGAAGTGCGCGAATTCCATGGCCGCAAGTACCTGATGGAAGAATCCATCACCGGTGACTTCGCCATCGTCAAAGGCTGGAAAGCCGACCACTTCGGCAACGTGATCTATCGCCACACCGCCCAGAACTTCAACCCGCTGGCCGCCACTGCCGGCAAGATCACCGTGGTCGAAGTCGAAGAAATCGTCGAACCCGGCGAGCTGGACCCGTCGCAGATCCACACCCCTGGCATCTACGTCGACCGGGTCATTTGCGGCACGTTCGAGAAGCGCATCGAACAGCGCACCGTGCGTAAGTGATCCCCAGCCCCCGGACCTGAAGGAAAAATAACAATGGCACTTTCCCGCGAACAAATGGCTCAACGCGTCGCCCGCGAAATGCAGGACGGCTTTTACGTGAACCTGGGCATCGGCATTCCGACCCTGGTTGCCAACTACATTCCTGAAGGCATGGAAGTCATGCTGCAGTCGGAAAACGGCCTGCTCGGCATGGGCCCCTTCCCTACTGAAGAAACCATCGATGCCGACATGATCAACGCCGGCAAACAAACGGTGACCGCGCGTATCGGCGCTTCGATCTTTTCCTCGGCCGAGTCCTTCGCGATGATTCGCGGTGGTCATGTCGACCTGACCGTGCTGGGCGCCTTCGAAGTCGACGTTGAAGGCAACATCGCTTCGTGGATGATCCCCGGCAAACTGGTCAAGGGCATGGGCGGCGCGATGGACCTGGTGGCCGGCGCAGACAACATCATCGTCATCATGACCCACGCGTCCAAGGACGGTGAGTCCAAACTCCTGTCCAAATGCAGCCTGCCGCTGACCGGCGCCGGGTGCATCAAGCGTGTGCTGACCGACCTGGCTTACCTTGAAATCGAAAACGGCGCGTTCATTCTCAAAGAACGTGCGCCGGGCGTCAGCGTCGAAGAGATTGTCGCCAAGACCGCCGGTAAACTGATCGTGCCGGATAACGTTCCGGAAATGCAGTTCGCTGCCCAGTGAGGAATCATTCCATGCAAGACGTCGTAATTGTTGCCGCCACCCGTACCGCCATCGGCAGTTTCCAGGGCTCGCTGGCCAATGTGTCTGCCGTTGACCTCGGCGCCGCGGTGATCCGTCAGCTGCTGGCGCAAACCGGCCTGGACGTTGCTGAAGTCGATGAAGTCATCATGGGGCAGGTGTTGACCGCCGGTGCCGGGCAAAACCCTGCGCGCCAGTCCGCGATCAAAGCCGGTCTGCCGTTTACCGTGCCGGCGATGACCCTGAACAAGGTCTGCGGCTCGGGCCTGAAAGCGCTGCACCTGGCCACTCAGGCGATTCGCTGCGGCGACGCCGACGTGATCATTGCCGGCGGCCAGGAAAACATGAGCCTGTCCAACTACGTCATGCCCGGTGCCCGCACCGGCCTGCGCATGGGTCACGCGCAAATCGTCGACACCATGATCAGCGACGGCCTGTGGGATGCGTTCAACGATTACCACATGGGCATCACCGCCGAGAACCTGGCGGACAAGTACAACCTGACCCGCGAGCAACAGGACGCCTTCGCCGCAGCCTCGCAGCAGAAAGCCACGGCCGCCATCGAAGCCGGGCGTTTTGCCGATGAGATCACGCCGATCCTGATTCCGCAGCGCAAGGGCGATCCGCTGTCCTTCGCCACTGACGAGCAACCGCGTGCCGGCACCACCGCTGAAGCGCTGGGCAAACTGAAACCGGCCTTCAAGAAGGACGGTTCGGTGACCGCCGGCAACGCTTCGTCCTTGAACGACGGTGCCGCCGCCGTGATCCTGATGAGCGCCGACAAAGCCAAGGCCCTGGGTCTTCCAGTGCTGGCGACAATCGCCGCTTACGCCAACGCGGGTGTCGACCCGGCAATCATGGGCATCGGCCCGGTCTCGGCCACTCGTCGCTGCCTGGACAAGGCTGGCTGGTCCATCGACCAACTGGACCTGATCGAAGCCAACGAAGCCTTCGCCGCGCAATCCCTGGCGGTGGCCAAGGACCTGGAATGGGACTTGAACAAGGTCAACGTCAACGGCGGCGCTATCGCCCTCGGTCACCCGATCGGTGCGTCGGGCTGCCGGGTGCTGGTGACCTTGCTGCACGAAATGATCAAGCGTGACGCCAAGAAAGGCCTCGCCACCCTGTGCATCGGTGGTGGTCAGGGCGTCGCGCTGGCGATCGAGCGGGCGTAAAGCGTTCAACAGACTGCGCGGGGACCCACGAAGAACCGCTGCAGTCTGGCAACACACCCGGTGCGACTCACCTCGCACCGGGTCCCAAACAAAGCAGCTCCCTGTAGGAGCTGTGTGATTACAGGGATTGTTGTTGCGTTGTATCAGGCAAATTTAACCAGGTTCAGCGTGGGCAACGGTCCACCCGGAAACTGCGCCAGCCGCGCACCGACACTCAGTTCCCCAAGATCAATCCCGAAGAAGCCCAATCGCTCGGTCAACCCGATCACCTGAGCTTTCGCCTCGGCGTCATCCCCCGAAACAAACAACACCCGCTGCCCGCCCTCCGCTGCCGGATCGCTTTCCAGCAACCGCGCCGCCAAATGGTTGAACGCCTTCACCACCCGTGCACCGGGCACCCATTCGGCAAAAACCTCACTGGACATACGCCCCTGCAAATCCACGGCTTTGAAGGACGGCGCCTCGATCGAGTTGTTGGCGTCGATGACGATCCGTCCATCAAAATTCGGCAGGCCCGCCAGCGCCGTCGGCAATTTCGACCAGTTGACCGCCACCAGCACAATGGCTTGTGCAGCCGCTTCTTCACGGGTGCCGGCACGAGCCGTTGGTCCGAGCTCGTCCACCAATGAAGCCAAGGTTTCTGGCCCACGGCTGTTGGCGATAACGATCTCAATGCCTTTGCGTGAAAGCGCCCGGGCAAAGGCTGAGCCAATGGCGCCGGCGCCGATGATTCCAATTTTGATCATGATGGTTCACTCCGAGGGGGTTGTCGTTGGCGTGAATACTGCGCTTGCCATTAGGACTTGATTAGACGGTAATGCCTTGAATCATCTTCAAGCATTGCTATCAGGTGTCAGCCATGGAAACCCTTGCCAACCTTGAGTCGTTTGTCCGCAGCGCCGAGACCGGCAGCTTTTCTGCGGCGGCACGTTTACTCGCGCTGACACCCGCGGCGGTCAGTCGCAATGTAGCGATCCTCGAACGAAACATCGGTGTGCGGCTGTTCCAGCGCTCGACCCGCAAACTGTCGCTGACCGAGGCTGGCGAGCGTTTTCTGGCGAGCATCGGGGGCAACCTGGAGGCGTTGCAATCGGCGATCAGCGCGGTGAGCAGTGATCAGGGCGAACCGGCCGGTGTGCTCAAGGTCAGCCTTGCACCGACGTTTGGCATCGATCATGTGCTGCCGCTGCTGCCGGCATTCCTCAAGCGATACCCGCGGATCAAACCGGAATGGCATTTCGAAAACCGTCAGGTGGACCTGATTGCTGAGGGGTACGACGCGGCCATCGGCGGTGCTTTCGAACTGACGCCCGGGGTCATCTCCCGAACATTGGCGGCGGCGCACATCGTGGCGGTGGCCTCACCCGGTTACCTCGCGCAACACAGCCTGCCCGCCAACCCGACCGACCTGGCCCGATTGAACGGCATCGTGATGCGCGGCAGCCGCACAGGACGAATCCGGCAGTGGGTCATGCAGGATGGTGCGGGCAATGAGGCGCAGGCGATTTTGACAGAGAATATCGTGCTCAACGACCCGGCGGCCATGCGTGAAGCGGCGATCCTTGGGCTGGGCGTGTCGCTGCTGGTATTGCCGGACGTGGCCGCGAATATCCAGCGCGGCGAACTGGTGCGCCTGTTGCCCGATTGGCATGCCGATGCGGGGCCGATTTCGTTGTACTACCCGAGCCGGACGTTGATGCCGGCCAAGACTCGGGTGTTTATTGATTTTGTGGTGGAGGCATTCCAAAAGAAGACCGAGTAATCGCTCATCGCGAGCAGGCTCGCTCCCACAGGGTTTTGTGTTCACCGCAGATCCACTGTGGGAGCGAGCCTGCTCGCGATGAGGCCAGCCCAGTCACCCCAAAAATTGCAAGATTAACCAACTGTTAGCCCCACTGATCACCCCAAACAACCCCCACGCCAACACCCGCGTCGGCCAGCGATTCACAAACGGCCCCATGAGTTTGTGATCGTTGGTCATGCGAATCAGCGGGTACAACGCAAACGGCAACTGCAGACTCAACACCACCTGACTCAACACCAGCAACTTGCCGATCGCATTGTCACCCATCAGCCAGACGCCGATGAACGCCGGGATCAATGCCAGCCCCCGGGTAATCAGCCGTCGTTGCCAGCAGGGAATCCGCAGGTTCAGATAACCTTCCATGATCACCTGCCCCGCGATGGTCCCGGTAAACGTCGAACTCTGCCCCGACGCCAGCAAGGCCACCCCGAACAACACACTGGCCAAGGCGCCGCCCACCAGCGGGTCGAGCAAGTGATAGGCGTCCTGGATGTCCACCACATCGGTATGCCCGCTCTGGTGAAACGCCGCCGCGGCGAGGATCAGGATCGCCGCATTGACCAGCAGCGCCAACGCCAGGGAGCCAATGGTATCGATCCGCGCCAGTTTGACCGCGTCCTGCTTGCTGGCCAGGTCCTTGCCGATCATTCGGGTCTGTACGATCGAGGTGTGCAGGTACAAGTTATGCGGCATCACCGTGGCCCCGAGAATGCCGATGGCCAGGTACAGCGGCGCGGCATCGCCAATGGCTGACAGGGACGGCGTGAAACCACGGGCGACGTCCGGCCAGTACGGCTTGATCAGCAGCAACTCGACGATGAAACACACGCCGATGGTGCTTACCAGCACCAGCATGATCGCTTCCAGGCGGCGGAAACCACGGTTTTGCAGGGCCAGCACCAGCAGCGTGTCAAACGCGGTCAGTGCGATGCCGACAGTCAGCGAACAGCCCAGCAGCAAGTGGAAGGCCAGCGCACAGCCCAGCACTTCCGCCAGATCGGTGGCGATGATCGAGATTTCCGCCAGCACCCATTGGGTCCGCGCGGTCCGGGTGCTGTAGCGCTCCCGGGACAGCTGCGCCAGATCGCGGCCAGTGGCGATGCCCAGGCGCGAGCACAAACACTGCACCCACCATCCCCGCCAGACTCGCCAGCAGCACCACGAACAACAGGCTGTAACCAAAACGCGAACCGGCCTCGATGGCGGTCGCCCAGTTGCCCGGGTCCATGTAGCCGATCGACACCAACAAGCCAGGCCCGGCAAAGCGCAGCATGCGCTTGAAGAATGAAGCACGGGGGTCAACGACTACGCTGCCCGCCACTTCCGGCGGGCAAAACGGCGCAGTGGCAACTTTGGGCAAACTGAATTTCACGCAAACATCCGTCGACAGGTGGAAAAGCGCAGCTTAGACGTTTCAGCCCGTGCGCCCAAGGGGCAGATGCCCGGGTATCAGGCGCCGTGGCGGCGGAAGAACAAGGTCACCTGGCCCAGCTCGACACCGAACTTGGTCATGGCTGAGCGATTGGCCATGGTGTTTTCGTCCAGCAAGTACATCCAGTCGTCGAAATGCACCTGGTAGACCTTGTCGTCCACCGGCAGGCTGAGTTCATAGCGCCAGTGCAGCGCGTTGCCGGCGACCTCACCGCGGGACTCGCCGACCACATCGCCGGCCGTTCCGCGCCAACGGCCAGGGCCGTCCGGGTACAACGTCCAGACGCGGGTCTGCTTCGTGCCATCGCTGTAGGTAAAGGCTTCATGCATGATCAGGTTCTGGCCGTCCATTCGGCTGTTGATCAGCACATGAAAGCGCTTGATCACCTCGCCCGAGCGCTTCTGGAACATTCCCCAGCCATCCACTCGCCCGACGAAGAACCCGGGTAAATCCAGCTTGGGGTTTTGCTCGCTGTAGTGCTGCACATCGATGCTGCAACCGGCCAGGCAGACGCACAACACCAGCAGCAGATTCTTCAGCATTGTCCTGCACCTCAAGGCTTGGCGTTGCCCAGCAACTGCTGGCGCAACTCGGGATTACGTGTACGTGGGTCGAGCCAGATATCGAAAAAGGCCTTGGCAAATTGCGGGTCTTTCACTTCGTGTTGCGGCTGCTGGCCGACAAAGAACCGCGCGCCCTGCCCCGGCAAATAAACGCCGGTAATGCGCGTGCCGGCTTTTACATCGACGAACGACTGTTGCATCTGCGCCTTCCAGCGCTCGAGTTGCTCGGTGCTGACCGAGGCACCGGACAACCGCTTAATTTCATCGACACTGGCCTGCACCAGATCATCGCGGGAAATGCTGCGCTGATAGATCAGTTCCAGGGCAAACGGCTGGTCCGGCGCCAAGGGTCGAGCCGCACTCCAGAGCCGAGCGTTGTACACATCGAACCCGAACACCCGAAACTCACCGGTGCCAATGATCTGCGCGCCGGGCAATGCCTCCTGCCAATTGGCCAAGGCCTGGGTGCCTGACAATCCCAGCAACAACACACCGTGATACAAGCGCAACCGGAGTCTGTTCATCGCGTTTTTTTCACCATGGGCATCTGTTAAAAACTTATACGCAAAGCTTCAATTTGTACAATTATTTGAGTCGCAAGCTTTGTATACAAAACCCCCTCATTCCTAGAGCAATCCTGCTTCCGCAGTGCTAACGTTGGCGCCTCACTCAGGTCGGAGACGTGTGCGTGTTGATGCTCAAACTGCTGGTGATTCCAGGCTTTCTCTTGTTGATTTCCCTGGCGGGCAAACGCTGGGGTCCCAGCGTGGCCGGTTGGCTGTCGGGATTGCCGGTGGTGGTCGGGCCGATTCTGTTCTTCCTTGCCATCGAACAAGGCCAGGTGTTTGCCGCTCAATCGGCGACGGCGGCGTTGTCGGCGATGTTCGCGATGATTGCCTTCTGCGTAACCTACGCCCAGGTCGCTCAACGGGCGGGATGGCCATGGGCGTTGACGATTTCACTGCTGGTCTGGGGTGTCGTGGCCGTGATGCTCTCGCTGATTCCACCCTCGCGGGTGTTCTCGGTGATCGCGGCCGCCACCGCGCTGCTGGCGGCGCCGTACCTGTTTCCCAGCGTGCAACCCATCATTACAGGCCCGGCGCCGAAGTCCGACAGACTGCTGCTGCGCATGATCGCCGGCGCCCTGCTCACCCTCGCCGTGACATTACTCGCCAGCACCGTCGGCGAAGGCTGGAGCGGTTTACTCGCGGTGTTCCCGGTGCTCGGCAGCGTGATGGCGGTGTTTTCCCAGCAAACCCGCGGCCCGGCGTTTACGGCTGCATTGCTGCGGGCGACGGCGACCGGCATGTATTCGTTCGCGGCGTTTTGCCTGGTGTTGGCGCTGGCGTTGCCCGACATGGGCATGAACGCCTTTGCCCTCGGTGTTGCGGTGTCCGTGGGAATGTTGGGCATTACCAGGCGCTTGCTGGCGCGGCCGGTCAACCCGACGACCGAGACTGGACGATCAGCGATCAAACGCTAAGCTCCTTCACATCCAGAGGGCCAGGATGTCGCCCGCTACGTGCTGAAGGAACAGACATGAGTCTCGCATCGTCCCTCGTCCGTACCCCCCACTCAGCCACCGCCGTCGGCGTGATCGCGATCGTTCTCTGGTCCTGCCTCGCGCTATTGACCACCCTCACCGAAGGCATTCCCCCCTTTGAACTGCTGACGCTGAGCTTCGGCATAGCATTTGTGGCGAGCCTGGTGATTCTCGGTCGACGCGGGCTCGCTGGCTTCAGTAGCTGGCGACAGCCCTGGGCAGTATGGGTGACCGGGTTCGTGGGCATTTTCGTTTATCACGCGCTGTATTTTTTCGCGCTCAAAGTCGCCCCGGCGGCCGAAGCCAGTCTGATCAACTACCTGTGGCCGCTGTTGCTGGTGCTGCTGTCGGCGTTCTCGGCCGGGGAAAAGCTGCACAAACGGCAAATGCTCGGCGCGCTGTTGGGGCTGGCCGGCACCGCGTTCATCATGCAACAACACGGCCCGGAGGCTGGCGCATCGATGCCCATCGCCGGCTATCTCGCGGCCTTCGGCTGTGCGTTGATCTGGGCCGGTTACTCGGTGATCAACCGCCGGTTCAACAACGTGCCCAGCAGCATCATCGGCGGGATCTGCGGTATGTCGGCCGTGTCCGGTCTGATCTGCCACCTGACCTTCGAAACCACGGTGCTGCCTGATCCCGGGCAATGGACCGCGATTGTGGTGCTCGGCCTCGGGCCAGTCGGGTTGGCATTTCTTGCCTGGGACCACGCCACCAAACACGGCAGTCTGGCGACGCTGGGGGCACTTTCCTACCTGGCGCCGTTGATTTCGACATTATTGCTGCTCGCCGTGGGACGCAGCCATGCCGGCCCGATTCTGATCGTCCCTGCCGTGTTGATCATCGCGGGGGCGGTGATCGCCACGTCAAGAGCAAGCGATAGAGCGCCCGCAACACGTTCGATTGTTCCGAACGAGTAGCGCAAGAACCTTGTACGTCAATCGAACAGGTTTGCCCCACCATCAGCCTCAGTTCCTACCCACTGACTGAGGCCAACACCATGAAGTTCTTTTTCCACCCTTCGCCGAACCCGATGAAAGTTGCCCTGCTGCTTGAAGAACTGCAAACGCCCTATGAATTGATTGGCGTTGATACGTTCAAGGGCGAGCAACACTTGCCAGCCTTTCTGGCGATCAACCCGAACGCCAAGGTTCCAGCCCTGATCGACGGTGATGCCACCGTGTTTGACTCCCAGGCCATCCTGCTGCATTTGGCGCAAAAGCATCAGCGCTTCCTGCCGACCACCGTCGCCGGCCAAGCGGAGCTGCTGTCCTGGCTGATGTTCATCGCCACCGGCCTGTCGCCGTTCTCGGGTCAAGCCGTGCATTTCCTGCACCACGCGCCGGACGACCTGCCCTACGCGAAAAACCGCTACTTCAAGGAAGTCGAACGCCACTACCGCGTGCTCGACCAGCGTCTGGCCGATCATCAATACCTGGCCGGCGACACTTACAGCATCGCCGACATGGCACTGTGGGGCTGGGCCAGCTACGCGCATTACATCCTCGGTGAGAACGGTCTGGCGGCTTACCCGAACGTCAAGCGTCTGTTCGATGAAATCAGCGCTCGCCCCGCCGCCCAGCGTGCGCAAGGGTTGAAAGAGAAGCTGGTGCTCAAGGCCGAGTTCGACGAAGAAACCCGTCGTAACCTGTTTCCGCAGAATCAGGCGTAAGAATGTTTGGAGGTGAATATTTGTGGCGAGGGAGCTTGCTCCCGTCCAGCTGCGAAGCAGTCGCCATTCCTGCCAGTGCGGTTTATCTGAATAAGCGCAGGGGCCGCTTCGCAGCCCAGCGGGAGCAAGCGCCCTCGCCACCGGGGAGCCTCCAACCGTTATTGCGCGCTGGAATGCATTACAGCCTCCATGGGATGATTGCGGCGAATGCGCCATCATCCCTGGAGTTTCCGAATGTCATTGTTGAGTAAAAAAGCCGTTGTCCTGTTACTGACGGCGGCCGCCAGCCTGGGGGCGTTGAATGCCTATGCCGCCAAGGCCACTGCCAGCGATAAAGCGCCTGCACAGGAAGTCTCGATGCTCGGCGGCAAGTTCAAGTTCACCCTGCCCAAGGGCTTCATCGCCAACCCGCTGCCGGCCGGCGACGCAGCCACCGGAACTGCCGGGGCAACGGGCACCATGTACACCAACCAGACCACCAAAACCGTCGTAATCGCCGCTGAAAACACCATTCCCGGTGGCGCCAATGTCAAGGATAACGACGGTCCGTTCCTCGACTCCGCGGCGGCCGACTTCGCCACCGAACAAGCCAAGGCGCTGCCTGACTTCACCAAACTCAGCGAAAAAAGCCTGACCCAGAAAGGCACCGGCCTCGGCTTGCGGCAGATCGACAGCACCGCCACCCAGGGCGGCGGCAAAACCCTCGACACCACCGTGATGGCCGCGTCCAACACGCGTATGGCGATCGTTCAGGTGATTTCGCGCCTCAGCGACAATGGCGGCCACGAGACGCTGGTCAAACAGATCGTCAGCGGTAAATAAGATTCAAGGGTTGAGGCGCTGCAACCAGGCGCTCAAGTCCTGCATTTCGGTGGCACTGATGCTGTGACCGACGCCGGGGTAGGCATGAAACTCAGGCTTGAGTGACAGGCTCTGCAACAGGCTGTTGGCCTCGGTGCCGTCGATGTACGGCAAGCGTTTGTCTGTCGTGCCATGACCGATGAAGATCGCCAGCTTCTGGCGTTTTTCATCCGGTTTGAGTTCGGATTTCAGCACCGGCAGAATCCGCCCGCTCAACGCCGCAATCCCGCCGACGGCTTCGGGATGACGCAGCGCCACCTCGTAGGACATGATCGCGCCCTGGCTGAAACCCACCAGGAACACCTTGTCGGGTTCGGTGTGATATTTTTTCGCTGCCTGTGCGATGAAGTCCAGCAACACCTGGCCGCTGGCCTTCAGATCATCGGTCTCACCGTTGTAGGCAGCGTTGCCCTTCTCGCGAAACCACTTGTAACTGCCCTCCTCCATCACCATCGGTGCCCGCACTGACAGGAAGGTGTATTGCGCCGGCAATTCATCCTTGATATCGAAAAGGTCCTGCTCGTTACTGCCGTAACCGTGGAGAAAAATCACCAGGGGCTGGTGGCGGGATTCGGGGTTGGCCTGCTCAAGATATTTGAGCGGCAGATCAGTGTGCAGCGGGGTTTCAGCGTGGACAGTGGCGCTGGCCAGCAGCGTCAGCAGAGCGAGAAACTTCAACATAAGCCTTCCTTCACAGAGCGCAGGATTCGGGGGAGAGCCTAACACTGTGAAGCTTGCCGGGGACATTCGGTGCTGCTGATGCAGCCATCGCAGGCAAGCCCGCTCCCACAGGTTTTGTGAACACCGCAAATACTGTGGGAGCGGGCTTGCCCGCGATGAGACCCGAAAGAACAGCGACATTCCTCAGTCGTTAACCAGTTTCCCAACCCGAATCACCTCACGCCCCGCCACTTTCGCCTGCCACGTGCCCGGCTGCGTATACCGCCCGCGATCAATCGCAAACAACACGCCGCTGGTCCCGGCGCGCACGGTGGTCACGCGGTCGTTCAGTGGATCAACCACCTCAAACAACGCATCGCCCTTCTCCACCCACTCCCCCGAATCACGCAGAAAACTCACCACTCCGTGATGCGGCGCGAACAGGTACTCGGTGCCCTCGAACGGCATGCCTTCACAGCACTCGTTCGGTGCCGCAGGCCAGGTACCGGTGATGAAACCTTGCTCGGCGAGGAACCCGAGAATCGCCTCGCAATTGGCCTGGGCCTGATCGACTCGCGTATCGCCCATGCTGCCCAATTCCAGCGTCGTCGCCAGGTTGGCCGGCGGAATCGCCGCCTCGGGGAAGGCCCGCGCCAGGCGCAACCACGGCGACGAACAGGACTCGTCAAATGAACTGCCGCCGGTGTCTTCACAGAGCAACGCCACCCCGGCCTTCAAACGCGCGGCCAGGGATTGCCACTGCGGCCAGTGTTGCGGCAAGGCATACAGATGAATCGCCGCATCGAAATCGCAATGCAGGTCCAGCGTGATGTCGGCCTCGCACGCGTGGCGCAGCAGCAGGCGGTGCATGGCTTCCAGTTGCGAGGCCGGTGCCGGCAAGTTGTCGAGGACTTGACCCATGGTTTGGCGAATTAACGCAATATTAGCTGCCGCGTCGCTGCCCAATCGATCACCAATCAACGCGGCCACCGGGGCGCTGAGTTCAACGAAGGCGCGGTTGAAGTTCTTGCCGCTGCCCAGCTCGAAGCGGCCCATGTGGCTGCCTTGCAGGTGCTGGTCAAGACCGATCGGATTGGCCACCGGCACCAGCTCGATCACGCCCTGCAACTGGCCCTGGGTTTCGAGTTCGGCCAAGCGTTTCTTCAGCTCCCAGGCCGTGCGCATGCCGGGTAACTCGTCAGCGTGCAGACTGGCCTGGATATAAACCTTGCGAGGGCCCGCGCCGTAACGAAACACGCTGAGGGTGCGTTCGGTGCCCAGGTGGCTCCAGGGCAGAAGATGGTCGATGCGTTGCATGGGAACTCCCAATGTTCAAACGATGAGATCAAATGTGGGAGCGAGCTTGCTCGCGATGACGATGTCCTGGTCGAAAACTCTTCACCTGACACACTGCTATCGCGAGCAAGCTCGATCCCACAGGTTATTCGTCTCAATAAAAATGCGCATAAAAAAAGTGGCAACCGCGTCAACGGTTGCCACTTTTTTGCACGGCGTGATTACTGGCCGTAAACGTCAAAGTCGAAGTACTTGTCTTGCACTTGCTTGTACTTGCCGTTGGCGCGGATTTCGGTGATGGCGGTGTTGAATTTGTCGGCCAGCGCAGTATCGCCCTTGCGCACAGCAATACCGGCGCCGCCGCCGAAGTACTTGGCGTCTTCGTAGGTCGGGCCGACGAAAGCGAAGCCTTTACCGGCGTCGGTTTTCAGGAAACCGTCGTCCAGGTTGACCGAGTCGGCCAGCAGCGCGTCTACGCGACCGGACACCATGTCCAGGTTGGCTTCCTGCTGGGAGCCGTAGCGAACCAGGTTGATACCGGCCGGCACCAGCACTTCGGTGGCGAAGCGGTCGTGGGTACTGGCACGCAGCACACCGACTTTCTTGCCCTTGAGTTCGGTCAGCGGGTCCTTGATGTCGGTACCTGCCTTCATCACGAAACGGGCCGGGGTGTGGTAGTACTTGATGGTGAAATCGACGTTCTTCTTGCGATCGTCAGTGATGGTCATGGACGACAGGATCGCGTCGATTTTCTTCACTTTCAGTGCCGGGATCAGGCCATCGAATTCTTGCTCGACCCAGGTGCACTTCACTTTCATCTGCTCGCACAGCGCGTCGCCGATATCGACGTCGAAACCGGTGAGTTTGCCGTCAGGGGTTTTCATCGAGAATGGCGGGTAACCGGCTTCGATACCGATGCGGATCGGCTTGGCGTCATCGGCCACGGCGGTCAGGGACAACATCGACAGTGCCAGGGCACCAAACATCACTAGCTTCTTCATTTATAACTCCTGTGTGCGGAGGCTTTTATTGGCAGCTTTCGAATGACTTTCGGTCGGTGACGATCGAAGTGGCCGGCAGTCTAGAGCGGCTTCAAACGGGCAAATTGTGTTTAAGCGACAAATACTTATAGAAAAGTGGCCGAACAATTCAAAGCCCTTGAAGCGTGCGCCAAGGCGGTGCAAGGACTGTAGGACAAGCCCTTTTTTCAGACAAAACCTACGCGCAAAAACTACAGAGAGTACCGATGCCCACATTGAATCTGATCCAGCACCACCCCGCCGAAGGTCCTGGCGCCATTGCCGATTGGGCCAGGTCCCGAGGCTTGACGCTGGACGTCTTTCGCGCCGACCTCGGCCACTTGCCGCCGGTGAGCGCGGCGCCCGTGATGGTGTTGGGCGGGCCTTATGAATCCAACGCCGGGCCGGCGTGGCTGGAAGCAGAACGGCAGTGGCTGGCGGCAAGTCTGGCTCAGGGCGCGGCGGTGTTTGCGATTTGTCTGGGGGCGCAGTTGCTGGCGCTGAGTCTGGGTGGGAACGTGCGGCGGATGGATCGAACCGAAACCGGCTGGACCACCGTGACGTTCGTCGATGGCCGGACGCTGAAAGTGCTGGAGTGGCACGAAGACGCAATCGACTTGCCGCCTGATGCGCAGGTGCTGGCCAGCAGTGATCAATGTGAACAGCAGATGTACCGCGTGGGGCCGACGCGGGTGGGCTTGCAGTTTCATCCGGAGTGGAATGCGGAGTCGGTGGCGTTGCTCAATGCGCACTTTGGAAAGGCGTCGCCATTGCCCCGGGGGGAACAGGACAGCGCCGCCCATGCAGCCGTGTTCGAGTGGTTGCAGGCGACGCTGGATGAGTGGTGGGCAGCATGCTCAAGCAGTCGCTGAACTTAAGGATTGATGGGCTTCTGTGGCGATGGGGCTCTGTGGCGAGAGGGCTTGCTCCCGCTGGAGTGCGAAGCGCTCCCAAAATCTTCGACAATTGCCAAGATTGGGGGGCTGCTGCGCAACCCAGCGGGAGCAAGCTCCCTCGCCACGATGGTTCAGCGGTGTCTGAATATCAGCATTCGCAGCCGATGGCGGTGGTGGCAGGCCGCTGCACCGCAACACTCAGTTCCAACCCCTCATCCAGCCACCCGGTCACGCCGCCGATCATCTCCTTGACCGGGTAACCCAGCGCCGCCAGTTTCACCGCCGCCTTGTGTACACCGTTACAGTGCGGCCCGGCGCAATAGACCACAAACAGCGTGGAAGTCGGGTAACCCGCCAGGCCCTCGGCGGTGAGCAGGCGTCCCGGAATGTTGATCGCGCCCGGCACATGCCCGCGCTCGAACGCCAACGGTCCGCGCACGTCCACCAAGACAAAATCCACATCACCGGCCTGTTGGCTGCCGTACACGTCGGAACAGTCGGTTTCATAGGTCAGTCGGTTGCTGAAGTGCATCAGGGCAATGGCCGAAGGGGCTGCGGGAATGGCGCGGACCAGGCTGGTCATGGGCTGTACTCCAAGTCTTGAGTGGGTGTGAGAAGACTTTATCCGCCCGCCACTTGCGGCTACAGTGGCGCACAAGACACTCACCGGGAACTTTCCGCCAAATGCAACCGAACCCTGGATTGGTCGCGATTCTGGCCTACGACGGCCTCTGTACTTTCGAATTCGGCATCGCCGTGGAGATCTTCGGCCTGGCGCGGCCGGAGTTCGATTTCCCCTGGTATGAGCATCGTATCGTCGCCGTGGATCAGGGCCCGATGCGCGCCATGGGTGGCATTCAGGTACTGGCCGATGGCGGCATGGAATTGCTCGAAGAGGCCCGCACGATCATCATTCCCGGTTGGCGCGACCGCAACGCGCCGGTGCCGGAACACTTACTCGCCGCCCTGCGCCAGGCCCATGCGCGGGGTGCACGGTTGCTGTCGATCTGCTCCGGCGTGTTTGTGCTGGCGGCGACCGGTCTGCTGGACGGTCACGGTGCCACCACGCATTGGCGCTACGCCGCTGAGCTGGCCGAACGTTTCCCGAACATTCTGGTGGACCCGGATGTGCTTTATGTCGATTCCGGTCAACTGATCACCTCGGCCGGCAGTGCGGCGGGGATCGATGCCTGCCTGCACCTGGTGGCGCGGGATTTCGGCACGCAGGTGGCCAATTCGGTGGCGCGGCGCCTGGTGATGTCGCCGCAACGCACGGGCGGGCAGGCGCAGTTTATTCCTACGCCCGTCAGCCCGACGCCGCGCAGCGATTTGTCCCGTGTCATGCAGTGGGCGCGGGAACGCTTGCACGAACCGCTGGAGGTTCGCGAACTGGCCAGTGAGGCGGCCATGAGTGAACGCACGTTCCTGCGTCGGTTTACTGAAGCCACCGGCATGCCGCCCAAGGCGTGGTTACAGCATGAGCGGCTGGCGCGGGCGAGGGAGTTGCTGGAAAGCACCGGGCAAAACACCGACCAGATTGCCGCGCAGTGTGGGTATCGCACGGTGGAGAGCTTTCGGGTGGCGTTTCGTGGGGTGGTGGGCGTGCCGCCGTCGGTGTATCGGGAGCGGTTTGGGCGGGAGGTCAAAGCCATTATTTGAGGTGCGCTTGAGGGCCTCCTCCCGGGCACCGGTTTACCTCAAGGCTTGCGCAACAGGTAAGTATCCATAATCCACCCATTCGCCACCCGCGCCGCCTTGCGCACCCGCTCAATCTTCGGCGCCACGTCCTTGAGCTTGCCGCTGATCAGGATTTCATCCGGCGTCCCCAGATAGGCCCCCCAGTAAATCTCCGTCTCCTGATCCGCCACTTGATGGTAGGAATCCTCGGCATCGAGCATCACCACGAGGCTGTCGGCATCGCTCACCTGCCCCGCCGCCAGCCGTCGGCCGGTGGTGATTTCAATCGAGCGGCCAATGCGATTCAGCGCCACCTTGTGCTGCGCTGCCAGCGCTTGAACGCTGGTGATACCGGGGATCACCTCATACTCGAACGCAAAGCGGCCCGAGGCCAGGATCGCCTGCAAGATCCGCAGGGTGCTGTCGTACAACGCCGGATCGCCCCACACCAGAAAACCGCCGCACTCGCCGTCGGACAGTTCCTCATTGATCAGACGCTCGAAGGTCTGCTGCTTGGCGAGGTTCAGCGCTTCGACACTGGTCTTGTAGTCCACCTCCCCGCACTCGCGCTCCGGGCTGTGGGCTTCGACGAAGCGGTAGTCGTGATCGGTGATGTAGCGCTCGCAGATCTCACGGCGCAGGTCGATCAGTTTGTCTTTGCTCTGGCCCTTGTCCATCAGGAAAAACACGTCGACGAGGTTCAGCGCCTTCACGGCCTGCATCGTGATGTAGTCGGGGTTGCCGGCGCCGATGCCGATGACCAGCAGCTTTTTCATCAGATTTCTCCTTCAAGCAAACGCAGGCGCCAGCGGCCGGTGAACCGCAACTCGACGGCCGACAACGGTTCGACGTCGATCAGGTTGAATGCCTTGGCCTGCAACACCTGCGTCAGTGCCGCACGAATGACAAAGGGATGGGTGATGGCAAGGAAATGCCCCGGTGTTGCCTCAAGGGACTGGAGCCACTGCGCCACGCGCTCAGCGAGTTGCGCGACCGACTCACCACCATGGGGCGCCGAGTTCGGGTCATCGAGCCAGGTTTGCAGTGCCTCGGGGTCGGACTTTTGCAAGTCATTGATCCGCACCCCGCTCCACCGTCCGAAGTCGTAATCCCTCAGAGCCGAGACGATTTCAACGTCATTGCCAAACAACTCGGCCGTCTGCTGCGTGCGCAGCTCCGGCCCACAGAGCACCCGTGGTGCCCCATCGAACTGGCCGCTGCGCGAACCCTTCGCCAATTGGCCATAAAATTCCAACGGCTCGTTTGTAGGAAAACGCGACATTTTTTGTGCGACGGTTCGAGCGTGGCACATCAGGGTCAAACGGGTTGCCTGCACGGTTTATCACCCTGTCGATGAAATGGAAAAAGGCTCGATGCCGCCGATAATGACGCAATTGTGCCGCAAGACGCTTGATCCAGGGCGTTTCGTTTGCATCAGCACCGACAGGATGCGGGCTCATTCGAGCCTTGAATTTCGGCAATTGCTGACACCCTTGTGGGCGATGGACTACAACGCCAGTCGACTTCCGTGTAGCCCTCAGCGCACGGGCTTTTCGCCCCATTTTGGGTCCTGAAAAAACCACGAAAAATTCACTAGACATGTAGCATGCGCTACATAAATACTGTTTTAGCGATTTATGAAACAAAACCGACATACCCATCCAGCAGGAGCCCGGATGCCCTCTCTCAGAGACCTGATCACCGATCCCGGCCTGGACCTTACGCCGGCGGAACGCAAAGTCATCCGTGCCTTACTGGACCAGTACCCGCGTAACGGGCTGGGGCCGATGTCACGTTTGGCCGAACATGCCGGTGTCAGCGACCCCACCATTGTGCGGCTGGTGAAAAAACTGGGTTTCAGCGGTTACGCTGATTTCCAGGATGCCTTGCTCAGCGACATGGACCACCGCCTCCGATCCCCCAGCGCCCTGTTGCAGCTTCGTTCTCATGTTCAGAAAGGCGACGCCTGGAGTCATTACCTGGCGAACACCCATCGGGCGCTGGTGGATACCCATGCGCTGACCCAACCCGAAGATGTGCGGATTCTGGTGGAGTGGCTGCTCGACACCCGCCATCAGGTTCACTGCTTTGGCGGGCGCTTCAGCAGTTTCCTCGCCAACTATTTGCTCAACCATTTGCGCCTGCTGCGCCCGGGCTGTTTCGCCCTGGAAGACAACGCGCAACTGCCGGACCGGCTGTTCGACGTGCAGCGCCAGGACGTGGTGCTGGTGTTCGACTATCGCCGCTACCAGTCACAGGCCCTGCGCGTGGCCAATGCAGCAAAAAGCCGATACGCCCGCGTGGTGTTGTTCACGGACATCTATGCTTCACCGCTGCGGGAAATGGCCGATCTGATTATCAGTGCGCCGGTGGAATCGGTGTCGGCCTTCGACACCATGGTCCCGGCGCTGGCCCAGGTCGAGGCGCTGATTGCCTGCCTGACCCTGCGCAGCCCGGAACTGGCCGATCGCCTGGAAGGCATCGATGCCCTGCGGACCGACTTCGACACCCACCTGCTGGAGGATAAATAAGGATGTTCACGCTCCCCCACCACTCGCCCCGGGACTTGCCGTTCACTGCCGATCACACCGCGTTGTTGCTGGTGGACATGCAGCGTGCCTGGCTCGAACCACAGTTCGACCCGCACCTCAACGGACCGGACGGCGAGTACTTCCTGACCCGCACCCACATGCAGGTGGTGCCCAATCAACGCCGATTGCTCAGTGCCTTTCGCAGCGCGCGGCAAAACGTGCTGCACACGATCATCGAAAGCCTGACCGCCGATGGCCGCGACCGCTCGCTGGACCACAAGCTCTCGGACATGCACTTGCCCAAGGGCAGCCCCCCGGCGCGGATCATCGACGACCTGACGCCGACAGAAAACGAAATCGTCCTGCCCAAGACCTCTTCCGGGGTCTTCAACTCCACCAACATTGATTACGTGCTGCGCAACCTTGAAACGCGGCACCTGATCATCGCCGGCATCGTCACCGACCAGTGCGTGGACATGGCCGTGCGTGATGCCGCCGACCGTGGCTACCTGGTGACGCTGGTGGAGGATGCCTGTGCGACCTACACGCCCCAGCGTCATCAAGCCTGCCTGAACGCAATCAAGGGTTACTGCTGGATCACCGACACCCAGACCGTGCTCGGCCGGTTGCAGGAGATGCAAGCATGAGCGAACGCCTGTCGCCGCTGCCCATGACGACCATCGTCACCACCGACCTGATCGGCGTGACCCGTGGTCGCTCGTTCCCGACGGACGAACTTGAACACTACCTGACGACAGGCTGCGGCTGGGTGCCGGCCAACAGCGCCCTGACCCCGCAAGACATCATCGCCTCCACCAACCCGTGGGGCGCGTATGGCGATCTGCGGCTGATTCCCGACCTGAGCAGCCGGGTGACGGTCAACAATGGCCCGGATGCCGCGGCCCCGGCGCTGGACTTCATCCACGGCGACATTCGTGAAACCGATGGCCGCCCGTGGGGCGCCTGCCCACGCACGTTATTGCGCAATGAAGTGGAGCGGTATCGCGCCGAGTTGGGCTTGCAGGTCAACGCCGCGTTCGAACATGAATTCAACTTGAGCAGCGGCAAGGCCGATCAGCTGGCGTTCTCCCTCGAAGCCCAGCGTCAGGGCGCCGAGTTCGGTGGCTGGCTGCTGAGCGCCCTGCGCGCCGGTGGCGTCGAACCGGAAATGTTCCTGCCCGAATACGGCAAGCATCAATACGAAATCACCTGCCGCCCCGCCCTCGGTGCGGCCGCAGCGGACCGTGCGGTGAACGTGCGTGAGATCACCCGCGAGATCGCCCGGCAGATGGGCCTGGACGTGAGCTTTGCGCCAAAGACGTCCGAGCATGCCGTGTGCAACGGCGTCCATCTGCATGTCAGTCTGCTGGATCTGGACGGCCAACCGCTGATGTACGACGCCGGCACGATCAATGGCCTGTCGACCCTCGGCCAGCATTGGGCCGCCGGCATCCTGCATTACTTGCCGGCGCTGTGCGCATTTACCGCACCGACACCGGTGTCCTACGAGCGCTTGCAGCCGCATCACTGGAGCGCCTCCTACGCCTGCCTCGGCCAGCGCAACCGCGAAGCAGCGCTGCGGATCTGCCCGACCGTGAGCCTGGGCGGTAAATCAGTGGCGGCGCAATACAACCTGGAATTTCGCGCCATGGACGCCACGGCGTCGCCGCACCTGGCCATGGCCGCGCTGCTGATCGCCGGTCGCCTGGGCATCGAGCAACGCCTGGCCTTGAACGCGATCACCGATGAAATCCCCGATTCCCTGAACGAAGAACAACGCCAGGCCCGCGGCATCGTCGCCCTGCCCGCGTCCCTTGCCCAGGCGCTCGAGTACCTGCGCAACAGCGAGGCGCTGATCGAAGCCCTGCCGAGCGCGTTGATGGACACCTGGTTCGCCCTTAAAACCGAGGAACTGACGCTGACGGAACAGCTGTCGCCCGCCGAACGCTGTGAGCACTATGCACGCCTGTACTGAATCCGCTGAACTCGGTCTTTTTACCGAGCCCGCGTACACCCTGAGCCGCGAAGACTCAGCGCACCCGTTGATTCTGGTGTGTGAACACGCCAGCCGTTTTATTCCACCCGGTTTGAATGACCTGGGCCTGAGTCACGACGCGGCCCGTGAACATATCGCCTGGGACATTGGCGCGCTGGAACTGGCCGAAGGTTTGTCCCAGACACTGGGGGCGACGTTGCTGGCGGCCAATTACTCAAGGCTCTTGATTGACCTCAATCGCCCGCGCCATGCCCCGGACAGCATCCCGTCGCAGAGCGAGATTTATCCGATACCGGGCAATCGGGATCTGGACGAGGCCACGCGTGATTACCGCCGCGAATCCCTGTTCAATCCGTTTCATGCCCGGCTGCAAACCTTGATCGACCAGCGTGTCGCACAAGGGCGGCCGGTCCGGGTGGTCGGCATTCACAGCTTCACCCCGGTTTACCACGGCCAACCGCGCGCGCTGGAAGTCGGCGTGCTGTTTGGCGAAGCCAAGGGCTACGCCCAACGATTGATTGACGGGTTAAGCCAGCACCCCTTGAAGGTCGCCGGTAATGAGCCGTACAAAATCAACCCGCTGGGCGACATGACCGTGCCGGTGCACGGCGATGCACGAGGACTGGAATCGGTGTTGATCGAGGTGCGCAACGATCTGCTGCGCACCCCTGAAAACGTCAGTCGTTGGGCAGGTTATCTGGCTCCGCTGTTGTAAAAAGTCGCGTCAAACCCGCAGCGTGCAGCTGCTTTCATCCCAAGGAGTAGGGCTTCATGGAAATAGAAGAATTCGGCTACAAGCAAGAGTTGAAACGTAGCCTGTCGCTGACCGACCTGGTGGTGTACGGGATGATCTTCATGATCCCCATCGCCCCGTTCGGTGTGTACGGTTACGTCAACGCCGAAGCGCCCGGGATGGTGCCGCTGGCCTACATCATCGGCATGGTGGCGATGCTGTTCACCGCCCTAAGTTACGGCAGCATGGCGCGGGCCTTTCCGATTGCCGGCTCGGTGTATTCCTACGCGCAACGCAGCCTCAACCCGCACGTCGGGTTTATCGCCGGCTGGCTGATGCTGCTCGATTACCTGCTGATTCCGCCGCTGCTCTACGTGTACGCGGCCATGGCGCTGAATCACCTTTACCCGGACATTCCCAAGGTCGGTTTCATCCTGGCGTTTCTGGTCAGCGCGACCTTCGTCAACCTGCGGGGCATCACCTTCACTGCTCGCATGAACATTGTGTTTCTGCTGGCGCAACTGGTGGTGCTGGGGATTTTTCTGTTCTACGCCTGGAATGCGCTGCACAGCGGTGGCGGTAATGGTCAGCTGACCCTGGCGCCGCTGTATAACCCGGACACCTTCAATTTCGCCCTGCTGATGCAAGCCGTGTCGATTGCAGTGCTGTCCTTCCTCGGTTTCGATGCGATCTCCACCCTCGCCGAAGAAATCAAGGGCGACCCGGGCCGCAGCGTCGGCAAAGCAGCGTTGATTACGCTGCTGGTGATGGGCGTGATCTTCGTTGTGCAAACCTGGATTGCCACTGATTTGGCGGCCGGCATGGGCTTCACCTCCGCCGACACCGCGTTCTATGAAATCGCCGAAATCGCTGCCGGCAGTTGGCTGGCAACCCTGACCGGCGTGGCCACGGCCCTGGCCTGGGGCGTAGCGGTTGCCATCACGTCGCAAGCGGCGGTGTCGCGCCTGCTGTTCGGCATGGCCCGGGACGGCAAACTGCCGAAAGTGCTGGCCAAGGTTCACCCGAAACACAACACCCCGTACCTGAGCATCTACCTGGTGGCCGTGCTGTCGCTGGTGATCTGCTACCTGTTCATCAACTCGGTGGACACCCTCACCTCGCTGGTGAACTTCGGCGCGTTGAGCGGTTTTATGTTGCTGCACCTAACGGTGATCAATTACTACTGGCGTCGGCAGAAGTCCGGCCAGGTGATCCGCCACCTGATCTGCCCGGTGGTTGGCTTCATCATCGTCGCGGCCATCATGTACAACATGGGTGTCGATGCACAAAAACTCGGTCTGATCTGGATTGCCTTGGGCCTGGTGTATCTGTTTTTCCTCAACAAGCTGGGCACTAGCACAGCGTTGCCCGACCCGAGCAACGGCTGACAAGAAAAAGAGCGGCGTCTGACAAGAAATCAGGCGACCGCCGATTTAATGCGTGGAAACCGACAGTGATAGTCAGGTTCGGCACACATCGCCGAACCCTTTGATACAGGAGTACATCCATGCTGGTCTTACGCCCAGTCGAGTTAACCGACCTGCCCCAGTTACAGCAACTGGCGCGCGACAGCCTGGTCGGTGTCACGTCCTTGCCGGACGACACTGAACGCTTGCGCCTGAGGATTCTCGACTCCTGCGCCTCGTTCGACCAAGACGTGGAGGTTCATGGCCCGGAGAACTATTTCTTCGTGCTGGAGGATCTCGCGGCCCGGCGCCTGGTGGGGTGCTCGGAAATCCTTGCCACCGCCGGCTTCAACGAACCGTTCTACAGTTTGCGCAACCGCCACTTCACCAGCGCCTCCCGGGAGCTGAACATCGAGCACGGCGTACCGGCGTTGTCGTTGTGTCAGGACCTCAGCGGCCACACCTTGCTGCGGGGCTTTCACATCGACACGGCGCTGGTGCGCACAGCGTTTTCGGAGTTGCTGTCCCGGGCGCGCCTGCTATTCATCGCCGCCCATTCGCAGCGTTTTGCGCAAGCGGTGATCACCGAGATCGTCGGTTTCAGCAGCGATGAAGGGCAATCACCGTTCTGGGATGCGCTGGGCAAGCATTTCTTCGACCTGCCCTACGCCGAGGCCGAGCGGCTCTGCGGTCTGGAAAGCAGGACCTTCCTCGCCGAACTGATGCCGCACTACCCGATCTATGTGCCGATGCTGCCCCAGGCGGCACAGGATTGCATCGGCCGGATCCACCCCGATGGCCAGGAGGCCTTCGATATTCTTGAGCGTGAGGGATTTGAAACCAACAGCTACATCGACCTGTTCGACGGTGGGCCGACGCTGTACGCGCGCACCTCGAACATTCTCTCCATCGCCCAAAGCCAGACCGGCACGGCGCAACGGGCTTCGCTGATCGATGCGCGCGGCCGTTACCTGGTGAGCAACGATTCGCTGAAGGACTATCGCGCAATCGTCGCCGAGCTGAATGTCCAGGCCGGCCAACCGGTGGGGTTGAGCGCCGAGATGTGCGCCGCCCTGAACGTCACCGATGGCAGCGCGATCCGGCTGATTGCCCTGTGAGCATCACCCGGCCTCGTGCCCAACGACAGCGCCCGAACTGGCGCGAAGAAGGAGCTGCATCATGATTGTCCGCCCGGTTCGCATTACCGACCTGCCCGCCTTGATGGACCTGGTGCAACAGGCCGGCCCCGGGTTTACCACCCTGCCGGCCAACGAAGAACGCCTGGTGCACCGGGTACGCTGGGCCCAACGGACCTTCGCCGACCAGGTCGAGCGGGCGGATGCCGATTACCTGTTCGTGCTCGAAGATGACGATCAGCAAGTGGTCGGCATCAGTGCGTTGGCCGGTGCCGTTGGCCTGCGTGAACCCTGGTACAACTATCGGGTCGGGCTGACGGTCAGTTCGTCGCCGGACCTGGGTATTCAGCGGCAGATTCCGACGCTGTTTCTGAATAATGAAATGACCGGCCAATCGGAAATCTGCTCGCTCTTTCTGCGCCCCGATCAACGCCACGGCAGCAACGGTCGGTTGCTGTCCCTGGGACGCCTGCTGTTCGTGGCCGAGTTCCCGCACCTGTTCGGCGACAAGCTGATCGCCGAATTGCGCGGCAGCGCCGACGAACATGGTTGTTCGCCATTCTGGGACAGCCTGGGCCGGCACTTCTTCAAGATGGATTTCAGCCACGCCGATCACCTGTCGGGGCTGGGCAGCAAACCGTTCATCGCCGAATTGATGCCACGCCAGCCGCTCTACACCTGCCTGCTCACCGAACAGGCCCAGGCGGTCATCGGCAAGGCACACCCGAACACCGAACCGGCGCTGAAGATCCTCAGCGCCGAAGGATTTGTGCATCAGGGTTACATCGACATCTTCGACGCTGGCCCGGTGATCGAAGCCCCGGTCTCGAAAATCCGCACCGTGCGCGACAGCCAACCGCTGGTTTTGGCCATCGGCACGCCTGACGAGCAGGCCCCGGTGTGGCTGATCCACAACCGCCGCCTGGAAAACTGCCGCATCACCACCGCCCAAGCCCGGTTGGTGGGCAACAGTTTGATCGTCGACCGACTCACGGCCAAACGCCTGCAACTGCAACCGGGGAACTCGGTGCGGGCGGTGCCGCTGCCTGATCAACAGCGGCAGGCAGTTGCGGCGTAATCGATCGTGTTCCAGCCGCTGCGTAAATTCGTCATCATCTTCCCCTCGCGCGCGTGATAGCCTTTTGTTCCTTCGGCGTTGACACCTTTGCTCAAGCCTTTCCATTCCTTTGTATTGGTGGAACTCATATGTCCAGGCTTTCTCATCAAGATTTGCGCCGTAACTTCCGCGAGCTGTTTGCTTCCAATGCCTGCTATCACACGGCGTCGGTCTTCGACCCGATGTCGGCCCGCATCGCCGCGGACCTGGGGTTTGAAGTGGGCATCCTCGGTGGCTCGGTCGCCTCGTTGCAGGTGCTGGGCGCCCCCGACTTCGCCTTGATCACCCTCAGCGAATTCGCCGAGCAGGCCACGCGCATCGGCCGTGTCGCCCAATTGCCGGTCATCGCCGACGCCGACCACGGCTACGGCAACGCGCTCAATGTGATGCGCACCATCGTTGAACTGGAACGCGCCGGCATCGCCGCCCTGACCATCGAAGACACCCTGCTGCCGGCGCAATTTGGCCGCAAATCCACCGACCTGATCGGCGTGGCGGAAGGCGTCGGCAAGATCCGCGCGGCCCTGGAAGCCCGGGTCGACTCGGAAATGGCGATCATTGCGCGTACCAACGCCGGGATCCTGCCGGTTCAGGAAGTCATCAGCCGCACCTGTCATTACCAGCAGGCCGGTGCAGACGGGATCTGCATGGTCGGCGTGCGGGACTTCGATCACCTCGAACAGATTGCCGAACACTTGACCGTGCCTCTGATGCTGGTGACCTACGGCAACCCGGCGCTGCGCGACGACAAACGCCTGGCTGAACTGGGCGTGCGGGTGACCATTGATGGTCACGGCGCGTACTTCGCAGCGATCAAGGCGACTTACGACAGCTTGCGCGAACAGCGGCAGATCTTTACCCAGGCGTCGGATTTGAGCGCTACCGAGCTGACTCATACGTATACGCAGCCTGAGGAATACATCCGTTGGGCGGAAGAGTTTATGAGTGTGAAGGAATAACCCGTTCAGCGCGTCTGACGGTGTGAACCGAGCCGACGCCATCGCGAGCAAGCTCGCTCCCACAGGGGATTTTTAGTGGACGCATGATTTGCGTACACCTGCAATCCAATGTGGGAGCGAGCTTGCTCGCGATGGCGTCAGTTCAGGCACCGCTATATCGCTTACAACAGTGTCAGTCAGCGCTTCGCCAACTCCATAATCATCCGCGACAGCAGGTATATCCGCGGCGCCACGCTTTCTACTTCTGCGTACTCTTCAGGCGTATGAATATTGCCACCAACAATCCCGAACCCATCCAGCGTCGGCGTGCCCACCCCGGCCGAGAGACT